>DASQRM010000142.1:0-34445 GCA_035642895.1 Streptosporangiaceae bacterium | reverse complement strand
CACCGTGCGGGGAGCCCCGGCCGTCCTGGCGGTTCCGCCGGGCTCGCGGGCCTTCCTGGCCGCCCGGGACTGAGCCTCCCGGGACCTGGCCGCCCGGATCGCACCCTTCGCCTGGCGGGGTTCGATGACCTCGATCACGGGATGGCCCGGCGCCAGGACCACGGAGGTCCGCGCCTGCCCGGTGCCGCCGCTCAGCCAGCCCTTCTGCCGCAGCACCTTGAGGTGGTGGTGCACGCCAGATGGGCCGAGCCCGATCGCCTCGCCGATGTCCCGGACACTCGGCCCGTACTGGTGCTCCTGGCGGAATCCCACGATGGCGTGGATCACGTCGCGCTGCCGCGAGGTGAGGTCGTCCTCAGGATCCAGTTCCCCGGGCCTGGGAACCGGCGCATCACCTCGTGTGCTGCTCATCTCCGACCTCCGCCTCGGCGGTATGCGTGCTGCGACGCTAGCAGCCCGGGCGATATTTGTCGAACATAGTTTCGATCATGATACGCGGCGATCGGCGTGCTCGATCCGGCGTTCTAAAGCAGGCTAGCCGTCCTGGCCGTCATTCGCTGCGCAGAACACGCGCGGAGTGCACCCGTGCGGCGCGGTGCTGGGGCCAGGCGGCCAGCGCGTTCGCGGCCAGCAGGGCGACGGGGCCGACCAGGAGCAGGGCCAGCAGCGCGAGCGGCGGATGGTAAGCCAGCGGGGTGAAGCCGGCCACCGCGCGCCAGATGACCCGGCCGAGCGCGATGCCCAGGGGCACGCCGAACGCCAGGCCGATCACCGCCAGCAGGCTGGCCTGGGTCGTGACCACCAGCCGCGCCTGCCTCCGGGTCATCCCCAGCGCCCGGAGCACGGCCAGGTCGTGGCGTCGCCGGCGGACCGCGGTGGCCAGGGCGTGACCGACCGCGCTGACCGCCAGCAGGGCCAGGAACGCACCCAGCGCGACCGGCAGCAGTTCCAGGTCCTTGACCTCCTGGATCTCCGGCAGCGGATCAGGCGGCGTGAACGTGATGGCCTTGTGGCTACCGGTGATCGCGAACGCGGCGGCGTCCAGGCGGCGCTCGACCGCCTGCACGTCTGCTCCCGGCCGCAGCGACACCGTCCCGACGTGGAACTTGAACCCATAGTTCGCGCCGTGGAAGATCCGGTCGTAACCGCCGGGGGTGAGCCAGGCGCCGTCCGCGTACCCGTTGTGCGGCCCGGAGGGAACAAAGCCGATGCCGGTCACCCGCACCGGGTGCGCAACGGTGCCCCCGCCGGTGAGCTGGACCACAGAGCCCCTCCCGGCGTGCAGTTCCTGCGCGGTCGTCGGGGCGAGCACGATCTCGTCCGGCCGGGCCGGCATCCGCCCGGACGTGAGCACCACGGCCGGCCGCTTGCCGCCCACCGGGGCGTAGGTGAAGCTCTCGACGGAGACCTGACCGGACTCGGACTGCGCGCCGCCGATCCGCGCATCGTCCACCCCGGTCACATCACGGTCGGCGGCGGCAGCCCGCAGCACCCGGCTGGCCGGCCCGAAATCCTGCCCGTTGTAGCCGAGGAACGTGTCCAGCTGCCAGGTCTGCCCGAACCGCTCCGGGTGGCTGGCCGCGTCGGAGACACCGGCGGAAAAGGTGAAGGCGGCCAGCACCCCGAGCACGCCGACGACCGCGCCCACCAGGGCGGACCGGACCGGCACCGAGGACCGCCCGCGGCCGGGCTCGAGCGCGAACCTGGCCCCCACCTCCAGCGGGACGGACGAGTTCATTGCGGCCAGTGCCGCCGCGATCACGGACCGGCGTTGCGGCGCCTGCCGGCGCCCTGCGGCCAGCGCCACCGCCGCCGCGGCCGCGGAACCAGCCAGCACCAGCAGCGGCACCAGCACCCACCCGGGGCCCAGGACGACCCAGTCCGCGTCGATACCGGGGTGCGGCTCGGCGATAGAAGCCACGCCGATCGGCATCCATCGCGAAGCCACGATGGCGCCCGCCACCCCCAGCGTGCTGCCCGCCACGCCGGCCAGGGCGGGCCCGGCGCAAGCGGCGGCCACGGCCTGCCCCCGGGTAATGCCCAGCGCCTGGAGCACCTGGAGATCCGCCACCGTGGCGGAGGTATACCGGGCGACGGACTGGCCGATCAGGAACAGCGCGGCCGCCAGCGCCGCGAGCCCGAAGGCCAGCAGGCAGGCGGCCTCGTAGGCGGACACCTTGTTCACGGGATCGCCGAATTGCTGCTGGTTGTCCCAGATGTCGATGTCCGACCGCCCCGTCACCTGTCTTAGATCGGCACGGAAGGCCGGGATCGCGCTCTGGCCGCCCTTGAGCCGGACCAGCGCGTTGATGTATGCCTGCCCGTTCGTGCCCATCATGTTGGTGCGATACCGGGTGAACAGGGCGGGCGTGGTGAGGATGCCGCCGGGCGATCCGGGTGAGTCCGCGTCGAGGGCCCACGGGGAACGGCCCTCCCCCACGATGCGGGCCCGGATCTTCGGCCCGCGCGGCGGACCGGTGGTCCCGTCGTACTCCTGGTTGGCCTGCTGCGGGCTGGCCAACTCCAGGGTCAGCGTGTCGCCCACGTGCTTGCCGTAACTCGCGGCGAACTTGGGCGTGACCATGACCTCGTCGGTGCGGCGCGGGTCGAACAGCCGTCCGGCCACGATGACGGGCCGCTCGATGGTCCGGGTCATCTGGTCGTCGGCCAGCGGGAACCCGGTGCTGGCCCCGGGGTAGCCCTGGACCTCGAACCCGAACACCACCGGGAACTTGGTCAGCGCGGCGACCTCGGGCAGGGCCGCGACCTTGGCCCAGTCGAACCCCGGCTGGTTGGGCAGTACCGTGGCGGTCGCAGGCAGCGTGCGGGCCCACAGCCGGTCGAACGCGGTCTGGCCGCGGCGCGCACCCGCGAGGGAGGTCAGGATGGTCGCGGTGGCCAGGGCGATGAGCAGGGCCAGGACAGCCAGCGACCGCCAGCGCCTGAGCCCGTCCAGTCGCAGCCAGGTCAGCGTGATCAGCATCTGCGGCTACCCCCGCCGGCCCGCGGTGCGATGACCCCCCCGGCATCCATGCTCATGAGTAGAAGCCCTGCTGGGGGCCGGCGGCAAGGGTGCGGGGACGACCGGCTGATGGTGGCTACCCCCACCCCGGGCGGCGTGGTGGCCCCCCAGTGGCACCATGGGACCGTGATCGGCCGCCTGCACCACGTCATCGTGGACTGTCCCGACCCGGCCGCCCTGGCCGCGTTCTACTCCGAGCTGCTCGGGCTCCCCGTCACCTGGCAGGAGGACGACTTCGCGGTCGTCTCGGCCAGCGACACCACCTCCGGGATCGGCTTCCAGCTCGCACCAGATTTTCAGCCGCCCCGGTGGCCGGACCCCGCGCGGCCTCAGCAGATGCACTTCGACGTCATGGTCGATGACGTGCCAGCCGCTGAGCCCCGGGTGCTGGCGCTGGGCGCCCGGCGCCTGCCCGGAGGCGACAGCCACTCACCCGTCTACGCCGACCCGGCCGGGCATCCGTTCTGCCTGATCCCCCGCCCCCGCTGGGCCCCGCCGATCGGGCCCCCGGGCGGGGCCCCGCAGGCCGGATCGTCCTCCCCCGCCGCCGACTCCCCCGGCCCGCGGCCCGGGCCATAGAGTGTGCCCATGACGGGCGAATTGCAGCCAGCGGGGGACGGCACCAGCCCCGTCCCCCGCGAGGAGTTGCGCGTCTCTTATGAGGACCGGGACCGGGTAGCCGAGCAACTGCGGGTGGCCGCGGGCGACGGCCGCCTTAGCGCGGAAGAACTCGACGAGCGACTCGAGATCGCACTGACCGCGCGCACCTACGCCGAACTCGCCCGGGTCACCAGGGACCTGCCGTCCGCCGCCGGGACCGTGCTGGGCGCCCCGGCCCCCAAAGACGTGGTCCGCATCGACTGCCAGTCCTCCGTCGTGGAGCGCACCGGCCCGTGGCTCGTCCCGCACCGGATGGAGGTCCGGGTCAAGAGCGGGGTGGTGACGCTGGACTTCACCGAGGCGGTCATCACGCAACCGTTGCTGCCCATCGACGCCGAGGTGGGCTCCGGCATCCTCACCCTGGTCACCAAGCCCGGCATCGTCGTGGACATGGACGAGGTCGCGGTCCGCAGCGGCAGCCTGGAGGTCAAGGCGCCCTGGGGCCAGGACGCGTCCGTGCTGCGGATCGAGGTGTCGGGCAAGGTCGGCAGCGGCATGATCACCGCCCGGCCGCGGCGGCCCCCTCGTCCGCCCCGCCCGCCTCGCCGGACGTTCTGGCAGTGGCTGACCCGCCAGCCCCGGACCCGCCCGGCCATCGGGCGCTGACCGCGCCTAGCCGGGCGGCTGAGGGGCAAAGGCCTGGCGGCTGTGCAGCAGGAGCTCACGCAGGGCGGGGCTCTCGGCGCGCGCCCAGACCAGGGCCAGCAGCGCCGGGGTCACGACGTCCTTGATGATCACCGCGGTCAGCTGGCCGGAGAATCCGGCCGCCATGGTCTCGGTGAGAATGGCCACGCCCAGCCCGCGGCTGGCCAGGTCGGCGACCGCACCCGGCGCGCTGGCCTGGAACGCGATATCCGGCCGCCGCCCCTGGGCGGCGCAGTCCTGATCGAACACCGCGCGCACCCCGGCACCCGGAGGCAGGCTGATGATCGGGTACCTGATGACCTCGGCCAGCGTGGCGGCCTCCCGCCCGGCGAGCGGATGGCCGGGGGGCACCGCGGCCACGAGGCCCTCGCTGACGATGGTGAATGCATCGAGTCCCCCGGGCGGGGCACCGGCGGCCCCGATGAGGGCCACGTCAGCCGCGCCGGTCCGGACCTGCTCGACCAGCCCGTCGGAGTTGCCTTCCACCAGCGCGATCTCGATGCCCGGATGCGCCAGGTGGAACGCGGCCAGGGCGTCGAACAGCGGGGCGACGGTGCACGCCGTCACCATCCCGACCACGATCTGGCCGGACAGCAGCCCGGTCACGTCGTCCACCGCCTGGCGGACCGCCCCCGCAGCCGCGAGCGTGGCCCGGGCGTGTGGCAGGGCCGCCGTCCCAGCCGCCGTCAGCGTGGCCACCCGGCCGGACCGGTCGATCAGGGGCGCGCCGAGATCGCGTTCGAGCTGGCGGACCTGCGCGCTGACACCTGACTGGCTGACGTGGACACGCTCCGCCGCGCGAGTGAAATTCGCCTCCTCGGCGACCGCGACGAAGTACTCCAGCTGCCTCAATTCCATAACCAGCCATTCTAGTTTCAAGAACAAGTATCTGTTGGACTTCTTGACTAGCCCGGGCCAGGCTGGGCAGTGCATGACCCGGAGGGACGACGCGGACTACCGCGCCGTCACCCGGCACAAACAACGACGCGGTCACTGGCCGCGGGATCGGAGGATCATGCCTGGCCAGGAGAAAGCCCGCCAGCCGGAGGATCTCACCCGCCTCTTCGTCGAGCACGCCCGGGCGGGCGATGCGGCCGGGATCGCATCGCTGTACGAGACCGGCGCGGTGATGGCGTACCCGCCGGGTGCCCAGACCACCGGCCGCGAGGCGATCCGCGCACTGTGGGAGAAGGTCCTGGCCAACGCGCCACGCTTCGAGCCGGAATCGCCGCTGCCCACACTGGTCAGCGGGGATATCGCGCTCACCGCCACCGTGGCCCGGGACGGGACCGGGGTCCGGGTGCAGGTGGCCCGCAGGCAGCCGGACGGGACCTGGCTCCGCCTGCTGGACCAGCCCGAGCTGAGCCCGGACGCCTAGCAGCCGGGCAACCCCGGGTGTTCCCCGGATGGTCATGCTCCGGTCAGCCGGGGCTGCCACACTCGGCGGTTCATGGACGTCACCGCACTGGCCCGCTCGCTGCTGGAACCGATACCGGCCCATCGCACAGCCGGCCTGGAGGTGCTGCGCGCGGCGGACGGCGGCGCGGAAGTTTCGCTGCTCACCCCGCCCGGGCTCACCAACGTCATCGACTCGCTGCATTCCAGCGGGCTGATCACGCTGGCCGACGCGGCCGGCCTGGCCGCCATCATCGCCGCCTGCGAGGCCGAGGACGAATTCCGCGGCGTGCTCCCCCTCGGCGCGACCGCGACGCTGGAGTTCCGCGCCCCCGCCCGCGGCCGGCTGGTGGCCTCCTGTCAACTGACCGGCGCGGCGCGGCAGGCGCTGCGGCCGGTGCTGTCCGGGCACCATAAACGCGCCCGGATCAGCACCGTGGCCGACATCACCGACGAGGCGCACGCGCTCGTGTGCCGGGGCACCTTCGAGTGGAGCGTCCGCCGCCCCTAGCTCAGCCCCCCGTGAACGTGTCCGGGTCGGGACCGGTCCGCTCGTTCTTGTTCAGGGCGCTGATCGCCTCGACGTCCTCGCCGGACAGCTCGAAGTCGAAGATGGCGAAGTTCTCCTTGATCCGGGCAGGCGTGACCGACTTGGGGAAGACGATGTCGCCGCGCTCGATGTGCCAGCGCAGGACCACCTGGGCCGGGGTCTTGCCGATCCGCTCGGCGATCTCATTGATCGTGGGGTCGCCGAGTTCCATGCCCTGGCCGATCGGCGACCAGCCTTCGATGGCGATCTGGTGCTCGGCGCAAAACCCGCGCACATCGTCCTGGGTCAGATAGGGGTGGACCTCGATCTGGTTGATGGCTGGCGGGACCTCGGCCTCGGTGTGCAACCGCCGCAGGTGATGCGGCTGGAAGTTCGACACGCCGATCGAGCGGGCCCGGCCGTCGCGGTAGAACTCCTCCAGCGTCTTCCAGGTGGACACGAAGTCGCCGCCGTACCGGGTGGGCAAGGGCCAGTGGATCAGGAACAGGTCCAGGTAGTCGAACCCGAGCTCCTCCAGCGAAAGGTCGAACGCCGCCCGGGCGTCATCGGGGAGGTGCGCGTCGTTGGACAGCTTGCTGGTGACGAACACGTCGCCGCGGTCGAGGCCGGACTTGGCGATGGCCTCGCCGACCTCTTTCTCGTTGCCGTACATCTCGGCGGTGTCGATGTGCCGGTACCCGGTCTTCAGGGCAGTGCTCACCGCCTCCGCGGTGTCCGCGGGCTTGACCTGGAACACCCCGAAGCCGAACTGGGGGATCGACCTTCCGTTGTTGAGCAAGATCTCAGGAACTGCGGTCACGACGAAATCTCTCCTCCGGCGATGGGATTCGCTGGGCTGCAGGTACCCATTCTCCCTGCCCGCCTTGCGCGGCTTCATCCACCCAGGCTGGCCGATCGGGTTGGATAGCAGGATGGACCCGGTTCAGGCGTTGCGCGAGATCGCGTTCGTGCTGGAGCGGGCGGGCGCGCCCACCTACCGGGTGCAGGCCTTCCGCCGGGCCGCGCAGGTGGTCAGCGAACTGCCCGCGGGTGAACTGGAGCGCCGCCTGGCTGACGGCACGCTGCGCGCGCTGAACGGGATCGGCGAGACCACCGCCGAAGTCATCACCCAGGCGGCGGCCGGCCAGCAACCGGACTACCTGACCCGGCTGCTCGCGGAAACACCGGAAGCCGCCGCGCCCACGGCCATGCGCGCGGCGCTGCGCGGAGACTGCCACACGCACTCGGACTGGTCCGACGGTGGCAGCCCGCCCGGTGAGATGGCCGAGGCGGCCCGCGCGCTGGGCCACGAATGGATCGCGCTGACCGACCATTCGCCCCGGCTCACCGTGGCCAATGGGCTGTCCCCCGAGCGTCTGGAGGCCCAGCTCGCACTGGTTGCCCGGCTCAACGAGGAACTGGCCCCGTTCCGCATCCTGACCGGCATCGAAGTCGACATCCTCGACGACGGGTCACTGGATCAGCGGGAAGACCTGCTGGCCCGGCTCGACGTGGTGGTGGCCAGCGTGCACTCCAAGCTGCGGATGCCCGCCGGCCCGATGACTGAGCGGATGGTGACCGCGGTCCGCAACCCGCACGTGGACGTGCTCGGGCACTGCACCGGCCGGCTGCTGTCCGGGCGGGGCGGGCGGGGGCGCCCGGAGTCGGAGTTCGACCCGGACGCGGTGTTCGGCGCCTGCCGCGAGCACGGCGTCGCGGTCGAGATCAACTGCCGGCCGGAACGCCGGGATCCGCCCGGGCGGCTGCTGCGCCTGGCCGCCGAGATGGGCTGCCTGTTCTCCATCGACACCGACGCGCACGCGCCCGGTCAACTCGACTGGCTGGAAAACGGCTGCGTTCGTGCCGAAAAATACGGCCTCGCGCCGGACCGGGTGATCAACACCCGCACCGCTGGCGAGCTGGCCGCCAGCACCCCCTAAATTTCCATAACGGTCATCCCGGCAGCAGACCCCGGACCATCCATCGCGGCCAGCGCGGCGCCGGCCTGGTCCAGCCCGATCACGTTGCCGACCAGCCGCGCGGGACGGAGTGCGCCGCCGGCGATCTGGGCCAGCATGTCCGGGTAGTCGCGGGCCGCCATGCCGTGCGAGCCGTAGATTTCCAGCTCCCGCGCGATGACCAGGTCCATCGGGACCGGCGGCGCGGCCGCGGGGCCGAGGAGCAGGCCGACCTGGACATGCCGCCCGCGGCGGCGCAGCGAGCGCACCGAACTGGCCAGCGTCTCCGGCGAGCCGAGCGCGTCCACGGACACCTGCGCCCCGCCTCCGGTGATGTCGTGGATGACCGGGGCCGGATCGGTGTTCGTTGCGGAGAGAATTGCGTGCCCGGCGCCGAGCTCGCGAGCCCGGTCGAGCGCGGGGCCGGCCACGTCGACCGCGATCACCCGGGCGCCGAGGGCCGCGCCGATGTGCACCGCCGACAGGCCGACCCCGCCGCAGCCGTGCACCGCGAGCCACTCCCCCGGGCGCAGCCGGGCGTGGCCGGTGAGCGCCCGGTAGGCGGTGGCGAACCGGCAGCCCAGGCTGGCCGCGGTGACGAAGTCCACGGCGTCCGGCAGCGCCACCAGGTTGGTGTCCGCGGCGTGGATGGCCACCCGCTCGGCGAACGACCCGGGACCGGTGAACCCCGGCTGGGTCTGGTCCGGGCACACCTGGGCGTCGCCCGCCTGGCAGTACTCACACCGGCCGCAACCGCAGGCGAACGGCACCGTGACCCGGTCTCCCGCCCGCCACCGGGTCACCGCCGGCCCGGTCTGGGCGATGGTCCCGGCCAGTTCGTGCCCGGGGATGTGCGGCAGCGGGACGGGGTCGTGACCCTTCCAGGCGTGCCAGTCCGACCGGCATACCCCGGTCGCGCCGACGCTGATGACCACACCGTCGTCCGGGCAGGCTGGCTCGGATACGTCGGTCACCTCCGGCATGACCCCGTAGCCGGGGTAGCTGACCGCCCGCATCTGCCGCCTCCGCCTCCCAGGCCTTAACTGTTAGGATCCGCCCCGTTATATGGGGGCAAACTCGAACAGTTAATCGATGGTGCTGATCAGGATGACTTCCAGGGTGCGGGGACCATGCACCCCTTCGACGCGTTCGAGTTCGATGTCGCTGGTGGCGGACGGGCCGCTGATCCAGGTCAGCGGGCGGTCCGGGCGCAGCCGCGCCACACCTTCGGGGACCAGCGCGACCACCTGGCCGGCCTCGATCAGGCACAGGTGATAGTCGGGGATGAGGGTGAGCGCCCGGCGGCCCTGGCCGGGGCCGGCGTCGAGGACGATCGTGCCGGTCTCGGCGATGGCCACCGCGGCGCGGGTGATGACGCCGTCCATCTGATCGAGGTCCCCGGCGGACAGGCCGCCGTCGGTGATCAGCTCGACGCCGTCGAGGGTGCCGACTTGGCCGGGGCCGGACTGGCCGGGGCCGGACTGGCCGGGTCCGGGCTGGCTGAGCCCGGGGAGGTCGAGGCCGGGAGGCAGGACCACCCGGCGCGCGCCGCGCTCGGCCAGCGCCGCGCGGACGGTGTCCAGCAGCTTGTCGGGTTCGGTGCGCCGCACCTGGCTGCGGTAGTCAATCAGCCGCCCGGCCAGCAGGTCGAGCAGCGCGGCCTGATCCAGCTCGCCATGGGTCCGGTAGCCCGCTGACGAGGGGTCCGCGGGCGGGTGCGCCCCGCCGCCGGGCTCGCCGCCCAGCGCGGTGCGGATCCGGCCGAGCACCTCGTCCCGCGCGGTCACGGAGTATCCCCGTGTTCTGCTTCCCCGGGGGGACGACCCCCCGCTCCGCTTTCCCGGGGAACTACCCCCGGAGCCCCCGGCCCCCGGGATCGCTGGCTCGGCGGGGACACGCCTCCGGCGCGCCCCCCCTCGCCAGCGAAATGTTCGGCCTTCCACCATTCGCGGAACGTCTGGGCGGGAGGCCGGGGCGCGTCGCGGGCGGAGGTCCAGGCGGACAGGGGCGGGGGCAGCCGGCGGATCCGCCCGCTGCGGCCCAGCAGCCGCCCGGCCCGCCCGGCTCGCTGCGCGGCCTCGAACCGGGCGGGGCTGGCCATCACCCACGAGGCAGCCGCCATGGTCACCGCCTCCGGGCTCGGCACGCGGCGCGTCTGCGCCACCTCGTCGACGTGCCGGGCCCGCAGGTGGACCAGCAGCGACGGGATGTCGATCTTGACCGGGCAGGCGTCGAAGCACGCGCCGCACAGCGACGAGGCGTACGGCAGCGAGGCGTTGTCTTCCACCCCGGTCAGCATGGGGGACAGCACCGCGCCGATCGGGCCGGGGTACACCGAGCCGTAGGCGTGCCCGCCGACCCGCTCGTATACCGGGCAGACGTTCAGGCACGCGGAGCAGCGGATGCAGTGCAGTGCCTGGCGGCCTTCGGAGTCGGCGAGCGCCGCGGTGCGGCCGTTGTCCAGCAGGACCAGGTGGAACTGCTGCGGGCCGTCGCCGGGGGTCACCCCGGTCCACATCGAGGTGTAGGGGTTCATCCGCTCCCCGGTGGAGCTGCGCGGCAGCAGCTGCATGAACACGCCGAGGTCGGCCCAGGTGGGCAGGATCTTCTCGATGCCCATCACGGTGATCAGGGTGTCCGGCAGGGTCAGGCACATCCGGCCGTTGCCCTCGGACTCGACCACGCACAGCGTGCCCGTCTCGGCGATCGCGAAGTTGGCCCCGCTGATCCCGACCTTCGCGGACAGGAACTGGCGGCGCAGGTGCAGCCGGGCGGCCTCGGCGAGCGCGGACGGCGAGTCGGTCAGCCCGGGATCCACGTCGCCCATCTCACGCAGGAAGATGTCCCGGATCTCGGCCCGGTTCCGGTGGATGGCCGGGACCAGGATGTGCGACGGCCGGTCGTGGCCGAGCTGGACGATCAGCTCGGCCAGGTCGGTCTCGTGCGCGGTGATTCCCGCGGCGGCCAGCGCGTCGTTGAGGCCGATCTCGTCGGTGACGATCGACTTGACCTTGACCGCCTCGGTGGCCCCCGTCCCGCGGACCAGGCTGGTCACGATCTCGTTGGCCTCGTTCGCGTCCCGGGCCCAGTGCACCACGCCGCCGCGCGCGGTGACCTGCTCCTCCAGCTGCTCGAGATAGCGGTCCAGGTGGGCCAGGGCCCCGGCTTTGATGGCCTGGCCGGCGTCGCGCAGTGCTTCCCAGTCCGGCAGCTCGCCGACCACCGCCGCCCGCTTGGCCCGGATGGTCCGGGTCGCCTTCCCCAGGTTGCGGCGCAGCTGGGAGTCGGCCAGGGCGCGGCGGGCCGCGACCGGGAACGGGTCGTCGCCGCGCAGGTGGCCCACGCCGCGGGGCGCGGTGGGCAGGCCGAGGAAAGTGGGCGCGCTCACCGGGCACCCGCCTGGTCCGCAGCGTGCGGCTCCGGCGGATGGGGCTCCGATGGTTGCCGCACGGCCGTTCGCGGCACCGATGTTTGCGGCACCGAGGCCAGGATCTCGGCCAGGTGCACGGTCCGGGTCCCGGTCTGCAGCCGGGACAGGCCGCCGCCGATATGCATCAGGCAGGAGCTGTCCCCCGCCGTGCACACCTCGGCCCGGGTGTCCAGCACGCTGCGCATCTTGTCGGCCAGCATGGCGGTGGAGGTGTCCGCGTTCTTGACCGCGAACGTGCCGCCGAAGCCGCAACAGGTATCGGCGTCCGGCAGCTCGACCAGGTCGATCCCCGTCACGTTGCGCAGCAGCCGGAGCGGCCGGTCCCCGACCCGCAGCAGGCGCAGCGAATGGCAGGTCGGATGGTAGGTGACCCGGTGCGGGTAGTACGCGCCGACGTCCTCCACCCCGAGCACGTCCACCAGCAGCTGGGAGAGTTCGTAGGTGCGGGCGGCCGCCGCTTCGGCGCGGCGGGCCAGCGCCTCGTCCCCGTACCGCCGGGCCACCATGGCGTGCTGGTGCCGGATCGACCCGGTGCACGAGCCGGACGGGACCACGATCGCCTCGCAGCTCTCGAACACCTCGACGTAGTGGCGGACCAGGGGCAGCGCGTCCCGGAGGTAGCCAGTGTTCACGTGCATCTGGCCGCAGCAGGTCTGCGCGGCCGGGAACTCGACCTGATGGCCAAGCCGTTCCAGCAGCCGGACGGTGGCCCGGCCCGCGTCGGGGAACAGGGTGTCGGCCAGGCAGGTCACGAACAGCGCGATACGCATGGGGTCAGCCTGCCGCCTCACTCGCTACCGGCTGCGCAGCGCCCCCACCCTGGGTCGGGCCCTGGCTCGACGCGCGGACCACCAGGTCCGGCTCGAAGACGACCTGACGGTGCCGGTGCGTGCCGTCACCGAGGGCCTCTTCGATGAGCAGCTGGGCCGCGGCCCGGCCCAGCTGATGCCGGGGCTGGCGGACCGAGGACAGCGGCACCGCGGCCGCCGCGGCGAACTCCACGTCGTCGTAGCCCACGATCGCCAGGCTCTCGGGCACCGCGATCCGGTGGGTGGTCATCTCCTGCAGCACGCCCAGCGCGAGCAGGTCGTTCGCGCAGAATACGGCGGTCGGCCGGCTCCCGGCGGGCAGGCCGGCCAGGTGGGAGCCCGCCCGCTGCCCCGCGGTCACGTTCAGCGCGGGCGTCTCGATCACGAGCAGGTCAGCGTCACGCCGTCCGGCCCGCTCCAGGGCCCGGACCGCCCCGTCCCGGCGGTCGCTGACCTGCCGCACGCTCATCGGGCCGCCCACGAAGGCGATCTGCTGGTGACCGGCCTCCAGCAGATGGGACACGGCCAGGTCGCCCCCGAGCACGTCGTCCACGGACACCGAGCACTGGCCGCGGGACGGGGACCGGCTGTCCACCAGCACCACCGGGGTGCCGCGGCGCTGCACGCTGGCCAGCCGCTTGTCGGCCCCGGACACCGGCGTGATCAGGATGCCCTGGACCCGGTGCTCCTCCAGCACCTCGAGGTAGCGAGATTCCTTGGCCTTCTGGTCGTCGCTGTTGCACAGGATCACGGCCAGCCCGGCCTCGCTCGCCTCGTCCTCCACGCCCCGCGCCACGTCGGTGAAGAACGGGTTGGCCACATCCAGGACGACCAGCCCGATGGTGCGGCTCCGGCCGGCCCGGAGCTGGCGGGCCGACTCGTTCCGGATGAAGCCCAGCTGCTTGATGGCCGCCTGGACCCGGGTCCGGGTCGGCTCGGCCACCACCTCCGGGCGGTTGAGCACGTTGGAGACAGTGCCGAGCGAGACGCCGGCAAGGGCGGCGACCTCCCTGATACTGACCGGCGTGTCCGCCACGGCTCCTCCTGTGCGGTCAGTGTCGTGCGGGGCGGGGGAACGCGTCAACCAGAGGCCTGGCCAGGGCAATAGTGGCCAAGACCCGGTCTGTAACGATTCGGGGCATCGCCGCGGACCTCTCTTGACAGGGTCGTGACTTCGCTCGACACTGCTTCCACGTACGTTGAAACGTTATAGCACATTCGCCCTCAGGCAACCCCCGCTGGCCTGCGGCCGGACCGGGCGACACCCACCCAGAGACGAGAGGGGAACCGGGCTGTGACAGCTGGCGATGCCCACGACGGCGGGATCCCCTCGTCAGGGTCCGCGGTACCAGGCGGGCCACCGGCACCACCGGCCACCCAGGCATCCGCACCGTCCGCCGAGGGCACCCCGGCCTCCGAGGGCACACCGGCCAGCACCGCCACCCCGGCCGGCTCGACCGGCCCGGCCAGCACCCCCACCCCGGCCGGCCCGGCGCCATCGGCCCAACCGGTGCTCGCCCTGCACGACGCCACCAAGTCGTTCGGCGCGGTGCACGCGGTCACCAACGGCACCATCGACCTCTACGCCGGGGAAGCCCACGCCCTGGTGGGCGAGAACGGCGCCGGCAAGTCCACCATGGTGAAGATCCTGGCCGGGGTGTACCAGCCGGATTCGGGCGAGTTGCTGATCGACGGGACGCCGGTCAGGCTGCACAACCCGGCCGATGCCCAGAATGCCGGGATCGCGGTCATCTACCAGGAGCCCACCCTGTTCCCCGACCTGAGCGTCGCGGAGAACATCTTCATGGGCCGCCAGCCGCTGCTCGCCGGGCGGCGGATCGACCGGCGCCGGATGCACGCGGAGTCCGCCGCCCTGTTCTCGCGGCTGGGAGTCAAGCTCGACCCGGGCCGGATCAGCCGCGGGCTGTCCATCGCTGACCAGCAGATCGTCGAGATCGCCAAGGCCCTGTCGCTGGACGCCCGGGTGATTGTGATGGACGAGCCCACCGCGGCCCTGTCCGCCACCGAGGTCGCCCGGCTGTTCGACGTGGTCCGGACGCTCAGGTCCGGCGGCGCGGCGGTCCTGTTCATCTCGCACCGCCTGGAGGAGGTGTTCGAGATCTGCCAGCGGGTCACGGTCATGCGTGACGGCCGGCACGTGCTGACCAGCGAACTGGCCGGGCTGACCGCGGACGACCTGGTCCGGGCCATGGTCGGCCGCCAGATGGAGGAGCGGGCGGCCGGCGAGCGCGGCGTGGCTGGTGAGGTCGTGCTCCACGTGGAGCACCTGACCAGGGAAGGCGTGTTCACCGACATCTCGCTGGACGTCAGGGCCGGCGAGATCGTCGCCCTGGCCGGGCTGGTCGGGTCGGGCCGCAGCGAGGTCGCCCGGGCCGTGTTCGGTATCGACCGCTACGACGCGGGCCGGGTCGTGCTGCGCGGCCGCCAGCTGCGGCGGGCCTCCCCGACCGGCGCGATGGCCGCGGGGATCGGGTTCGTTCCCGAGGACCGGCGGCAGCAGGGCCTGGTCATGGACATGTCGATCCAGCAGAACGTGGCGCTCGCGTCGCTCGCCCGGCTGCGCCAGGGCGGCCTGGTCCGGTCCGCGGCCGAGCGGGCGTTCGCGGCCGACTGGGCGGTCCGGCTCAACCTCAAGTACGGGCGCCTGATCGATCCGGTGTCCCGGCTGTCCGGCGGCAACCAGCAGAAGGTCGTCCTGGCCAAGTGGCTGGGCCGCCAGCCCGCCCTGCTGATCGTGGACGAGCCGACCCGGGGCATCGACATCGCCACCAAGGCGGAGGTGCACCGGCTGCTGGTGCGGCTGGCCCGCGACGGCGTCGCCATCTTGATGATCTCCTCGGAACTCCCCGAGGTACTGCACATCGGGGACCGGATCCTGGTCATGCGCGAGGGCCGGCTGACCGCGGAGTTCGGGCACGAGGACGCCTCGGAGGAGAAGATCATGGCCGCCGCGACGGGCCAGCTCCAGGAGGCTTCGTGACCACCTCCGTGACCGAGCGCCGGGAGCCCGCCGGCGCCCCGCCCGGGAGTGGCTCGCGCAGGCTCACCGAGCGGGTGTTCCGGATCCGTGAGTTCGGCATCATCGCCGTGCTGCTGGTGTTCGTGGCCATCACGACCAGCATCCAGCCGTCGTTCCTGAACCAGCAGAACCTCCAGTTCCTGCTGATCAACACCACGGTCTACGCGCTGCTCGCGCTGGGCGAGACCATGGTGGTGGTCAGCCGGAACGTGGACCTCTCGATTGGCTCGGTCCTGGGCCTGTCGGCCTACGTGTCAGCCTCGACGTTCGGTCACCACCCCGGCATCCCGATCCTCCTGGTCTTCCTCATCGGCCTGGGCATCGGGCTGGCCTGCGGGATGGCCAACGGCCTCATGGTCGCGGTCGGCCGGGTGCCGAGCCTGGTGGTCACGCTGGCCACGCTGTACATCATCCGGGGCATCGACATCCTCATCGTGGGCGGTAACGAGGTAACCGCCCAGACCCTGCCGAACTCCTTCACCAACATCCCCCGCGCCACCGTGGCGGGCATCCCCTACCTGGCCATCGCGATCGCCGTGGTGATCGGGATCGGCGCGTACTACATGCGGGCGTTCCGCTCTGGCCGCGAGCTCTATGCGATCGGCTCGAACCCGGAGGCGGCCCGGCTGGCCGGTATCCCGGTCGGCAAGCGGATCTTCACCGCGTTCACGGCGAGCGGGGCCATCGCCGGGGTGGCGGGCGTGCTGTGGGCCGCGCAGTACCAGACCATCGACTCCACCGCGGGGACCGGCTACGAGCTGACTGTCATCTCCGCGGTCGTGGTGGGCGGGGTGGCCATCTTCGGCGGGAGCGGCAGCGCGGTGGGTGCCGCCGTCGGCGCGCTCCTGCTCAGCAGCATCAACTCCGCGCTGAACGTGCTGGGATTCCCGCAGCTCTGGCTCGAGGCCATCGCGGGTTTCCTCCTCCTGCTGGCCATCACGCTCGACCGGATCATCTCTGTGCGGCTCATGACCGCACTGCGGCGAAGGAGTCCCGGCGTTGGAACCTGACCCGAACACGCGCGCCTCGATGCCGGCCGCGGCCCCGACTGACCCGGACGCGGCGCCGGACGAGACGGGCTGGCTCCGCTCCGCGGCGCGCGGCTCGGTGCGCTGGGAAACCGGCCTGGGCCTCCTGGTCGTGGCCATCATCCTCTTCGGCGCCGTCACCTCGCCGCAGTTCCTGACCAGCGGCAACTTCTTCAACACCGGCGTCACCTCCGGCGAGATCGCGATCATGGCCCTGCCGATGACGCTGATCATCATCAGCGGCGAGATCGACCTGTCCGTGGCCTCGATCCTGGGCATGTCCAGCGCGCTGCTGGGTGTCCTGTGGAGCCACCACTGGCCGATGCTGGCCATCTTCGTGGTGGTCGCGCTGCTCGGGATCGTGGCCGGCCTGATCAACGGGCTGCTGGTCACCCGGGTCGGCCTGCCCTCGCTGGCGGTGACGATCGGCACCCTCGCGCTGTACCGCGGGGTGGCCCTCATCCTGCTGGGCGCCAACACGGTTTCCAACTTCCCCGCGACCTACACCAACATCGGCGTGCTGCCGTTGCCGCACACCCAGATCCCCTACAACATCGCGATCTTCGTGGTGCTGGCGGTGATCTTCGCGATCGTGCTGCACTCCACCGCCACCGGCCGCTCCATCTACGCCATGGGGGCCAGCCCGGAGGCCGCGCTGTTCGCCGGGATCCGGGTCAAGCGGGTCAAGACCATGCTGTACGTGGTGTCCGGCCTGGTCTGCGCCATGGCCGGGGTGCTGTGGACGTTCCGCCTGTCCACCGCGGTGCAGAACAACGGGCTGGGCCTCGAGCTGGACGTGGTCGCGATCGTGCTGCTCGGCGGGGTGTCGATCTTCGGCGGCAAGGGCACGCTGGCCGGCGTGGTGCTGGCGGTGATCGCCTTCGCGGGGCTGCAGAACGCCCTGCTGCTCACCAACTTCAACCAGGAGGCCACCGGCATCGTGATCGGCGCCCTCCTGCTCGTCAGCGTGTTCGCCCCGAACGCCGGCCGGCTCTGGCGGGCGGGCCCGCCCCGGTGGGTCCGCGGCCGGAGCGGCCATCGGTCCCCCGCGGTCGGGGGCGGGACATGATCAGGCCCGGCCCGGGGACACATCCCGGCCCCGGCCGCGCCGCACCGGGGCCGATCGCCCCGGCACCGGCCCGCATTCCATCAAGATCACCAGCAAGTGGCAGCCACCAGCACGGCCGCCACCCATACGGCGGCCCTCCGCATCACGGCCGCCGCCGCGGCCATCAGCACTGTGGCCATCTCCAGTACCGCCATCGCCAGCACGGCCCTGCGACCGCGGGCCTCGGCAGCACAGCCCTCAGTAGCACAGCCCTCAGTAGCACAGCCCTCAGTAGCACAGCCTTCAGTAGTACAGCTCAGGTTGAAAGGATTCAAGAATGAGACGCTCGACGAAGAGAGTTTTGTGGGCACCAGCGGTGCTCCTGGTCGCCTCGGCGACGCTCGCGGCATGCAGTTCGTCCGGGAGCGGGTCCAGCGGTTCCTCCGCGTCGGCCTCGGCAAGTTCCGGGGCCTCGGGCGGGCTGAAGACCGGGCTGAAGGTCTTCATCGTCCCGAAGAACCTCGGTAACCCGTACTTCACCACGGCCGACAGCGTGAAGTCCGGCGGGGCCATGGCCGCCCTGGCGACGCTGGGCGACACCGCGACTGAGACCAGCGGGACGGCGGCTACGCCCTCCTCGCAGCTCCCGGCCCTCCAGGCGGCGATCACCAAGGGCGCCAACGCGCTCATCGTGTCCGCCACCGACCCGTCGGCGCTGTGCCCGACCCTGAAGGCCGCCATGGCCAAGGGCATCACCGTGGTCACCTACGACTCTGACGCCCCGGCGTGCCGGAACCTGTTCGTGAACCAGGCCTCTACCGCCCAGATCGGGACCAGTGAGGTGGACCTGCTGGCCAAGGAGATCCACAGCAGCGGGCAGATCGCGATCGTGTCCGCCGCCGCGTCGGCCACGAACCAGAACCAGTGGATCGGCTACATGAAGCAGCAGCTGAAGAAGTACCCGAAGATGAAGCTGGTCTCGACGGTCTACGGCAACGACGACCCGACCACCGCCACCCAGGTGACCCAGGGCCTGCTGCAGCACTACCCGAACCTCAAGGGCATCATCTCGCCGACCACGGTCGGCATCCTGGCCGCCGCCCAGGTGGTCTCCTCGTCCAAGTACAAGGGCAAGGTCATCGTGACCGGGCTGGGCACGCCGGACTCGATGAAGAAGTACGTGGCCAACGGCGTGGCCCCGGCGTTCGAGCTGTGGAATCCGGCGGACCTCGGCTACCTGGCCGCCTACGCCGCGGTCAACTACGCCTCCAAGAAGATCACCAACGCCTCGGGCCAGTCCTTCACCGCGGGCAAGCTCGGCAAGTTCACCGTCGGGTCGGACCACAGCATCCTGCTCGGCCCGCCGTTCGTGTTCGACAAGACCAACATCAACAACTTCAACTTCTAGCCCACCTGGGCGCGCGTGATCATGGGATCAGTGTCGCTACAACGACACTGATCCCATGATCACGCCGCCGCCGACCCAGCCCCGGCCAACCGGCCCCGGCCAACCGCCCCGCCTAACCGGCCCCGGCCAACCAGCCCGGCCATCGGCCCCCGGCTAACCGGCCCGGCTCCCGGCCAACCGGCCCCGGCGCACGTGATCAACCGATTGGTGACGCAGTAACGACACCAATCGGTTGATCACGAACCGTGCGCCCCGCTTTGACCGGCACCCCAGCCCGACGAACGCCCGCAAAGGAGGGCCACCGTGGAGCGCGTGTGCTTCCTCGGCCGCGTCCGGCCCGACCGGCTGGCCGAGTACCGCGAACGGCACGCCGCCGTGTGGCCGGAGATGCTGGACGCCCTGCGCCAGGCGGGCTGGACCAACTACTCGCTGTTCCTGACCGACGATGGCCTCCTGGTGGGCTACCTGGAAACCGACGACTACGCGGCCGCTCAGCAGGGGATGGCGGGCACCGCAGTCAACCAACGCTGGCAGGCGGACATGGCCCCGTACTTCGAGGAACTCGGCGGCCTGCACCCTGACCAGGGTTTCCGGAGGATCGATGAGATATTTCACCTGGACTGAACCCGCGGGACCCGCGCCCCCCGGGACCGGCGCGCCCCGCCCGGGGCCGCGCCCGGCGCGCGCCCGCGATCGTGAGCTGGACGAGATCTGCTGCCTGGAGATGACCTGAGATGCCTGACCTGACCGCCGTGAAGACCGCCCTGAGGTCGCAGCGGATCGAACTCCCGTCCTGGGCCTTCGGGAACACCGGGACCCGGTTCAAGGTGTTCGCCCAGCCGGGCGTGCCCCGCACCCCGCAGGAGAAGATCGACGACGCGGCGCAGGTCCAGAAGTTCACCGGCGTGGCCCCGACCGTCGCGGTGCACATCCCCTGGGACAAGGTGGACGACTACGCCGCGCTGTCCGAGCACGCCGCCGCCGGTGGCGTCGCGATCGGCGCGGTCAACGCCAACGTCTTCCAGGACGACGACTACAAGCTGGGCAGTGTGGCCAACCCCGATCCCCGGGTGCGCCGCAAAGCCGTGGCCCAGCTGATGGAATGCGTCGACATCATGGACGCGACCGGATCGCGGGATCTCAAGCTGTGGTTCGCGGACGGCACCAACTACCCGGGCCAGGACGACATCACCGCGCGCCAGGACCGGCTGGCCGAGGCCCTGGCGCAGGTGTACGCCCGGCTCAGCCCGCAGCAGCGGATGCTGCTGGAGTACAAGCTGTTCGAGCCGTCGTTCTACACCACCGACGTCCCGGACTGGGGCACGTCGCTGCTGCACTGCCAGGCGCTCGGGCCGCAGGCCGAGGTCGTCGTGGACACCGGGCACCACGCGCCGGGCACGAACATCGAATTCATCGTGGCCCTGCTGCTCCGGGCCGGGCGGCTCGGCGGATTCGATTTCAACAGCCGCTTCTACGCCGACGACGACCTGATGGTCGGCGCCGCCGACCCGTTCCAGCTGTTCCGCATCATGCGCGAGGTGGTGGCCGCGGACGCGCTGCGCCCCGAGGCCGGCATCGCGTTCATGCTCGACCAGTGCCACAACATCGAGACCAAGATCCCGGCCCAGATCCGCTCGGTGATGAACGTCCAGGAAGCCACGGCCAAGGCCCTGCTCGTTGACACCGGCGCGCTGGCCGCCGCCCAGCAGGCCGGCGACGTGCTCGGCGCCAATGCCGTGTTCATGGACGCATACAACACCGACGTCCGGCCGCTGCTCGCGCAGCTGCGCGAGGACATGGGCCTGGACCCCGACCCGGTCGCCGCCTATCAGCGCTCGGGCTACGCCGAGAAGATCATCGCCGATCGCGTGGGCGGCACCCCGGCCAGCTGGGGCAGCTGATCAGCACCGGTTCCGCGGCAGCATGGCGGGTGAACTTCGAAGGCACGCAAACGAAAACCGTCGCGGGGTAAGTCCCACCGAAAAGGAGTCACGACATGGCCGCCCAGGTACCACCCGAAGTCACCGACCTGCTGCAGCGCAGCAACCGGCTCGGGTCGGATCCGGCCAACACCAACTACGCCGGCGGCAACACCTCGGCCAAGGGGCCGGCGGGTGACCCGGTGACCGGCGAGCCGGTCGAGCTGATGTGGGTCAAGGGGTCCGGCGGGGACCTGGGCACGCTGACCCCCGGCGGCCTGGCCGTGCTGCGGCTGGACCGGCTCCGCGCGCTGACCGGGGTGTACCCGGGGGTGGAGCGCGAGGACGAGATGGTGGCCGCGTTCGACTTCTGCCTGCACGGCAAAGGTGGTGCGGCGCCGTCCATCGACACGGCCATGCACGGCCTGGTGGACGCGAAGCACGTGGATCACCTGCACCCGGATTCCGGGATCGCGTTCGCCACCGCGGCCGACGGCGAGGAACTGACCCGGGCCTGCTTCGGGGACCGGGTGCGGTGGGTGCCGTGGCGGCGGCCCGGATTCCAGCTCGGCCTGGACATCGCGGCGGTGGCTGCCGAGCACCCCGAGGCCATCGGGGTGATCCTCGGCGGTCACGGCATCACCGCCTGGGGCGCGACCAGCGAGGAATGCGAAGCCAACTCGCTGGCCATCATCGCCGACGCCCAGAACTATCTGGATTCGCACGGCACGGCCGAGCCGTTCGGGCCGGTGATCCCCGGCTACGAGCCGCTGCCCGAGGCGGAGCGGCGGGCCCGGGCCGCGGCGCTGGCCCCGGTCCTGCGCGGCCTGGCCTCGACCGACCGGCCGCAGGTCGCGCACTTCACCGACGACCCGGCCGTGCTGGACTTCATGACGCGGGAGAAGCACCCGGCGCTGGCCGCGCTGGGCACGTCCTGCCCGGATCATTTCCTGCGCACCAAGGTCCGGCCGATGGTGGCGGACCTGCCGCCGTCGGCGGCCCTGGACGACGTGATCGCCCGGCTCGGTGAGCTGCACGTCGCCTACCGGAAGGACTACCGCGCCTACTACGACCGGCACGCGGGCGCCGGCACGCCGCCGATGCGCGGCGCCGATCCCGCGGTCGTGCTGGTCCCCGGGGTGGGGATGTTCAGCTTCGGTGCGGACAAGCAGACCGCCCGGGTGGCCGGCGAGTTCTACGTGAACGCCATCAACGTGATGCACGGCGCCGAGGCCGTCTCGTCCTACTCCCCCATCCCGGAGAGCGAGAAGTTCCGCATCGAGTACTGGGCCCTGGAAGAGGCCAAGCTGCGGCGGCGCCCCAAGCCCAGGCCGCTAGCCACCCGGGTCGCGCTGGTCACCGGGGGCGGATCCGGGATCGGCCGGGCCACCGCGGAGCGGCTGGCCGCCGAGGGTGCCTGCGTGGTGGTGGCCGACCGGGACGGCGCCGCTGCCGCCAAAGTGGCCGAGGCGATCGGGGCCGGGGCCCTGCGGGCCGCCGATATCGCGGTGGCGGTGACCTCCGACGTCACCGACGAGGACAGCGTGGCCGCCGCCTACCGGCAAGCGGCGCTGGCCTTCGGCGGGGTGGACCTGGTGGTCAGCAACGCCGGGTTGTCCATCTCCGCGCCGCTGCTGGAGACCAGCGTGGACGACTGGGACATCCAGCACTCGGTAATGGCCCGGGGGTCGTTCCTGGTCGCCCGGGAGGCGGCCCGCCTCATGACGGCCCAGGGCATGGGCGGCGACATCATCTACATCTGCAGCAAGAACGCGGTGTTCGCCGGGCCTAACAACGTGGCCTACGGGGCGGCCAAGGCCGACCAGGAGCACCAGGTCCGGCTGCTCGCCGCCGAGCTGGGCGGGTCCGGGATCCGGGTGAACGGGATCAACCCCGACGGCGTGGTCCGCGGCTCCGGCATCTTCGCGGGCGGCTGGGGCGCCCAGCGGGCCGCGGTGTACGGGGTGCCCGAGGAGGAGCTCGGCGCGTTCTACGCGCAGCGCACCCTGCTCAAGCGGGAGGTTCTGCCCGAGCACGTGGCCGCCGCGGTGGTCGCGCTGACCGCCGGCGATCTGGCCCTGACCACCGGGCTGCACATCCCGGTGGACGCGGGCGTGGCCGCCGCGTTCCTGCGCTGAGGTCATGACGATGGGCACAGCGCCGGGCAGGGCTGCGTCTACGGGGACGGCGTCCCTGGGGGCGGCATCCCTGGGGGCGGCGTCCCTGGGTGCCGCGGCGTTCGCCGCCGTGGACCTGGGGGCGTCCGGCGGCCGGGTCATGGTCGGCCAGGTCCGTGCTGGCCACCACGGGGCCGGCCAGCTCGATCTGCACGAGGCGCACCGGTTCCCGAACACCCCGGTCCGGGTGCTGGGCACGCTGCACTGGGACATCTTGCGCCTGTACCGCGGGATGCTGGACGGGCTGGGCGCGGCGGCCCGCTCGTTCAGCCTGGCCAGCGTGGGCATCGACTCGTGGGGCGTGGACTACGGCCTGCTCGACGCGGACGGGGCGCTGCTCGGCAACCCGGTGCACTACCGGGACACCAGGACCGACGGCGTGGTGGACGAGGTGCTGGCCAAGGTCCCGGCCGCCGATCTGTACGGCGTCACCGGGATCCAGCAGATGTCCATCAATACGATCTACCAGCTGGCCGCGGCGGCGCGGACGCCGCAGCTGGCCGCGGCGCGGACCCTGCTGCTGATCCCCGACCTGCTGGCCTACTGGCTGACCGGGGAGATCGGCGCCGAGGTGACGAACGCGTCGACCACCCAGCTGTACGACACCCGGGCCCGGGACTGGGCCTGGGACCTGATCGGCCGGGCCGGCCTGCCCGCCGGGCTGTTTCCGGCCCTGCGCGAGCCCGGCAGCGTCATCGGGACTTTGCGGCCGGAGCTGGCCGCGGAACCGGGCCTGGGCGGGCTGGCCGGTTCCGGCCCGGCCGGGCCGGGCCCGGCTGGGCCGGGCTCGTACCGGCGGGTGGGCCGCCTGCCGGTAATCGCGGTGGGGTCGCACGACACCGCGTCCGCCGTGGTCGCGGTACCCGCCCAGGGCCGCGACTTCGCGTACATCTCCTGCGGGACCTGGTCCCTGGTCGGCATGGAGCTCGACCAGGCGGTGCTGACCGAAGCGAGCCGGACGGCGAACTTCACCAACGAGACCGGAGTGGACGGCACCATCCGTTATCTGCGCAATGTCATGGGCTTGTGGCTGCTGCAGGAGTCAGTCCGCGCGTGGGCCGGCGCCGGACGGCCCGCCGACCTGGCCACGCTGCTGGAGCAGGCGGCGCGGGTCCCGGCGCTGCAGGTGGTGGTGGACCCCGACGATCCCGCGTTCCTGCCCCCGGGGGACATGCCCGCGCGGATCGCCGAGGCGGCCCGGCGGACTGGCCAGAACCCGCCGGCCGATCCCCCGGCCGTGGTGCGCTGCATCCTGGACAGCCTGGCCCTGGCGTACCGGGCCTGCCTGCGGGACGTGCAGGAACTGTCTGGCCGGGCCGTGGACACGGTGCACGTCGTGGGCGGCGGGGTGCGCAACCCGCTGCTGCTCCAGCTCACCGCGGATGCCTGCGGCCTGCCCGTGGTGGCCGGTCCTGCCGAGGCGGCCGCACTGGGCAACATCCTGGTCCAGGCGCGCGCGCTGGGCGCGGCGCCGGGCGACCTGGACGGGATGCGCGCCCTGCTGCGCGCCACCCAGCCGCTGCGCCGCTTCGAGCCGTCCGGCGGCGCCGCGGCGGCCTGGGACGCCGCCGCAACCAGGATCGGGCTCTGACGCCCGCCGGCTCACCCGCACATTTCCCGCCGATGTGGAGGTAGGCGCGATGGGAGACCTCAGCAGGGACCACGCGGAGCTGTGCTTGAGCGCTGAGGAAGTCGAACTGCTTCAGCTGCTCGGCCGCGGCCTGCCGCTGGAGGCGGTGGCCCGGCGCCTGCAGACCTCGGAACGGACGGTACGGCACCGGACCAGGGCGATCTGCGTGCGGATGGGCGTTGATTTCCCGATCCAGGCCGTGGTGTGGGCCGCGCGGCGGGGCTTAATCGGGCCGTGACGGGTCGCGTGGCCGGGCCATGACGGGCTGCGCGGGCGCGGTGGCTACCGCACCCTGACCGTGTCGTGCCCGGGGGCGACGGGAACCGGCCTCCCGTTGACCGTGACCGAGTACCGGCTGGCGCCTTGCGGAAAGCGGCGGCAATGATGTGGCCGGTACCGGCCACATCCCGGTATCGGCCACATCATGGCCGCCGGCTGGGGCTTAGCCGCCGATGCGGCGGCCCCGCTGTTCCACGCCCATCTCCCCGTAGGGATAGTCCGCGGGACGCGGGTCGCTGGCCACGTCCAGCGCGACGAGTTCGTCGGTCGCCAGGCGCAGGTCCGCGGCGCGCAGGTTGACCTCGAGCTGCTCCGTGGTCCGGGCCCCGAGGATGGTCGAGGTCACCCCTGGCCGGCCGGTCACCCAGGCCAGGGCCACCTCGGCCATGGACACCCCGCGGGCCTTGGCGATCTGCTCCACCGCGCCGATGACCTCCCAGGTCCGGTCGACGCCGCGCCGGTTCCAGGCTTCCATGCCGCGATCCGGGTCCTCGCCCAGCCGGGTGGCGCCGGACGGGCGCTGGTCCCGCCGGTACTTGCCGGACAGGTAGCCGCCGCCCAGCGGGCTCCAGGGCAGCAGCCCCAGGCCGGCGTCGATCGCGGCCGGCACGATCTCCCACTCGATCTCCCGCACCAGCAGGCTGTACTGCGGCTGCAGGGTCACCGGCGCGGTGAGGTTCATCTCCCGGGCCAGGTGCGCGGCCTTGGTCAGCTGCCAGCCGGTGAAGTTGGACAGCCCGTAATAGCGGATTTTGCCGTCCCGGACGAACCCGTCCAGCGTGCGCAGCGTTTCTTCCATCGGCGTGATCGGGTCGAACGCGTGGACCTGGTACAGATCCACCGCGTCCAGCCCGAGCCTGCGCAGCGACGCGTCCAGCGCCCGGGTCAGGTGCCGCGCAGACAGGCCGAGCCCGTTGGGCGACGAGTCCGTGGCGAACCGGCCCTTGGTGGCCAGCACCACGCGGTCGGTCACGTCGGCCGGGCGGGCGGCGAACCAGCGGCCGATGATTTCCTCGGAGGTCCCGCCGTTGTACACGTCGGCCGTGTCCACGAGCGTGCCGCCTGACTCCACGAAGAGGTCCAGCTGGCGGTGGGCCACGGCTTCGTCCGTCTCCAGGCCGAAAGTCATGGTCCCCAGGCAGAAGCTCGACACCGCGCAGCCACTATGTCCCAGAGTGCGATAGTCCATAACCCCCACCTTGCCCGATCCCCCCGCCCCATGCCGCGTTGACCCACCTCCATCAGCCCAGAGCCAGGACGATAGCGTGCAAGGCCAGTCCCACGCCTGCCCCCACCACCGTCCCGTTGATGCGGATGTACTGCAGATCGGGCCCGAGGAGCAGTTCCAGCTGGGTCGACGTCTCGGCGGCGTCCCACCGCTCGATGGTCCCCGTGACGAGGTCGGCGAGCTCGTCGTGGAACTGGACGGCGAGGGCCCTGGCCCCGGACTCGACCAGGCGCTCGAGGCCCTCCTGGAGGCGGGGGTCGGACCCGAGCCGCCCGCCCGTGGCCACCAGCACATCGGCCAGCCGGCGGCGCAGCTCAGACTCCGGGTCGGCGGCCTGGGTCCGCAGCGTGTCCTTGGCTTTCTGCCACAAGGACGAGGACCAGTCCCGCAGCCCGGCGCTGCCCAGCACATCGCGCTTGAGTTGCTCCCCGCGCTCGCGCAGTTCCGGGGACGTCTCCAGGCGGTCGGGGAGCCCGGCGATCCACCGCTCGAACTGCTGCCGGGTCTCGTCATCCGGGTCGGCGGCCATCGCCACCAGCCGTTCGCGCAGGCGGGCGTACAGCCGGTCGAAGACGCGCCGGTAGAGCGCCTCGGGCATCCAGCGGGGAGCCTCGCCCGCGAACCGGTCACGAAGCTCCGCGTAGTGGCCGTCGAGATAGCGGTCGGCGCCGGACACCAGCGCGTTGAACAGCTCCGCCTGGTGCCCCTGCGCGAGGACGACCCGCAGCGCCCGCCCGGCCAGCGGCGCCACCTCGACCGCGTCTACCGCCCGGGTCAGTTCGGCGGTGAGCACGCGCTGCACATCCTCATCGCGCAGCGCCTCGGCCACCGTGACCACCAGATCCGCGGCGCGACCGGCGAAGCGGGCAGCGTTGGCCCGGTCGGCCAGCCAGGCGCCTAGCCGGGAAACCAGGCCCGCGGAGCGGATCCGCTCGGCCAGGACATCGGCATTGAGGAAGTTTTCCTGCACGAACTGGCCGAGGGTGGCGGCGAACTGGTCCTTCCGCTCGAAGATCAGCGCGGTGTGCGGTATCGGCAGGCCCAGCGGACGGCGGAAGAGGGCCGTTACCGCGAACCAGTCCGCGACGCCGCCGACCATGGAGGCCTCTGCCCCGGCCTGCACGTAGCCGAGGAAGGTCCCGTGGGCGCCGGCCACGGTCACGGCCACGAACAGCACTGTGACCCCACCCAGCAGGGCGGTGGCCCGCGCGCGCGCGGCGGCCAGGCGGCGCGCCCGCACCTCCGTCGACTCGTGCCCGGGCGTGGCTGCCGGTGCAGCGGGCGCGGCAGGTTCCATCTGGCCATCCCCCGGTCAGTCCGCGGCGCAACGCGGATTCCTCAACCGCGCTGGTCGAGTAGTTCTATCAGCCGGCCCGGTCACGCCGGCAGTCGCGGCGCCCGGCGGCCGCTCAGCCGTTCGCTCAGCGGTCCGCTCAGCCGTCCGCGAGTTCCTCGGCGGCGGCCCGGCCCGCCTCGGCGGTCTGGCGCAGGAAACCGGCCAGGAGCTCCAGCTGGGTCTCGTCGTACTCGCCGATGATCTGGTCCATGGCGCTGTTCATCCCGGCGTAGAGGTGGAGCACTTCCGCGCCGCGGCCCCGCTCGGCCCGGATCAGGACCGCGCGCCGGTCCGCGGGGTCACGCTCGCGGGCGATCCAGCCGCCGCGCTCCAGCCGGTCCAGGATCCCGGTCATGGTGGCCGGATGCAGTCCGGCCCGGCGGGCCAGCACACTCGGGCTGAGCGGCCCCTCCCGGCTGATCAGGTCGAGGCACTCCAGGTCGGTGCCCTTGAGCTCCAGCTGCCCCCGGACCTGATGGTTGAGCAGGGATAGCTGGACGCTCACGTCGCGCAGCGACGCCCGGACCTCGCGGTCCAGCCGGCGCCGGCGCCGCGCCGCCTCCTGGTCGACAGGCTCTACGGGCTTCATATAGTATGATCTCCATATTGTACGGACTACAAGAGACAAGGTACCTCATGCAACTCACCATCTTCGGCGCGACAGGCGCTACCGGAACCTGCCTGACCGAGCAGGCCCTCGCGGCCGGCCACCAGGTCACAGCCGTGGTCCGCGACCCCGCCCGGATGTCCGTGCCCGCCCGGGCCGGATTGCGGGTGGTCACCGCCGACCTGATGGACCCGGCCGCGATCAGCGAGTCAGTCGCGGGCGCGGACGCGGTCTACGCCGCGTTCGGGCCGCGCGGCACGGGACCCACCACCGTGCTGCGCGAGGGCACCCAGAGCGTGATCGAGGCCATGCACAAGGAGGGCACCCGCCTGCTCATCTCGCTCAGCGGCTCCATCGTGACCGACGAGGGCGAGGGAGCGGTCCTGCGCTACCTGGTCAAGCCCCTGGCCCGCAGCACGTTCATGCGGCACGTGAACGAGGACATGACCGGTGCCGAGGAGGAGGTCCGGGACAGCGGGCTGGACTGGACGATCGTGCGGCCGCCCCGGCTCACCAACGAGCCCGCCTCCGGTACCTACCGCACAGCGATCGACCGGAACCTGCCCCACGGCCTCACGGTGTCCCGCGCGGACCTCGCCGCGTACATGCTCACGATCGTCGGGGACCCGGCCACCATCCACCACCACATCGGCATCGCCCGCTGACCGGACAGTCCGGTCAGCGGGCGACGGGCGAGTCAGCGACGGGGGGCTCAGCCGGCGGCCGGTACCTCTTTGGCGGCCGCTTCGATGAGCTGGGTCACGTCGTCGGGGTGGGAGACCATCGCGACGTGGCTGGATGCGATCTCCACGGTGGTCGCGCCCATCCGCGCGGCGAACTGGCGCTCGGCCGGGGGTGGGATGGCCTCGTCGTTAGCCGCGACCAGGTACCAGGCCGGCCGCGACTTCCAGGCCGGGACGCCCATCACGTCCCCGAACGCGGACGCGGCCAGCGGCTGCTGGACGGCGTACATGACCTTGGCCTTGACCGGGTCGACGTCGGCCGCGAAGTGGTTCACGAAGTCGTCCTCGGACAGCCAGGTGAACCCCTGCTCGTCGGTGATCAGGTGAACCAGGGCCGGCGTCACCGGCCCCTGGGACAGCAGCGCGCCCAGTGACTCGCCCTCGTCGATCCCGAACGCGGCGATGTAGACCAGGCCCGCGACGTTCGGCGCGTCGGTGCCCAGCGCGGTCATGATCTGCCCGCCGTAGGAGTGCCCGGCGACGATGGCCGGACCGTCCTGGACGGCGAGCACCTGGCGGAGCCGGGCCACGTTGTCAGCCAGCGTGGTCATCGGGAACTGGGGCGCGGTGACGTGGAACCCATCGGCCTGCAGACGCCCGATGACCGCGCTCCAGCTGGAACCATCGGCCCACGCTCCGTGGACCAGGACGACATTGGGCAGGGAGCTCATGACGGTGTTCCTTCCTGCGGTGTTCCTTCCTGTTCGGGCCGGCTACTGCGCGGCGACCTCGGCCCGGGCGGCCGCAGCGATGTCGGCCCCGGTGCTGGCGTGACCGGCGATTCCCCAGCCGCCCTCCGGCGACTCGGTGAGCAGCACCCAGGTTCGCTCGCCCAGGGTGGGATCGCCCGCCGCGGCGGCCACGATGCTGGTCAGTTCCTCCACCACGCCCAGCTGCTTGGCGCGGTCGAGGACACCTGCCGGCGTGAGCACCTGCACCCGGACGTAGTTACTGTCCCCGGCCACGTTGGACAGCGAGTCGGCGGGCAGTTCATGGACGAAGGCAGCGGTGTTGTTGCGGAACAGCGAGAGCGGGGGGACCTGCTCCCAGCGCATCACCGCGGCCGCGAGGTCGCGGGCCAGGTCGTGCTTGTCACGGAAGGTCCCGGCTACGGCATACACATCGATCATCGGCATGGGTCCCAGCATCGGCGGACGGCGCCGCGCCGGCATCCCGCGCAGCACGTAGTCGTCCGGGGTGAGCCACTACGTGACCCGGCGGTTAAGGTAAGTCCGTGGAGGGGCTGGTGGGCCGGGCCGTCGAATGCGAACGGCTGGACCAGCTCCTGCGTGCGGCCCGCGAGGGGCTGAGCGGCACGCTCGTCCTCCGCGGCGAGCCGGGGGTGGGCAAGACCTCGCTGCTGCACTACCTGGCGTCCAGCGCCCCGGACTTCCAGGTCGCCCGGGTCGGCGGCGTCGAGAGCGAGATGGAACTCAGCTTCGCCGCCCTGCACCAGCTGCTCCGGCCGACCCTGGCCGCGGCTGGTGAGCTTCCGCCGCCGCAGCGCACCGCGCTCCGGCTGGCCTTCGGACTGGAGGACGGCGCGCCCCCCGACGGCTTCCTGGTCGGCCTCGCGGCGCTGGGACTGCTGGCCGGCCGCGCCGCGGCCCAACCCCTCCTGGGCCTAGTCGACGACGCGCACTGGCTGGATCACGAGTCGGCCGCCGCCCTGGCGTTCCTGGCCCGCCGCCTATACGCCGACTCCATCGTGATGGTCTTCGCCGTGCGGGAACCCGCTCCCAGCTCCGCACTCCTGGAAGGCCTGCCCGAGCTGCGGCTGGCCGGCCTGGACGAGACTTCGGCAGGCCAGCTGCTGGCCTCCGCCGCCCGCCCGGCCCTGGACCGGCCGGGCCTGGACGGGCCCGGGCCGCACGGGCCAGGACTGGAGAAGACAGTCCGCCAGCGCATCGTGGCCGAGACCCAGGGGAACCCGCTGGCCCTCATCGAGATCGGCCAGGGGCTGGATCCCAGCCAGCTGACGGGCAGCGCACCGCTGCCCGAGCCGCTGCCCCTCGGGCGGCGGCTCGAGCAGCGCTACCTCCAGGAAATCCGGGGGCTGCCCCCGGACACCCAGACCCTGCTGCTGGCCGCGGCGGCCGATCCCACCGGGGATCCCGACCTGCTCTGGCGGGCCGGGCCGCAGCTGGGGTTCACCGCGGCCGCGGCGGCCCCGGCCGAGGCCCGGCGGCTGATCGAGATCCGGGACCGGATCGAGTTCCGCCACCCGCTGATCCGCTCGGCCGTGTACTACGGGGCTCCGCTGGCCGGGCGCCAGCAGGTGCACGCCGCCCTGGCTGCGGTGACCGATCCGGCCGCCGACCCGGACCGGCGGGCCTGGCACCTGGCGATGGCGGCCAGCGGGCTCGACGAGGCCGTGGCGGCCGAGCTGGAGCGGGCCGGGGACCGGGCCCGGCGCCGCGGCGGGTGGACCACGGCCGAAGCGTTCTACAAGCGAGCCGCGATGCTGAGCACGAGCCAGCCCGCCCGGGCCCGCCGGATGCTCAGCGCCGCCGGGGCGGCCTGTGACGGCGGGGCTCCCCGCCGGGCCCAGGCCATGCTCGACGAGGCCGCCACATACCGCGACCCCCGCCACCACGGGCAGGTCCAGCGGCTGCAAGGCCGGATCTGGCACACCATGCGCCGCCCGGCGGACGCCACCGCCGCGCTGCTCGACGCGGCCGCCGAGCTGGGGCCGGTCGATGTCCGGCTGGCCCGGGACATCCTGGTCGAGGCCGTGGTGCAGGCCCAGATCAACGGCCAGCTCGCCCCGGACGGCGCGACCCCGGCGGATGTGGCGCGAGCCGCCCGGTCACTGCCACTGCCGCCCGGCACCCCGGCCACGGTCGGTGACCTGCTGCTGGACGCGGACACCACGCTGCAGCTGCACGGTCTCCAGGCCGCCGTGCCCCAGCTCCGCCAGGCGATCAGCGCGGCCCGCCACGAGGCGGGAACGGCCCCCGAGACCTTCCGGTGGCTGGCCGCGGCCTGCTCAGACGCCACCATCCTGGCCGACGACATCGCGCTGCACGAGCTGGCCTGGCGGATGGAAGCCCAGGCCCGGGAACAGGGCGCGGCGATCGCGCTGTCACTCGCGCTCAGTCACGCGGGAGTGTCCGAGCTCCTGGCCGGGCGGCTGGCTGAGGCGCAACGATGCTTCCACGAGCGGGTGGCCATCGAAGAGGCCCGCGGGCGCGACTGGAGCATCGGCCCGCTGCTTATCGCGGCCTGGCGGGGCCAGGCCGGGCAGGCCGAGACCCTGCTGGACACCGTGGCGGAGGAAGCCGTCCGGCAGGGCCAGGGATACCAGCTGGCCTTCGCCGGCTACGCGCGCTGCATCCTCGAACTCGGGCGGGGACGGTACGAGCATGCCCACGCCAGCCTCACCGAGGGCATCCTCGACGGCTCGCAGCTCAAGTTCGTGCTCCCCGATCTCGTCGAGGCCGCCGAGCGCTCCGGCCATCATGCCGCCGCGCACCACCTGACCAGCCAGCTCACCGGGCTGGCCGAGGCCAGCCCGGTGCCGCGGAACCTCGGGTTCCTGGCCCGGGCCCAGGCGCTCACCGCCCGCGACGCGGACGCCGAGCCGCACTACCAGGCCGCGATCGCGCACCACAGCCAGACGCGCGGGCCCGCGCACCGGGCCCGCAGCCACCTCGTCTATGGCGAGTGGCTGCGCCGCGCGCGCCGGCCGCGGGACGCCCGCGCGCAGCTCCGCACGGCCTACCAGCTCTTCGGCCAGATGGGCGCGCAGGGCTTCGCGGCCCGCGCCCGGCTGGAGCTGTCGGCGGCCGGCGAGAGCGTCGGGTCGGCGGCCGCCCAGGTCGACCACGGGCTCACCCCGCAGGAAGCCCGGGTGGCCAGCCTGGCCGCGGCGGGCGCCACCAACGCGGAGATCGCCGCCCAGCTGTACCTCAGCGCCAACACCGTGGACTACCACCTGCGGAAGGTGTTCCGGAAGCTGGGCGTGACCTCCCGCCGGCAGCTCGCCCCCGACGATCCCGCCCGCCCGGTCAAAGGTTCTCCATCAGCCCGATAATCCGGCCCGGTCAGCTGCGTGTACAACGCTCTGGCCTGGGTCAGGTCCACGTAGTATTGCTACTGATGTTTACTCTGCGATACGATCGTATATATGAAGACGATGATCGACCTGAACGACGACGCGCTGGAACTGGCGGCCAAGGAGCTGGGAACCACGACGAAGAAGGACACCGTGAACGCGGCGCTGGAATTCGTGGCTGGTAGGCGCCGGCGCATAGAACAGCTGCTCGATGACCCGTATGCCCTCGGGGTGGGTCCTGACATCGCGGATGCGGAGGTCATGCGAGAGGCTCGCCGGTGACGTTGCCGGCCGGCCCAGGCCAGCTCTACCTGGTCGACACCTCCGCACAGGCCAGGATCCGGCACCCTGCCGTGCGCGCGGTCATCGCTGGGCTCATCGTGGACCGCGCCGCCGCCACGTGCGTAATGGTCGACTTGGAGGCTGGGTATTCCGGCCGTGACCTGGCCGACCTCCGTGCCATCGCCGAACGGCGCAAGAATCTCTACGTCGTGCTGCCCATCACCGAGGCGATTGCCGACCGGGCCAGGGATGTCCAGATCCGGATGGCCGCTCGTGGGCATCACCGGGCAGCAGGCGTTTTCGACCTCCTTACCGCAGCCGTCGCCGAGCACCACGGCGCGGCCATCCTGCACTACGACGCCGACTTCGAGCACATCGCCGCCGTCACCGGCCAGCCCCATACCTGGATCGCGCCACGCGGCAGCCTCGCCTGATATCCGCACGCCGGCGACCTCGGATCCTGGCGGGCGGACCCTCGGGTTCCAGGTGCGGCAGCGCCCGGTCCAGCCAGCGCGGGATCCACCAGTTGTAGCGGCCGACCAGGAACATGGTCGCGGGCACGACGATCAGCCGGATCACGGTGGCGTCGATGAAGACGCTGACCCCGAGGCCCAGCGCCAGCATCTTGACCACGACGTTGGTGGACAGCAGGAACGAGAGGAACACGCTGGCCATGATGAGGGCCGCGCAGGTGATCACCCGGGCGGTGGCAGCCAGGCCGGAGGCCACGCTGGCGTGGTTGTCGAGGGTGGCGGTCCAGCCCTCGCGGATCCGGGACAGCAGGAACACCTCGGAGTCCATGGACAGCCCGAACACGATCGCGAACATCATCATCGGCACGTACGACTCGACCGGGACCTTCTCGCTGACGCCGAGCGCGGAACTGCCCCAGCCCCACTGGAACACGGCGACCAGCACCCCGTAGGACGCGCCGATGGACAGCAGGTTGAGCACTGCGGCCTTGAAGGCGAGCAGCGGGCTGCGGAAGGCGGCCAGCAGGAGCAGGAACGCGGCCGCGAGGACCACGCCGATCACCACCGGAAGCTGGGCGCCCACCTGGTTGCGGAAGTCGAGCTGCTCGGCGGTCAGCCCGGTCACGTAACCGCGGGCGCCGGTTCCGGACAGCGCGTCCGGCAGGGTCGTGCCACGCAGCGTGCGCAGCAGCGTGTCGGTGGCCTGGTCCTGCGGCCGCGAGCTGGGCACCACCGTGGTGAC
>DASQRM010000141.1:0-30165 GCA_035642895.1 Streptosporangiaceae bacterium | reverse complement strand
TCGGGCACCGCGCCCTCGTGCGGCTCGGCCGTCCGGCCCAGCACGGCGCGCAGCATCGTCTCGGCCGCGTCGGCGGCGGCCCGGGCGGTGATCGCGTTGGTATGGGCCCGGTCCAGGTTGCCGAGCGCGATGCAGTCAAAGGCGACCTGGGCGTCGTGCACCGCCAGTTCGAGCTGGCGGGACGCCTCGTCCAGGCTGATCGCCTGCTCATCGCTGGCCGGGACCCTCATGGCCTGCTCGTCACTGCCCGGGATGCTCATGACATCTCCCCTCCTGTCCCGGACTAGCGCCCGGGATGGGACACCTTTACCCGGGTGCGGGCCGGCCATGCAACTCCAGCCGCAGCGACTGCCGGCCCGGATCTACCATGAAACGACACCACCACCAGCATGAGGACGAAGACACGATGCCCGAGTTCGCGTACACCGACCTGCTCCCCCTGGGCCCGGACGCCACCGAGTACCGCCTGCTGACCACGGACGGGATCACCAAGCGCCACGCGTTCGGCCGGGACTTCCTCGAGGTGGACCCGGAGGTACTGACGCTGGTCGCCCGCGAGGGCATGCGGGATATCGCGCACCTGCTGCGGCCGGGGCACCTGCGCCAGCTGCGGGCCATCCTGGACGATCCGGAGGCCAGCCGCAACGACCGCTTCGTGGCCATGGACCTGCTGAAGAACGCGTGCATCGCGGCCGGCGGGGTGCTGCCCATGTGCCAGGACACCGGGACCGCGATCGTGATGGGCAAGCGCGGCGGGCAGGTACTCACCGACGGCCAGGATGAGGAGCACCTCAGCCGGGGCATCTACGAGGCCTACACCCAGCTGAACCTGCGCTACTCGCAGCTGGCCCCGCTGTCGATGTTCGAGGAGCGGAACACCGGCACGAACCTGCCGGCCCAGGTCGAGGTGTACGCCACCGCCGGCCAGGAGTACAAGTTCCTGCTCATGGCCAAGGGCGGCGGGTCGGCCAACAAGTCCTTCCTCTACCAGCAGACCAAGGCGGTGCTGAACCCGGCCGGGCTGCACACCTTCCTGGAAGAGAAGATCCGCTCCCTGGGCACGGCGGCCTGCCCTCCGTACCACCTGGCCATCGTGGTCGGCGGCACCAGCGCCGAGTACGCGCTGAAGACCGCCAAGTACGCCTCCGCCCGGTACCTGGACACGCTGCCGGCCGGCGGATCGCAGGCCGGGAACGGGTTCCGCGACCCGGAACTGGAGCAGGAGGTACTGGAGATCACCCGGAAGATCGGCATCGGGGCCCAGTTCGGCGGCAAGTACTTCTGCCACGACGTGCGGGTGATCCGGCTGCCGCGGCACGGCGCGTCGTGCCCGGTGGCCATCGCGGTCTCGTGTTCCGCCGACCGCCAGGCCCTGGCCAAGATCACGCCGGAAGGCGTGTACCTGGAGCGGCTGGAAGCCGACCCCGCGCAGTACCTCCCGGACACCAGTGAGGACGATCTCGCGGACGACGTGGTCCGCATCGACCTGAACCGGCCGATGAGCGAGATCCGCGCGGAACTGACCAAGTACCCGGTCGCTACCCGCTTGTCGCTCACCGGGCCGCTGGTCGTCGCGCGCGACATTGCCCACGCCAAGATCGCCGAGCGGCTGGCGGCAGGCGAGCCGATGCCCGGGTACCTGGCTGATCACCCGGTGTACTACGCCGGTCCGGCCAAGACGCCTGAGGGATATGCCTCGGGCTCGTTCGGCCCGACGACCGCCGGCCGGATGGATTCCTACGTAAACCAGTTCCAGGCCGCGGGCGGATCGCTGGTCATGCTGGCCAAGGGGAACCGCTCACCGGCTGTCACCGCGGCCTGCCGGGAGCACGGCGGGTTCTACCTGGGTTCAATCGGTGGCGCGGCGGCCAAGCTGGCCCAGGACTGCATCAGCAAGGTCGAGGTCCTCGAGTATCCGGAGCTCGGCATGGAGGCGGTCTGGCGCATCGAGGTCCGCGACTTCCCCGCGTTCATCATCGTGGACGACAAGGGCAACGACTTCTTCGCCGAGGAGCCGCAGCCGCCGCTGCTCAGCATCGGCACCCGATAGCAGGACCGCCGCCCCTCGGCACCCGGGAGCAAGGCGGCCGCCCATCGGCACCCGGGAGCAGGACCACCGCCCATCGGCACCCGGGAGCAAGGCGGCCGGCCGGACGTCTGCGGGTGGGCGCGGCCCGTGACCAGGGCGGGCTGGCCGGGTGACTCCCCGGTGACGGCCGGGTGACAGCTGGGGAAATGCCGGCGCGACACACGTGTTATTCTCACCCGCTTCACAGGAATCCCGGTGGATTGCGCGTGTATCGTCCCTTGTCATGCACGTTGCGGCCAGCACGGGGCGAATGGTCGCGGGGCGTTACCTTCTGCAGACCACCATCGGCCGCGGGGCCATGGGCACCGTCTGGCGAGCCCGGGATACCGTCCTGGCTCGTGACGTCGCGGTCAAAGAGGTACGACTCCGTGGCCCAGTGACCGCGGGCTCGGTGATGACCGAGGAAACCCGGGTCCTCTACCAGCGCACCCTGCGCGAGGCCCGCACCGCAGCGCGGCTGAACCACCCCGCGGTGGTCACCATCTTCGACGTCGTCGAAGCCGATGGCAGCCCGTGGATCGTGATGGAACTGGTCCAGGCCCGGTCCCTGGACCAGGTACTCACCGAGGACGGGCCGCTGCGCCCGCAGCAGGCCGCCGATATCGGCCTGCGGGTGCTCGGCGCGCTGGCCTGCGCGCACGCAGCGGGCATCCTGCACCGCGACGTGAAGCCGAGCAATGTGCTGCTCGGGCCGGACGGCCGGGCCGTGCTGACTGATTTCGGCATCGCCACCCTCGAGGGCGACAGCGGCCTCACCCAGGCCGGGATGGTGATGGGCACCCCCGGCTTCACCGCGCCAGAGCGGATCCGGGGCGACGCGGCCAGCCCGGCCTCTGATCTGTGGTCGCTAGGAGCGACCTTGTACGCCGCGGTGGAAGGACGCGGGCCTTTCGACGCCCGGGGCAACTCCATCGCGATCCTGGCCGCTATCGCCAACGAGGAACCGCCGCAGCCTCGGTCAGCCGGCCCACTGCGGCACGTCATCGAGGCCCTGCTGCACAGGAATCCGCAGGCACGCCCGGACGCCGCCACTGTCAGCCGCCTGCTGGCCGCGGCCGGGACCAGCGCGGTCCGGAGCGGTGCCGCCCAGAGCAGTGCCGCCCAGAGCAGTGCCGCCGAAACCGGTGCCGACCGGAACAATGCCGCCGAAACCGGTGCCGTCGGGACCAACGGCGCGGGCGGGACCGGCACTCCCCGGGACGCCGGGCGACGGGCCCGCGAGGCGCCGCTGACCGCCCCGCTAGGCCTGGCCATGCCCGGACCGCAGGTCCAGGCCAGCGGAATCTCCCAACCTGGAACCCCCCGGCTGGATGCCCAGTGGGAGGGGCCGGACGACCCGTGGCCCGAAAACTCGCGGTCGGGAAGTCCGCGGTCCGGAAATCCTTGGTCCGAAAACCCGTGGCCCGGCGGCCTGCCGGAGCCCCGTGGTCGGCCTGAGCCTGGTGGTCGGCCGGAGCCCGGCGACGCGCCGTGGGCCAGCGAGATCCCGCCGCCCGACAGGCGGCCGGCCGCTGAACCACTGGCCGCCCCAGCGCTGGCCGCCCGGGTACTGGCCGTCCGGACACTGGCCGCCCGAGCACCGGCTGGCCGGGCAGTAGCCGCCTGGGCACTGGCCGCCCGAGCCATAGCCACCCGGGGACTGGCCGCCCGAGGACCGGCCCGGGCACCGGCCTCTCGGGCACCGGCCCCTCGAGCATCGGCCCCTCGAGCACCGGGCGCCCGGGCAGTGCCCGCTCGGGCACCGGCCTCCCCAGCACCAGCCGCCTGGGCCGGGCCCGCTCGAGCCCACGCCGCGGCACCAGCAGCCGGCCGTCATGGCGCCCCGGCGCCGGGACTGCGGCGCGGGCTGGTCGCTGACCTCGCGGCGATGCTCCCGCGTGGCCGCCGCGGGCCGCTGGTCATCCTGGGCGCCCTGGCCATCGTGGGGGCGGGCATCCTGGCCGGGATACTCCTGACCAGCGGGGACAGCGGTTCCAGCTCCCCGGCCGCGGCTGCGGCTCAGCCCGGATCCGCGGCTGGTTTCACCATGACCGCCCCCGCCGGGTGGCAGAGTGCCCAGCAGGGGGGCGGCACCAAATTCTCCAGCCCGGCGGGCGACGTGTCGATCTCGGTCAGGCCGACCTCAGCGGGCCGCGCACGGGGTCTCGGCCAGACCCGCCAGCTGCTGGCCCAGGCTCTGAAGCAGGGCCGATTTCCGGGGTACCTGGCGATAGGCGGGCGGCGCTTCTCGTTCACCGGCGGGGCCGGGATGGCCTGGCAATTCACCTGGCAGCCCGCCACTAGAGGGCGGCGGGAAGTACGGGACATCGCGTTCCAGGCCGCCGCCCGCAGTGGCGGCCGTACCTACCTGGTTCAGGAATCGGCTCCCGTCGTGACGTGGGCCGCCAGCCAGCCGGCGTTCAGGCAGGCGCTGAGCACGTTCCGGGCCCGCTCGTGACGCTGGCGGCCGCCCCACGGTGGGGAAGGCCGCCAGCGCCGGGACGGGAGCTACGCCGGGTCAGTATCCGACGTAGGACCCGCCCTGCCGGACGTTCACGACTCCGGGGATGTTGTTCATGGAGCCGTACCGGCTGATCGCATAGCGGAAGGCCGCGATCATGTTGTCCACCGGGTTCCAGATGCGATGGTGCCCGGGCAGCGCGTAGGCCCGGAACGTCGGGCCAATCACCTGGGCGATGCCCTCAGACGGATGGCCCGCCGCGGCGTTTGAGTCCCAGCCGTTGTACGCGCGGGGATTGGCCTCTGACTCGTGCTTCACCACGATGTAGGCCGCGTTCGTGCTGAGCCGGCCACGGGCCACCCCGTGCTGCTCTAGCGCGTGCTCGGCGGCGCAGATCCACCAGTGCAAGGTAGATGTCGCGCACGGCCCGGCGTGCCTGGTGCTGGCCAGGTGGGCCCGGTGCCCCGCCTGAACCTTGTGGGCCGCCTTGACGTTGGGCGCCGGGGGGGCGCGATGAACGTGCCCCGCGGCCTGGGCCGGGCGGCTGGACGGCGCCTGGTTCCCGGAATGGGCCGGCCTGGATCTCCCGGACCGGGCCGGTGCCACCAGGGCGCCGGCCAGGCCGGAGGCCAGGATGGCCCGGCCGGTGGCGGTCACCGGAGCCATGCCGACGGCCAGCTGAGCGGCGCGGGAACCGCCATCGGCCCGGCTGCGGGCCCGCCGGTCCAGGGAGATCTGGGCCAGCGGGAGGGTGCCGGCGCCGCCGTGCGCGGTCAGGGCCATGCCGCGCGTAGGGGTTGCACCTGGGCCGCCGGGGGTCGCGGTGGCCAGGCCTACGGCGACCAGTGCGGCCGCCGCAGCGGCCGTTCCAGCGACGGCGAACGTGCGACGTGCGGGCTTTCGGTAGGCATTACGAAATGGGGGTGTCCTGGGGCGGGACAAAGATGGACCTTCGATCGGGCGCACGAGTGTGCGCTCGGCTTCCACCCGGGGGCACTGCGGAGCACAACAAGGGTGCTGGCAGCGGCGTGCCGATGTGCCGCGGGTCAGGGCGGCGGGTTGCTGGGAGAGCAAACCATCCTCACGCCCGGGTGCTTTCCGGTCACCCACGATGCCCAATAAGGGATATAGGTTCTGCCCGAAACTCCAAAAAAAACAGGCTATGACGTAGCGCACACTCGGCGCCACATTATGCGAATATGTATTCGATTAATAAACCTGATCAGGGATATTCTGATCGAATGCTAGTCGATGACGTCATGTGATGCGCGTCACTAGATAACACGGAGTAGTTCGAATACTGCTCAGTGTAGGAGATTTTAGGGTCATCTCAAGAAGTCGAAGGCGGTCGACTTAGGAGGCTAGAGTCAAACAGTAAGTAGTATCGGATTTACAGCGAGTAAAGAGCCGGAGTCACCCATATTCCGGGTGCTGAAAGACGGCGATAACAGTCTGTTACTCAGTAGTAACCGTGCGCTTGCCAAAACGACCACGCGCTGCACGGATCGCCATAGCGCTCCTGGATGTATCCCAGCCCCCACTTGATCTGGGTAGCCGGATTCGTCATCCAGTCCGAGCCCGCTGAGGCCATCTTGTCGCCGGGCAGGGCCTGCGGAATGCCGTAAGCGCCACTGGCATTTTCGGCGTCGTAACGCCAGCCGCTCTCCCGGGTGTAGATGTTGTTCAGGCAGCTGAAATAGGTGCTGGGGCTCCAGCCGAACGACGAGAGCATGTTGTACCCGATGCTCTGGGCCGTGCCGGGGTCAGGAGGCGGCGCAGCCGCCACGGTGGAAGCTGCCCCTCCCGAGGTACCCCCGGCCCCCTGCAGGGGCTGTGCGGCGACTTTGGGGGCGCCGACGAGGTGCATGGAGTGCGACGCGGCGGACAGGACGATCATCTGCTGCCGCTGCTGCTCGAGCACGGCCACGGCCTGGCTGCTGGACACGGCCGCGGCGGCGATGGCCGCCCCGGAATTAGGCACGTTGCCAGGCCGCACAACCACCAGGTAGCCGGCAATGGCGATTCCGGTGACCGCGGTAACCGCCGTAGCGGTGACGGGCAACAAAACGCCACTACGGCGTCCCGCCCGTCGTTTTCCGGGGCTTCGCCTCCGGTGTTCTGACAAGGCTGTCCTTCCGTGGGCCGAACTCCTGGGCGAGACACCCGGGAGCAGACCGCTGCGCCTGCGGGCAGCGCGTGGTCCAGTTCTTCCTGCCAATACCAGCCGCAGAAACTAACTCACCGAGAAGGCGCTTGGCGGAAGGCTTTGAACCATCGGCGCTACCTTGCCAGAGGCGAGGGAGGGGTGTGCAACCGCTTCCGCTGAAAAAGTTGTGACGGCTGGGCAACCAGCAATGCGGGGTAGATCACAAATTGACAACACGTACCGTAACAATTACCTGCTGTAATGAACAGTCAGGTTGTGGTCACTGCCTTCGGCGCCCGGCGTGGTGACGAAACGCTGGTGTCGTCGCGGAAACAAGGTTTCCCGGGAGTTTGTCCCGCGCCCCGGCCCGCCACTGGCGGGTGACCCTGCGGGGGCCACCCGGCCAGGGAGCGGCTCGCAGTCGTGCCCTGGCTCTCAGCGGTCCCGTCCAGGAGGGCCGACAAGCCAGCCAGGGTTACATGTGCGCTGGGTTCTGGCCCTTCTTGGGCTTGGCCGGGGCCACCGGGTTCGTCGCCCCGGCCGGGCCGGTCCTCGCGGTGACCGCCTGCGCAGTGGCGTTGATGGTCGCGGCGATGGCGGCGCCGTTCCCGTCGAGGGTGACCGTCACCGGGTTCGTCAGCCCGAAGTTCTGGCAGTTGAGGTTGGTGAAGGACATGTTCAGCCGGTTGGCCATGAAAGTGAACAGGTTGTTGCCCACCGCCGGGACCGGCGATGTGCCGGTGGCCAGCAGGGTCTGGTTGTTGTGCAGGAACAGGCTCTGCACGCTGACCATGTTCTCGCAGTAGGTGGCCGGGGTGTCCGCGGTCTGCGCCCGCGTGATTGCCGGCTGGTCCACGCTGGTCCGGTACCGGTTGGTCTTCTGCGGGCTGAACGCCCCGTTGACCAGGGTCATCGGGTCGTTCTCCGGCACCAGCGCGATCGGGGCGGTCTGGTTCCTGGCCGCGAACAGCTCGTCCAGCGCCTGGGAGGTGCCGGGCGTGCCCGCGTTGGTCAGGTCGGGCTCGGTGAATGGGGTACACCCCAGGGTCGGGTCCAGGAACCCGTTCAGCAGCGCGTTGTCACTGCCGTTGTTGATCGTCGTGGCGCCGGCCAGCGCCGCGGTGTTAACCGCATTGTCCTGCGCCGTCTGGCCGTTCCCGTTGAGCAGGTACTGCGTGGTGACGTTGTCACTCTGGTCCTGGTCGATCATGTTGAAGTTCCGGGTGGTCGGGCAGGTCACCCTCGGTGCCTTGGTGGCCGTCGCGACGGCCGGGATCGTGGTCAGGCCGGCCGCGATGTCCTTGTTGACCGCGGCAAAGAACGCCACGCCGTTACAGAACGACACCTGGCCGAAGATCGAACCGGCCACGCCGCTGACGCACTGAGCGCCGCCGAGGGTGGCTCCTGTGGCGCCCTTCAGCGTGAGGTTCGTGCCGTTGAAGCCGAAGTCGATGGTGACCACGGCGCCCGCGGGGAGCGTGGGTACCACCGGAGCCGCCGCGGGCTGGGTGCCTTGGGTGATGACCAGCGGCTCGTAGGTGCTCAGCCTCCCGGTCGCCGGGTCCAGGATCGAGGCCTGGGCGAACGCGCCCAGATTGGCGAAGTTGGCCATGGTGCAGCCGGACGCCTGCGGTGACATCCCGTTGGGCCCGGTGAGCTGGTACGGCGTGGCCAGGCCCTGGGCGGACAGCGGGTTGGGCGGCACGACGAGCACACAGCTCACGTTGGCCGCCGCTGCCGCTGGAGTGGCCGTCGCCGTCGCGCTCGCTGTCGCGCTGGCCGTGGGGCTGGTCGTCCCGGTGGCGGTGGGCGTGGCCGCTGCCCCAGCGCCCTGGGACGAGAGATTCAGGCTCGCGTTTCTCTCGCCCATGAACCTGAGACCGAGGACCAGGCCGACCGCCATGGTGATGACCAGGGGGACGGCGATCAGCATGATCCGGCTGCTACGCGCGCCCGATGGGGACCAATGCCCGCTGCGCATTAAATCCACCTCCATGCCGCTATTGCGCTCCCCGCACGTCATAATAAACCACTAACATCCGGTCAATCAGGCAGATTTACAGAGTGACGCTTTAATGCACACACCCTGCTCTTCGAGACAAATATTGCGTAATTCTTACGCCGCAGGTAATAGGCTTTTCCTGAGACGCGCCGCAACGGCACGGAAGCGAACCACCACGATCTGCTGCATGCTGCGGGCCGTCCGCAACACCCCTGAACTACGTCAGCCCAGCCCTGACCCTCACGCATGACCCCGGAGCTGGGCTCCGGAGCTGGGGTCAGGAGCTGGGGTCAGGAGCTGGGGTCAGGCGCCGTGACGGTCAGCCGCTCCCGGCCTTGGACCGGTCTCCCCATCAGACCGTCCCGCCCACTGGCATTTACGCCGCTAATTCCCAGCATTCATGCTGGCCAGAGCATGACATTGCGCGCGGGTATTGCGTATATGCGCCGGCTCACCGCGAATGCGTGGCCTGGATCCGCTTGGCCACGGCAAGAGCCGTGTCGATGGGAACCGCGAAACCAGTGTGGCGCAGTCCGCTTCCCGTCCCCGCCACGTTGATCCCGATGGCCTGGCCGGACAGGTTCACCAGGGGACCGCCGGTCTCCTCCCCCGCCACCACCTGGGCGGTGGACACCAGCAGGCCGGTGAGCCGCTGGCCACCGGCGGCCAGCACGCCCGTGCCGCTGGTGAGGTTCCCGATGTCCAGAGTGAAGGTCCTGGTCAGCCCGGCGCTCCCGACGGCGGTGACTGTCGCGCCCCGGCTGAGGTAGCGGGAATTCCCGATGGCGACGGGCCGGAACGCCGGGCCGCCTGCGATCTGCAGCAGGCTCAGGCCGTAGGAGCGGTCTGTGCCCACCAGCCGGGCCGGGTAGGACCGGCCGGACAGCACCACGCGTACCGTTAGCCGCCGCGCGCCCTGGAGCCCCTGGGCGCTGGTCAGCACGAGTCCCGAGGGGGTGAGGACGACCCCTAGGCCGGCCGAGGTGGCGGGGGCCAGGATGTGCACCAGGCCCGGTGCGGCCGAGCTCAGGATGTTCGCCTGGCTGTCCGCCCCGGTGCCGTCGTCATCCTCCACGAACACCTTGTTTTCGCGAGGCGGGCTGGGGATTACCGACGAGGCATCCGGCGGGCCGGACAAGCCGCCAGCCGCCGCGAACGCGGCGAACGCGACCAGCGCGGCGGTAGCGGCGGCGCCGATCCCCAGGGCCAGCCGCCGCCCCTGACGCAGACCTCCCGAGCGCGGCGTGGCCGGCCCGGTCGTGCCGTCTGTGACCGCCTGATCCGCGCCCGTCTCATCCAGGGGCAGCGTCCCGGACTCCGCGGCCGGGCCGTCCGGGGCGGCCTGGTCTTCGCTCAGGCCTGCCGGGCTCCGGCCGGCCGGCCCGCTCGCCGCATTCGGCTCGTGCTCCCTGTCCCGGCCCTGCATTGGCGCCTCCTGTAAAAGGGTGCGGTGGCCTCCGGGACTTCTGGAGGCCACCGCACCCTGGGGGGATTTACCCGACTTCTAAGTGCCGGCGGTTACATCCCGGACGGGTCCATCAGGTGACGGTGTCCGCCGCGCCCGATCCGATGCCTGGTCGGAGGCATCTTGGTGCCGGTTGCGCCGGTGCCCGCCGGCGTCGTGGCGGTCGCCGTCTGCTTGGTGACGTTGAACGTCGCAGCGGTCGCCACGCCGTTCCCGTCGAGGGTGACCGTCACCGAGTTCGTCAGCCCGAAGTTCTGGCAGTTGAGGTTGGTGAAGGACATGTTCAGCCGGTTGGCCAGGAAGGTCAGCAGGTTGTTCCCCACCGCCGGGACCGGCGAGGCGCCGGTGGCCAGCAGCGCCTGGTTGGCCTGCAGGAACGCCGTCTGCACGTTGACCATGTTCTGGCAGTAGTTCGCCGGGCTGTCGGCCGCGTCGTTGGCCGCGGAGACCGGTGCCTGGCCCACGTTGGAACGGTAGAGGTTGGTCTTGGTCACGCTGAAGGCGTTGTTGACCAGGGTCATCTCGTCGTTCTCCGGGATCAGGGCGACCGGGGCCGTCTGGTTCTTGGCCGCGGACAGCTCGTTGAGCGCCTGCGAGGTGCTGGGCGTCCCGGCCTGGGACAGGTCAGGCGCCGTGAAGGACGTGCAGCCAAGCGTCGGGTCCAGGAAGTCGGAGATGAGCGCGTTGTCACTCCCGTTGACCGCCTTGGTGGCCCCGGCCAGGTTCGCCGCGTTGGCCGCGTTGAACTGTGCTGTCTGGCCATTGGCGGTCACCAGGTAGATCGAGGTGACGTTGTCACTCTGATCCTGGTCGATCATGCTGAAGTTGCGGACCGTCGGGCAGGCCACACCGGCCGCTTTGGTTGCCGTACCCGTCGCCGGAACGACCAGCCTGCCAGCCGCCTCGGCCCGGAACGCGGCCTGGAAGAAGGCGGCGCCATTGCAGAACGACACCTGGCCGAAGTCCGACCCGCCAAGCCCGTTCACGCAGCGGCCCTGGGCCAGCGCCGTCCGGGTGGCCCCGACCTGAGTCAGATCGGTGCCATTGAACCCGACGTCGATCGTGACCACGGCACCCGCCGGCAGTGTAGGCACCACCGGCGCCACAGCCGCGGTCGTGCCCTGGGTGATCACCAGCGGCTCGTAAACCTGCAGCGCGCCAGTGGCCGGGTTCAGGATGGTCGCCTGGACGAACGCGCCAAGAGCCGCTGAGTTGGCCATCGTGCAGCCGGACTGCGCCGGCGTCATGCCAGCCGGGCCTTCCAGCTGCCACGGCGTGGCCAGGCCCTGCGCACTGAGTGGGTTAGCCGGCACGATGATGCGGCAGTTCATGTTGGTCGCGGCGGCAGCCGCGGTCGCGGTGGCCGTCGGCGTGGCGGTCGTGGTGGGGCAGATCGTCGGCGCGGCCGACGCCGTCGCTCCCGTGGTGGCCGCGGTGGTTGCCGGAGAGGTGGCCGCGGTGGTTGCCGGAGAGGTGGCCGCGGTGGTTGCCGGAGCGGTGGCCGCGGTGGTTGCCGGAGTAGTCGCAGCGGCGGTAGCCGGTGCGGTCGCGGCGGCGGTGGCGGGCGTGGTGGCGGCCGCGGTCCCAGCGGCTGCGGTGGCCCCTGCCGCGGTGCTGGCCGACGACGGCGTAGCGCAGGCTCCGGCCACACTGGCAGCGTTACTAGCGCCGAACACGCTGCCCATGTTCGGAATCAGCAACGCCCCGCCGACCCCGCCCACCACGGCTACGGCCCCGACAATCGCCAGGAGCCGGGTCCGCGACCGCGGCTCAAACTTGCGATCATGGTTAAAGACTCTTCTTCTGTACGACACGACACCGTTCCCTTTTAATCGGGTATATCGCTCCCGAGCGATCACAGTAGCCCTGCCGTTGTGCCGGTTTACACAGAATCAAGTTTTTTTGATTTTTGCCCGGACCGCAGTCATCGCGAACTCAGGATGAAGTAGCGTATCCGCAGGTCAGAGCGTTGTTGATCAAGGCCGAAAAGCGACCTGTCAAGACGCCTTTAGTGACCGTAATAACTTTGTAAGAAATGGCGGCTGGGGGGCGGCCCTAGCGCCGGATGCCCACAGATAACGCCGGGATCAACAATAGCGGATGAGGCAATGCCAACGCGGCCGCCCCCGGGACGCTCCGTGCGCCGCGGGGACCGCCGGCTTCATCGTGTGGTGTTCGCCCACGTACACGTACCGCCCCGCCCCGCAGTTCAGGTCCCGCCCAACTCCCTCGCCCTCGGCGAGCGCCGGGGGTGTTTCTCCCGGGACCATCTTGCTGAGGCTGCCGGGACTATCTACCGGGGTGTCCCGGGACGCGTAAGCCCTCCCCGGGCGCGTGACCGCAGGGGCGCCGGGTGCGCATGAGCGCCCGGCACCCACGCGGTTCCTCCCGTGGGCACCGCGACAGTCGCTGACGCCGCACGCGGACCGCCTGGCACCTCCGGTGCGGCCCGCTCAGGCCCGCTCAGGCCTGCACCGGGGCGGCGGGAGTACGGCGGGCGGTTTTCGTTGCGGCGAATTTAAAGGGGTGCCGCGGGCCGGGTTACTTGACCGAGCCGGCTGTCATGCCCGCCACCAGGAAGCGCTGGAGCAGCAGGAAGCCGACGACGATCGGCACGCTGACGGTGAGCGACGCGGCCATGATCTGGTTCCAGTAGACCTGATTCTGGGTGGCGTAACCCTGCAGTCCGACCGCAAGGGTCCGGGTCGAGTCGTTGGTGAGCACGGAGGCGAAGAGCATCTCGCTCCAGGCGGTCATGAACGCGTAGATGCCCACCGCGACGATGCCCGGGATCGCGGCCGGGATGACCACGCGGATGAACGCCCCGAGCGGCCCGGTGCCGTCCACGGTGGCCGCCTCGTCCAGCTCGCGCGGGATGGTGTCCAGGTACGCGACCAGCATCCAGATGGCGAACGGCAGCGTGAACGTCATGTAGGTGATGATCAGGCCGGTCCGGCTGCCGTACAGGTTGATGCCGGTGTCCTGGCTGAGGTTGACGAAGATCACGAACAGCGGGAGCAGGAACAGGATGCCGGGGAACATCTGGGTGGACAGGATCGTGATGGAGAAGACCTGCCGCCCATGGAACCGGTACCGGCTGACCGCGTACGCGGCCAGCAGCGCGACGATCACCGAGGCCACCGACGCCACCGAGCACACGATCAGGCTGTTCTCCAGGTAGGTCAGCAGCGGGATGGTCTGCCACATGTCGATGAACGGCGAGAAGGTCAGGTGGCTGGGAATCCACCGGAACGCGCCCTCGACGTCCGGGAGCGGCTTCAGCGACGCGGTGAGCATGACGTACACCGGCGCGATCGCGAACAGGCCGAGCAACGTCAGCACGATGACCCGCACCCACCGGAACCAGGCTGGCTCATGCATGGCGGGCCCCCCGTCTCCCGAGCGCCAGATAAACGAGCGTCACCACCAGCAGGAACAGCAACAGCAGCACGGACATGGCCGACCCGGTGCCGAAGTTCCAGCTGACGAAGGAGTTCTCGTAGATGTGAATGGAGATGATGTCGGCCTGGCTCGGCGGGGCCGAGCCGAACAGCGTGAACGGCACCGAGAAGTCGTTGAACGTCCACAGGAAGAGCACCAGCAGCAGGACCCGGTTAACCGGGCGGATCAGCGGCAGGGTCACGTGCCGGACCTGGCCCAGGATCCCGGCGCCGTCCAGCGACGCCGCCTCGTACAGGTCGGCCGGGATGCTCTGCAGGCCCGCGGTGAGGATCAGGAACGCGAAGGGCCAGGTGCGCCAGAGCTGCACGACCACCAGCGACCAGAAACTGTCCTGCCCGATCAGCCAGAACGGCCGGGATCCCACCAGGTGCAGGGACAGCAGCAGCTGGTTCACCATGCCGGTGTCCCGCTGCAGCATGAAGTTCCAGGTGATGACCGACGCGAAGACGGGCAGCGCATACGGGATGAGGAACAGGGTGCGGACCGCACCCCGGCCCCGGAAGGCCCGCTGGGTGAGGACGGCGGCGGCCATGCCGAACAGCCAGGCCCCGGCGAGGACGATGAGGGTGTAGATGATCGTGACCGTGAACGAGTGCAGCAGCGCCTGCCCCGTCGCGGAGGAGAAGTTCACCGCGACCGCGTAGTTGCTGAACCCCGCGAACGGGGCGGCCCGCCAGTTCCGCAGGTAGAACAAGGTCAGCTGGAGAAAGCTGATCCCCACCCCGGCCAGCATCGGCACGATGTGGATGAGCAGTTCGAGGAGAATCGCGGGGATCAGCAGGACGTAGGGCAGCGATCCGCGCCGCCACCACCGCCGCTTGGGCGGTGACGACGGCGCGGACGGGGTGACACCCTGCTCGACCCGGATGGTGTCAACCACCAGGGGTCATCCTCCTAGCTGTTGCTGAGCCTGGCTGAGTGCCTGACCGATCATGGCGTTGGTGACAGTCTTGCCGGTGGCCGCGCTGGCGTACAGGTGGATGATCGCCGTCCCGACCGCGGTCTCGAACTGGCTCTCCGCGGCCACCGCGGGCATGGGCGCGGCGGTCGTGGACAGGATGCTCCGGAAGGTCTTCACGGCCGGCGTGTTGAACGCCGGGTCGCTGTAGGCGGCCTGGACCGTGGGCAGCGAGCCGTAGGTGTGGTTGAGGCTCTCCTGTGTCGGCGTGCTGGTCATGAACTTCACGAACTGCTCCGCGGCGGACAGGTTCTTGCTGTCCTTGAAGATCGCCAGGTTGATGCCCGCCACCATGCTGGTGACCTTCTTGCCGCCGGCCGGCATCGGATCGGGCAGCGGGAGCGGCGCGACGCCGATGTCAGAGGCCTTCATGCCCAGCTTGGCCAGCGATCCGGAGGCCGTCTGCCAGAAGACCATGGCCGACTTCCCGGTGGCGTAGTCGGTGAGCGCCTCGGTGCCCTTGGAGTACTGCGCGTCGCTCGGATTGACGATCTTGTCGGTCTGCATGAAGTCGATCATCTGCTTGACCGCGGCCACGTTCTGCGGGGTATCGAACGTCGGCTTGCCCGCGGAGTCGAAGAACGACCCGCCCTGCTGCTGGCTCAGCTCGAACGCCAGGTGGACGTTCTCCGGGATCTGGCCGGCCTCGAGGGTCAGCCCGTAGTGCCCGCCCTTGGTCAGCTTCTTGGCGTCGGTGACGAACTCCGACCAGGTCGCGGGCGGCGCGCTGATGCCCGCCGCGGCGAACTCGGCCTTGTTGTAATACAGGCCGTAGGCCGTGCTGTAGAGCGGCACGGCGGTCGGCGGCTGGCCGGCCGCGCCGGTGGCCGACAGGCTGCCGGCCAGGAACCGGCTGGACCCGCCGATCGTGTTCATGACCGACGAGGTGAAGGGCAGGAACGCGCCGGTCGCCTGGAGCGACGCGGACCAGGTGTTGCCGATGTTGAGGACGTCAGGGCCCTTGCCAGACACCGTGGCCGCCGTGATCTGGGTGAGCAAGGTCGTCCACGGGATGACCGTGACCTTGACCTTGATGCCGGTCTGCTTGGTGAATTTCGCGATCTGCGGGGCCAGGACGTGCTGGTCGTCTTGCAGGCTGGTGCCCTGGTTGCTAGCCCAGTAAGTGAGCGTCGGTTTGGCGGATGAACCGGAATTCGAACCGCTGCTGCCGCAGGCAGCGAGGGACAGGGCGGCCGCAGCGGCGGCGGCGCAGGCCAGGGTCGACAGCTTCGTCGGTCTCATGTGGTGTCCTTCCAGGGATCGTCGCGAGCACACCACAGGGCTCGCGCCGGGCCTCGTGCGGAATCGTGCGGATCGTGCGGAAATTGTGACGGAATCGCGAGGTCTAGAAGCATGGGGCTCGGGGGATCTTTTACATCTTCCTATAAGGCGTAAATTATGGAGCGCAGCCGGCAGTGTCAATGTCGGGGGCATCTCCGTTCCCGTTTCGTTACTTACCCGTCACTCCGTCCCGGCCGCTTCCCGGCCGATTTCTGGTCGATCCCCGGCTGATCCCCGGCTGATCCCCGGCCGTGGAGGGGGCAGCCGGGACTGGCGGGACTGGCGGGGCGCTGGCAGGCCGCGCGCAAGCAACCGGCGGCTGGAGGCAGCGCGGAGGCGGGGGCCGGCCCACACGGAGGCCGCGGGGACACCCACGTCGATCATGGCCAGCGCTGACATCTCACGTAAGTGGTGCGCCAGGAAGGGCGTTTTGTCCGGTTCAGCTGCACCAGATACGTGAGAGGTGGGCGGGAGGGACCAGTGTGACTGGGGCCATGGGCGGGGAGGCCATGACCGCGGGCTGGTCACGGCAGAGGCGGTCAACCCGAAGGCCGTCCGGGCCACGGTGGGGTCAGTGAGCTGCACTCCCGCACCTCCGCGCCGCGCCTCCTGGAGCCCCCCGAACCGGCACCTTGTGGGCCGTCCGGCAACTGGCGCGCGGCGCGCCGCAGGTCCTGCGTCCGCGCCGACTTATTCCGGGCCGTAAAATAGCGGGGTCAGCAGCCGCATCGTCGCGGTCCCTCCCTCGATGAGGCAGGTCGATGGCCAGGCCCAGCACAACCACTGTGCGGGATCTCCGGAAGAACAACCGGTCCCGTGCGCTGTGGCAGGTATTCCTCAACGGTCCGCTGACCCGGCAGGAGGTCGGGACGGTGGCCGGGCTCAGCCCCGCCACGGTCAGCAACCTCGTCGCGGCCCTGGTCGCAGAGGGTGTCGTGGTCGAGGTCGGCCTCGAGGACTCCAACGGCGGCCGCCCACGCGGGCTGCTCCAGGTCAACCCGGGCTACGGCTACGTGATCGGGGTGGACGTCGGGGAAACGGCCTTCCTGGTCGAGCTCTTCGATTTCGGGCTGAACCTGCGGGCCCAGCACGCGTCGGTCACCGACATGTCCGTGCTGGATCCCGAGGACGCCGTCAGCCACATCGTCGAGGGCATCGAGTCGGTCATCGCCGAGGCGGGGGTCGAGCCCGCGAGCATCCTCGGGGTCGGCGTGGCCGTGCCCGGCCTGGTTGAGCACCGCGGCGACGCGGTCGTGCACGGCCAGAGCGTCGGCTGGCACGCCGTCCCGCTGGAGGCGATGCTGCGCGACCGGACCGACCTGCCGATCCTGGTCGACAACGGGGCCAAGACCCTGGGCCAGGCGGAGCGCTGGTTCGGCGCGGCCCGCGGCACCGACAACGCCGTCATTGTGCTGCTCGGCACCGGCGTGGGCACCTGCATCGTCAGCAACGGGGAGGTGTACCGGGGCGCGACGAGCAGCGCCGGCGAGTGGGGTCACACCACGGTGTGCGTGGGCGGGCGGACCTGCCGGTGCGGCGCGGACGGCTGCCTCGAGGCCTACGTGGGCGCCGGGGCCATCGCGGCCCGTTACGAGCAGCTCAAGCGGCGCCGGGTGACGATCAGCCCCAGCGAGCTGGAAAGCCGCGTCGCCTCGATCATCGCCGCGCGGGACAGTGACCGGGCCGCCGCCCAGGTCATTGACGAGACCATCACCTACCTCGGCGCGGGCATCGCCGACCTGGTCAACCTGTTCAACCCGGAGCGCGTGGTGGTGGGCGGCTGGCTCGGGCGGGCCCTGGGCGACGACCTGCTGCCCCGGATCCGTGAGGCGGCGGGCCGCCGGGCGCTGCATCTCCCGTTCAGCCGGGTCGAGATCGTCACGGCCGATCTGGGGCAGGACGCGGTGGCCCTGGGCGGCGCGACGCTGCCGATCGCCCGGCTGCTCACGGCGGGCGCGGTGGCCCCCCGGCACCCGGAGAAGCCCCGCCGGGTCCGGGCCTCCACCCCCGGCTGACCCGGGCCCGCCATCCCCGCCTGACCCCGCGGCCGCGCCTCCCGGCTGACCCCGCGGCCGCGCGCTCCAGCCCACCCCCGGCCGCGCCCCGGCCGCGCCCGGGCCGTGACGACGCCGCGTACCAGCCGCCCCTCTGGCACCATCCGGCGACCCTTGACCGGACTTTACTCAAGGCTTAACCTAAGTTCTAAACTATAAACACCCCGGTGCCGACGGCGCCGCACATGGCCATCCCTGATGCGCAGTGAAGGAGCAGTCGGCAGTGTCCATGCGCTTCCCGCCCGGTTTCCTGTTTGGTGTGTCCACGTCCGCGTACCAGATCGAGGGCGCGGCCGATGAAGACGGCCGCGGGCCCTCGATGTGGGACACGTTCAGCGCGACGCCGGGGGCCGTGACGCACGGCGACACCGGCGCGATCGCCTGCGACCACTATCACCGGACCGACGCGGACCTGGATCTCGCGGCCGGCCTGGGCCTGAACGCCTACCGGTTCTCGATCGGCTGGCCCCGGATCGTCCCGGACGGCACCGGCGCGGTCAACCAGAAGGGCCTCGACTACTACCGGCGCCTGGTGGACGGGCTCCGCGCCCGGGGCCTCGAGCCCATGGCCACGCTGTACCACTGGGACCTCCCGCAGCCCCTGCAGGACGCCGGCGGCTGGGTGAACCGCGACACCGTGGCCCACTTCTGCGACTATGTGCAGCTCGTGCTGGACAGCCTGGCCGACGTCGTCCCGGTCTGGGTGACGATGAACGAGCCGTTCTGCTCGGGCATGATCGGCCACCTGCAGGCCCGGCATGCGCCGGGGCTGGCCGACCTGCACTCCGCGCTCGCCGCCTCCCATCACCTGCTGCTCGCCCACGGCCGGGCCATGGGCATGATCCGGGACTGCGCCCCGCAAGCCCGGGCCGGCGTCACCCACCTGCTCTCGGACATCCACGCCGCGTCAGACTCCGACGCCGACCGGGCGGCGGCCCGGAGGCTGGATGGACACGAGAACCGCTGGTTCCTCGACCCCGTGCTGCGCGGCAGCTACCCCGCGGACATGCTCGACTGGTACCAGCGGCAGGTCCCGGTGGACTTCATCCGCGACGGCGACCTGCAGGTCGTGGCCGCGCCCGCGGACTTCATGGGCATCAACTACTACGAGACCAAGCTCGTGGCCGAGGACCCCGGGGAGCCCTACCACCAGGCCCGGGTCATCCCGGCCGCGGATTATGTGAGCGCTCCCCAGCTGACCGCGAACGGCATCGACGCCCGCCCGCCCGGCCTGGGCCGCATCCTGCGCCGGGTGCACGACTCCACCCCGCTCCCCCTCTACATCACCGAGAACGGCGCGGCTTACCACGACTACGTCGACCCCGAGGGCGCCGTGGATGATGTGGAACGGGTCGCATACCTGACTGATCACTTCGCCGAGACCCTGGCCGCCATCGAGGCCGGGGTGGACGTGCGCGGCTACTTCGTCTGGTCGCTGCTGGACAACTTCGAGTGGGCCGACGGGTACAGCCGCCGGTTCGGCCTGGTCTGGGTGGACTTCGGCACGCAAACCCGCATCCCCAAGGCCAGCGCCCGCTGGTACGCCCGGCTCATCGCGGACCAGCAGGCCCCCTGACCCGCCGGCTGGCGGCCGACGCGACCAATGGCCGCCGCGGCCGCGCTCAGCTGACCCGCCGCGCCTTCCGCCGCCGGTTTCGCCGCAACGAAATTCAGCCGCGGCCCACCGACACGACCAGGCTCGCGTAGTCCCGGCCGGCCTCGATGAGCACCGCGTTCCGCTGATCGGACCCGGTGGCCCGGTCCCGGGCCTCGGCGCTGTCCCGGCCGAATTTCATGTGCCGGCCGATCAGCCGCCGCAGCCGGGTGTCCTCGGCCAGGTCGATATACCAGACCTCGTCGAGCAGGTCCGCCACCTGCGCCCAGGGACCCGATCGGAGCAGCAGGTAGTTGCCCTCGGTTATCACCAGGGGCACGTCCGGCGGAACCGGGATCGCGTTCGCGATGGAGTCCTCGATGTCCCGGTCGAAGCGCGGCGCGTACACGACTCCCTCAGCCGGATCACGCAACCGCCGCAGCAGCGCCACGTACCCGGCCGCGTCGAAAGTGTCCGGGGCGCCTTTGCGTTCCACCAGGCCGTTCTCGACGAGCAGCTGATGGGCCAGGTGGAACCCGTCGAGCGGCACGTACGCGGCCGCCGCGCCCAGTTCCTCGCGCAATCTCTCCGCGAGAGTGCTCTTGCCGGCCGCGGGCGGCCCGGTGATCCCGAGGATGGCCCGCCCGGGGCGGCCGGCCAGGGCCCGGGCGCGGTCCAGCAACTGCCCGAAGGGCACATCGGCCATGACGGGCGCGGGTCAGGAGGTCCTGAGGCTGCCGATGCTGAGCGACCCGGTCGGGCCGCCCTCGGCGCCGCCGCATCCGGCAGTCGACGCGTCGCCCGCCGCGGGCAGGCCCTGCTGCTCCTCTTCCTCGCGGACGTACGCCTGCGGGTCCTTGTCCACCGGCGGGACCCCGGCGTAGTGCTTGGCCTCGAACGCCGCGAACGCCACGGCCAGGTCGTGGCGCAGCTGGAGACTGGCCAGCCGGCGGAAGTCGGTCAGGCCCTCGCGCTCTTCCTCGCCCATGTGATCGCTGTTGGCCAGGTTGGCCGCGGTCACCGCCGCGAACCAGCCGTCGCTGCCGACCGGGTAGCCCCCGGCCGAGACGACCGCGTCGCGGATGTCGTTGTGGTCTCCGATCGCGTCGAGGGTCTCGTCTTCCGCCGTGCCGCCGCGCCGGGCCCTAATGCCCACCCGCAGCAGCGCAGGGTAGAAGATCTCCTCCTCCGCCGCGGCGTGCAGCTCGAGGAACGCGGCCAGCCGGCTCCAGACCGCACCCAGGGTGTCGGTGTCGGACCGGTCGATCTGCTCCAGGATCGCGAAGAGCCGGCGCTGCTCGTGATGGTCGTCGAGGATCAGCTGAGTGATGTCCACCCGGTGCCCCTTTCCGTGTTCCTGGGCTCAGCCTAGGGGCCGGGATTCTCTTCTCCCTAGGGAGGGCTCCGACTCCCTAGGCGGGGCGCTCCGCCGCGCCCGGCTCAGGCAGCCTGGTCAGCAGCCGCACATGTGTCCCGGTCCCGTCGGTCGCCGCTTCGAGGCAGTCGCAGGCCTGGCGGCCCAGCCAGAGTCCGTGACCATGAGTCGCGTGCCGGTCCGGGGCGAGGTAGGCGGCGAGCGGATCGGCGAAGCCCGGGCCGTCGTCGCGCACGTGGCAGACCAGCATGGGCCCCTCGGTATAGACCCAGAGCCGGCGCGGGGCGGTGCCGTGCATCAGGGCGTTGGTGACCACCTCGGCGGCCGCGGCGACCAGCAGCGCGGCCGCCTCATCCCCGAACCCGGCCCGGGCCAGCTGGGTCCGCAGGAAACGGCGGACGGCCGCCAGGTCCTCGCGGCGGCCGAAACCGATCGATGCGGAGGTCAGCGGTGGCGGGGCCACGGCGGAGAAGTTCCGGATGAAGATGCGCGGGTCGGCGAACGCGGGGCTGGGCACCACCTGGTCGCCCCGGAGCAGTTCCGGATGGGTTTGCTCCACCCCGGGGCGCAGGTCGCCCGGGAGCACCGACACGTCGTACGGGCAGAGCACCGACACCGGGAACGGCTGGTAGACGACATTGGCCGCCGCTTCCATCCGCAGGTAATCCGCGGCCTCCGCAGGAGTGCGGCGGGACACGGCCTGCTCGGCAACGACGCGGACCCGCTGGCCGTCGCTGGCGTGACGGCGCAGCCAGTCGAGCGTGGCGCGGGTCGCCTGGCCCTGGCGGCGGTAGAACCTGGCCGCGTCGGCGAACTCGACCGCCGGGACGTCACCGCCGAGTTCGCCCCGGAGCCAGGCCAGCTGCCCGGCCGGGACGGCGGCCAGGATCTGCTCACGGCGCTCGAGGCCCTCGCGGACGAACGCCCCGACCGCGGTGCGGAATTCTGGCTCATCGGTGTACAGCAGGGCGCGATGGGCCATGCTGTCGTCCGCGGGCCAGCTCATGAGTCGATCACCACCGCGTCAGCCCGGAACCCGGCCAGGTCGAGCACCCGCCGGACGGGCTCGGTGACATTCGCCAGCGTGATCCGGCTGCCGGCGGGCAGGCCGACCGCGATCTGGTAGATCTCGCGCAGCGAGCCAACGTCCGCGAACGCGACTCCGCCGAGGTCGACCCGCAGCCGGGGGCTGGCCGCCAGCCGGGCCCGGATGACCCGGGCCAGGACCGGGCCGTTCGTCAGGTCGAGTTCGCCCTCGACCCGCAGCGCCGGCGGCGGGGTGGAGGCGATGAACAGCGCCAGCGGCAGGCGTTGCCCGTTGGTCGCCACCCCGCTGTGCTCCGCCGCGATGACGGTGGTGGCCGGCTCATCCAGCTGACGCTGGTCGTACTGGCAGATGGCGGCGATACCCACCTCGCCCAGCATCTGCGAGACCATGCGCTCCCAGCGGACGAGCCCCTCCAGCGACCCGGCCGGCCAGGAGCAGCCGCCCATCTCGCCGGTAATGCGCAGGCCGGGGAATCCCGCCGCGAGCGACTGGCTGAGCGCCGCCCGGAACGTGGCCACGAGCTGGGCCAGGTCCGTGCTGGCCAGGTCGCCGTAGATCTCACCAAAGCTGTGGACCAGCAACTGCCCGCCGCGCACGGGCCGCCCGGTCTCGATCCCGCCCGCTTCGAGCAGGGCCAGGGCCACATCGGACGGTCCGGGCGTCACGTAGATCACCCGATCCCCAGCCGCCAGCGCGCCCCGGATCACCGCGGCGGTGAGCCGGCGGCGCTCGTCCTGATTCTGGTACAGCGCGCACAGATGCTGACCGGATACGAGCGCGCTGACGTCGCCCGGCGGGCGCCCGAACCGCTCCCCGGAAGCGCGATTGTCGCCGTTGATCAGCCGATCCTTCCCGGTTGGGGAGCGGCTCCCAGGGCCAGTGCGCTGGCCACCGGGAGGTGTTCTCTCCCGCCAGGCCGACCGCGGGAGAGGATCTTGCCAATGCCCCCGCGCCCAGGCGCCAAACGCCAAGGCCCATCCAGCGGCCCGGGCCGGGGCGAGGACATTGACCCGGCCGGAAGGTTTACCCCAGCCCGCCGGGGTACCGTTAGCCTGATCTGCTGCCCCATATTCCACGTCAATCTGTGTGTTAAAGGTACTCGTGTCTAGCGAATCTGGCTCTTCCGCCCTGGGCCTCCTTCGCCATGTTGTCCAGTTCTACGACGCTGACGAAGAGCTGACCGAGACCGCAGGAGACTTCCTCGCCGGGGCGATCGCCGAGGGAGGCGCGGCGGTCGTCGTAGCCACCCCCAGCCGCTGCGCCGGATTCGAGGCCCATCTAGCCGCAGGCGGCGTGGATGTCAGGGCGGCCCGCCGCGACGGGACCCTGGTCTGCCTCGACGCCACCCGGGTGGCACTCCGGCTGACTCGCGACGGCCGGGTCGACCTAGCGGCCTTCGACACTCACTTCAGACCCGCCATTCTGGCTGCGGGCGAGGCTCCCGGGCCGGTCCGGATCTACGGGGAGGTCGTCGCCCTGCTCTGGGCAGCCGGCCAGGTCAACGCCGCCCTCGAGCTGGAAGAGTTCTGGAACGAGCTGGGCCAGCAGATCCCGTTCTCGCTGTTTTGCGGCTACCCGCGGGATCTGGTGGAAAACAGCGAGCATGAGGGCGCAGTCGCTGACATTTGCCGCCTGCACACCGCGGTGGTGGGCCGCTCCATAACCGGTGCACCGGTAACCGGTGCGCCAGTGACCAGTCCCCCAGTATCGGGTGCGCCAGCGCCCGGTCCGTCAGCGACCGATGGCTCAGCGGCCGGTCACTCCCTGCACCGGGTCCACTGGGCCGACGTCACGCGCACGTTCGCGGGAAGCCGTGAGGACACCCGGGCCGCCCGGGGCTTCGCGCTCGGGATGCTCGAGCCGTGGCGTGGTGAGCAACTTGCGGCGGACATCGCGCTCGTGGTCACCGAACTAGCCACCAACGCGGTCTTGCACGCCGGGTCGGCCTTCTGCGTCAGCCTCGCCCTGTCCGGCGGCGCGATCCGGATCAGCGTGAGTGACACGCTTCCCCTCGGGGCGAACGGCGTGGATCAGCACCTGGCCGCCGTATCAGGCCACGGCCTGGGCGTGGTCGCGGCCATGGCGACCCGCTGGGGCGTCGAGAGCGTGCCCAGCGGCAAGGCCGTCTGGGCCGAGCTCCCCCTGCCCGGCTGACCGGCCCCCTAAATGACCGGGCCCGACTTATCCGGCCTGACGGCCAGGATCGGTGCCCCGGCTGGTCGCGTCAGGAGGCTGTGGCCAGGGCGCGCAGGAACGCCCTGGTCTCGCGCCGGCTGCGGCCGGGGTCGTCGCCCACCGGGAAGATGATGGGCCACAGCTCGGTCACGCCGGCGTCGGCCAGCCGCCCGAGCTGCTTCTCGATCGCGGCCTCGTCCCCGGTGACGGCCAGGGCGCCCGGCGACTTCGCGCCCTCGCGGTCCAGCAGCCGGCGGTAGTTGTCGAACCCGGCGTAGCGGGCGAACACCCCGTCCGCGGCCTGCCGGGACGCGGCGCCGTCGGCCGACAGCGCCACCGGCAGCGCGGCCACCACCCGCGGCGCGGCCCCGCTCTCCGTCTGCCCGGCGGCGAAGTGGTGCAGCCGCGGCACGATCTGCTCGCCCAGCGTGCGCGGCCCGGCCAGCCAGGTCACCACCCCGTCGGCGAGTTCCCCGGCGGCTTGGACCATCAGTGGCGAGAGCGCGCCGACCAGCACCGAGACCGGGCGGGTGCCCGGCACGGTAAAGCCCCCGTCCACCTCGTAGAAGTTGCCGCGGTAGCAGACGCTTCCCTCGCGCAGCAGGGGGACGAGCACCGAGAGGTAGTCGCGCATGTGCGCGGCGGGGTGCTGGTAGGCCAGCCCGTGCAGGTCCTCGATGACCGGCCGGTGTGACACGCCCACACCGAGCGTCAGCCGCCCCCCGCAGAACGCCTGGGCCGTCGCGGCCTGCTGGGCCAGCGCGAGCGGGTGCCGCGGGTAGGTCGGCACGATGCCCACGCCGAGGTCGATCCGGCTGGTCCGGGTCCCCGCCACGGCCAGCACGCTGAGCGCGTCGACGCCACGGGAAAAGTGGACGGTCCAGGCCGACCCGAAGCCCTCGGCCTCGGCCGCCACCACGTCACCGACGACGTCCTGGGGACGCATCGGCGCGCCTAGTACCTCACTGCCGGCCCCCATCGCGATCCGCATCCCCGCAGCATCCCGCCCCGGCCCGGAGCCCGGCCAGGTCCCGCCAGGCCAAAGCGGTCACCCCGGCTCGTCTGTGGATGGCGAGCCCCCTGCGCAGCAGCGGCCGGGGCGGCAGCACCCCACCTGCTGCGTGACCTTCGGTTCGGGGAGAGGGGGCATCACAGCCCCGGGCCAAGGAGAAGGACGTCAAATCGTCGCTGCGGTCGCCGTCCATGACCCTGAATGAAGCCAGCGGGAACGACGTGATGATTGACACCAATTTTTCCGAAACAGAACCGATCGCGAGGTGATCACCTCATCCACCAACCGGCGGCCCTCGGCCGATCACTCTCATACTATTTTGCTTTACTCAGAGTAATGCTCTAACTGCACTAAGTCATTGGGCCGGCCCAGGGACTTACGTAAGGACAACGGAAGCCTCAGAATGAGGACTACCCCGCTACCTTCCGTTCACTGGAAATCTTTGTTCAGGACACCGTCTGCTAGACGATGGTTCATTCGGGGTGGGGACATGGCACGCGGGACAGCAGGGCAGGCGGTCGACTCTGCGTCGACGGCCAGGGGAAATCTGACCAATGCGCAGCAAAGGCCAGGAACCGTCCAGCAGGCTGCTCATGATTTGCGCCAGCCAGTCGCCACGGTGCTCGCACTGGCCTCCGCCGCACTCGCGGATGAACCCCCGCCGGACCAAGTCCGGCGGCGCCTCGAACAGATAGTTGCCGAGGCACATTGGCTTTCCAAGATCATCCACGACATGCTGGCCGAGCCAGGTGTCCCGCAGGACGCGGAAGCAGTCGATATTGTGACTCTGGTGCGTGATGCGGTGAATTCTGAGCAGCTGACCTACGCACGGCAGATCATCGTGCAGCAGCTAGATCGGGAACCCCGGTACGTAATGGCCGTCGGCACGCGGCTCCGGCGGGCGCTCGCCAATGTCCTGGCCAACGCGACACGGGCCGCGGGCCCGGATGGTCACGTTAAGCTGGTCGAGCGGGCTGCTGGAAACGCAGAGCTTATTGAGGTCATCGACGACGGTCCAGGTTTCGGCTCCATGGCCGTCGGCAGCAGAACCGGAATCGGACTCCAGATTACCGGGCAAATGCTCGCGGAGTGCGGCGGCCAGATGGAGGTCGAGCGACTTTCCTCCGGCGAGACTCTGGTCCGGATGTTACTGCCCGTCATGGCAGATGGTCCCATGGCAGATGGTCGCATGGCAGATGGTCGCATGGCAGGTGGTCGCATGGCAGGTGACAACCGATGAGAATCGTGCTCGGCGACGGCCACCGACTGTTCATCGACGCCCTGGCCGAGGCACTGGCCCAGGACGGGGTGACGGTGGCGGCCCTGGCTACTTCCCCGCCCGAAGTGCTGGCGGCGGTAGCCCGGCACCGGCCTGACATATGCCTGATGGCAGCCCGTTTTCATACCTGCGGGAACTTCGGCGTGCTGGGACTGATCCGCAGTCGATATCCCCAGGTCAAAGTTGTCATCCTGGCGGACGGCGCCGATTCCGTGACCCTGTCCGACGTGATCGGCAGCGGTGCGGCCGGCCTCATCAGGAAAGATCAGCACCTCACTGAGATCATCCGGACCCTGGCCGATGTGCGGGCCGGTGAGCAGGCCCTGGGGACGGCGGCGGCCCAGCCCGGGCCACAGGATCTGCGTCCACCCGGCACCAGTGACAGCGAATGGCTCGTACAGTTGCTCACTTTGCGTGAGCAAGAGGTGCTGATGCTGATCATGGAAGGACAGTCCACCAAGCAGATCGCCCGATCGCTCGCTATCTCGCTAAGCACGGCCCGCACCCACATTCAGAGCGTTCTCGTCAAACTAGGAGCGCACTCCCGGTTGGAGGCGACAAGCATGGTGGCCCGTTCCTGCCTGCTTGGAATTTCTGGTCAATACTCGCTCGGCCCGCCGGCTAAGCAAGCAGCCGCCAACGGGTGACCGTTACGCTGATGCGGCGCCCGACCGCCCTGGAATCGCTGAGACTCCCCGAGTCTCCGGTCAAGCAACTCCTGGTGGTGGACGACTATGTCTCTTTCGCGGAGGCGCTGGCGTGCCGGCTCGACATTGAGCCCGGGTTAACCGCATCTGCCGTGACCACAATCGAGCAGACCCGCTCGACTCTCACCGAACGCCGATTCGACGTTGTTCTGCTCGATGTCGACCTGGACGGCAGTGACGGGATCGAATTCGCGGACGAGGCGCTCGCTGCGCATCCAGATATGCGGATTGTGGTCGTGACAGCGGGCCGGGACGAGAGCCGGATCATTGAGGCGGTCCAGATCGGCGTATCGGGATGGGTACTCAAGGACGATCCAATTGAGCATCTGCTGTCCGTGGTCTGGGGCGCGTTGCGCGGAGAGACCTGGATACCGCCCCGGCTCCTCACCTACGTGCTCACGGAGCTGAAATCCGCGCAATCCGGACGTGCCGAACAGGCGGCCCGTCTCGCCACGCTGAGTCCACGCGAGAAACAGGTTCTCGGTTGCCTGGCGGCAGGTATGAGCGCGGACGCGATCGCGGGTCAGCTGTTCTTGTCGCGCAATACTATTCGGACCCACGTCCACAACACGCTGAAAAAGCTGCACGTGCACTCGGCGCTGGCGGCGGTGGCATTGGCCCGGCGCGCGGGCCTATCAATCCCAGATGCCCGCCCACCCTGAATCAGCGGGACGTGCCGGGCGGGGAATCTGACATCGACAAGAGCTCCCGCCAGCGACTCACCGCCTGACTGCGCTCCCCCACCCCGAAGCGTTGGTAGATGCTGCAGATATGGTTCTTCACTGTCTTCTCCGTGATCACCAGACGAGCCGCTATCTGCCGGTTGGATAGGCCATCGGCGATGAGTCCCATGATCTCGCGCTCACGCGGCCGAAGGGCTATCGAACTGGGTACGGCCCAGCCGGGGTCGGCCAGGAACGAGCCCGCCGCGTCGGGGGGGGCGGGACCAGCCGAGATCGGCCGTGGCCGGGCCACGTCCTTCACCACCTGGATCAGCTCACCGTGCTCGAGTTCCTCGCGCATCACGCAGCCACTGGCTCCGGCCACTGCGGTCCCTATCACCAGATCGGCATCGTCCAGGGAGGTAAGCATCACGACCTGGGTTAGCCGGCTCAGGTGCGAGATGGTCGCCGGTCCGTCGGGCAAGGGCATCCGGATATCGAGCAGCAGCACATCCGGATGATGCCTGCGCACCAGGGCGACGGCATCCTCGCCATTGCCCGCCTCGGCGGCGATCTCGATGCCCGCCGCGTGCTCGAGCGCTGTGCGCAGGCCCAGGCGGAACACGGGATTACTGTCGGCAACGATCGCCCGCACCTGGGAGGTCACCGAGGCGGCTCGCGGCCCCGGCCTGGCCGGAGCAGGAATCTCGGCCTGGAGGCGGGTTCCGCCGCCCGGCCGGGATTCGACGATCAGCCGGCCGCCCAGCCGCCGGGCGCGCTCACTAATTCCGGCCAGGCCGCTGCAGCCGTCCGCGCGCAGGTCGGCCACGTCGGCCGGCGGGCGATGCCCGGTGCCATCGTCGGCGACGGACAGCACTACCAGCCCCCGTGCCCGGCACAGCACGACACGTACCTGGGAGGCCTGGGCATGCTGTTCCACGTTGCGCAGGGCCTCGCGGAGGATGGCCACGATCTCACAGCGGACCTCCGCGGAGACCTCCCCTCCAGGAGCCAGCTCCAGGTTGACCCGGATGCCGGTCAGGATGCCCCAGGCCGTCGCGACGCTCCGCACCTGCTCGCGCAGTGCTTCCTCCTGTAGGTCATGGATGACGCACTGGGCGTCGGCGACCGTGCGACGGGCAAGCCGGGCCAGTTCGCGCAATTGCTGCTCGAGCGTCTGCCGGTCGGCCGCCTGCGGAGCCGTCGCCAGGGAAGCGGCCACCATCGAGATGCCGAGCAGGCTCTTGCTGACGGTGTCGTCCATCTCCCGGGCGATGCGGGCCCGCTCGGCGGCGACCGCCGCGCGTACATGGTGGGAATCACCGAGGGCGGGCGGGGACTTGCCCTCCGGAACGCCGGCTCGCCACTGCGCCGCCGGGTCAGCCGGCCGTACCTGACCAGACACGTTCTCGCGCGTCGCCCATCTCATGCTGCGGTCCCCACGATGCAGCTCCCACCCGGCCCCGGCGCCTCTCGCAGCGCTAAACCCTCAGCTACGTTCGGCGCGCACGGCAAACAAAAAGTGAACAATCTGTAATGCTCCCACCAACTAGACGCATATCAGGTGCAGATGGTTCAGCCCTGGGCGTATTCGAGCCAATATCCGGCAAAAAGTTAAGATCATCTTAGTAATGGTAAAGATGATCTTAACTTTTGCCGGAATCACCCATTCAGGACCTGGCTAGTCCCGGGAGCGAGATCGTCATTTGAACGTGACGATCTCGGCCAGCCACGTACCGCTGCCGGTGCCGGTGGCGGTAAAGCTCCCGGTGGCGGTGGGAATCTGGTAGGCGCGCCCGAGCGTATTCGTATTGACGCTGTAGTTGGCCAGGCCGGTCCAGCCCGGAGTCCACGTCAGGGACGTGCCGCCGAAGGTCCCCGTTACCGCGAACACGAACTCACCAGCCCGGCTGATCGTGCCGGTGGTGCCCGAGGAGAACGCGCTGCCGGTTCCACTGGCCGCGGACTGCTGGTCCACCGTGCTGGCGCCAGATACCTCGTCCGTCAAGATCCGGTACGTCAAAGCGGCCGGGAACGTGATGGTGATCTTGTCGTTGACGGCCAGCGCGTGGTTGGCGACGCCGGACAGCGTGACCAGGCGGTCGCCGTTGCCGTCGGAAATGTCACTGGCCACCGTCAGCGTGTTGCCCTGGGTATCGGTGCCGGTGACCGCTCCAGCCGAAGAGGTCCCGGTGAGCTGGACCGTGGCGATGATCAGGTCACCTGCGGCCACTCCGCTCGTGCGCCACACGGTCACCGAGCCAGACGTGTGCGAGGTCGTCGAGTAGTTCGTCGCAATCTGGTTGACGTACTGCGCCGGGCTCGTGTTCTGCGCGCTGACGGTGACGGTCTTGGTCGCGTTGTCGGTGAGGTTGTTGCCGTCGGTCGCGGTCACGGTGACGGTGTAACTGCCCGC
>DASQRM010000140.1:0-26840 GCA_035642895.1 Streptosporangiaceae bacterium | reverse complement strand
CGTGAAGCCCGCGGTGCTGGTCATGCCGGACACCAACGGGGGCCGGCGGATCTCGCTGCAATGCCTGAACGTCCGGCACGGGCCCCATGGTCCATGGGGCAGGAGCGCCGCGCCGAAGAAGCGCATCCGGCGATCCATATGGGCGGTGGAGGTGGGATTTGAACCCACGGAGGGGTTGCCCCCTCACACGCTTTCGAGGCGTGCGCCCTCGGCCACTAGGCGACTCCACCGCGGCTGAGCCTACCTGACGTGACGGGCAGCCGGCCCGGCCGCGACGCTATTGTCACCGGGTGCCGTAAAGGCCCGCCCGCGGTGGCGTCAGCCGCCCTGGGGCCGGCGGCCGGCGAAGAACTCCCGCAGCAGCCGAGCACACTCGTCCTCCAGCACCCCGGCTATGACCTCAGTCTGCTGGTCGAGCCGCCGGTCGCGGAGCACATCCCACAGCGAGCCCACCGCCCCGGCCCGCGGATCAGCCGCGCCGTATACGAGCCGGGCCATCCGGGCCTCGGAGATCGCCCCCGCGCACATGGTGCACGGTTCCAGGGTGACGACCAGGCTGCAGCCCGCCAGCCGCCAGTCGCCTGACGCGGCGGCCGCCGCGCGGACGGCCACGATCTCGGCGTGGGCCGTGGGGTCCGCATCGGCCTCGCGGCGGTTGTGCCCACGGCCGATGATCGCGCCCCCGGCGTCCAGGACCACCGCGCCGACCGGGACCTCGGCAGGCTGCATGGCCAGGGCCGCGTCCGCCTCCGCGAGGGCAGCGCGCATCGCGGGCTCGAAGGTGGCCGCGTACCCGGTGCTCACGGTGTGAGCCCGGGCCTCACGGTGGGAGCCTCACGGGATGGCTTCATAGTGCGGGCTTGATGGTGCTGGCTCATGGGCCGAGCGCGGCGTCCAGGGCCCGGTCCAGCGTGTGGCCGAAGCCGAGCCGGCGGGCGATGCTGGCCAGCGCCTCGTCAGGGAACAGGTCCAGGTCGCCGGCCAGCGCCCCCAGATCCATCTCGTCGACGCCCAGGTCCGCGAAGATGGACATCTCGCCGGCGGGGAGCACCTGGTCCAGGTCGTCCTCGCCGGGGACCGGGATGTCCAGGTACTCGAGTATCTGGCGGGCCAGTGGCCAGTCCACCGCGGCGGTCAGGTCAGACAGGAACACCGAGACCTCGCCGCCGAGCACCCGTAGCGCCACGAAGAAGTCATCCCCGACCGCCACCAGCCCAATCGTCCCGCCCAGGCTGGGCTGCTGGCGGAGCGCGTGGATCAGCCCCTTCAGGTCCTCGGTGAGGGCGACCGGGAGAACCTCGGTGTCCCATGTGTCATCCTCGCGGTAGACGATCACGGCGACGTTGCCGCCATTCACATCCGTCATCGCACCTCACCTGGGCTCTCTTCAGCAAGGGAATGGTGTCAGATCGACGGCATGCCCGTACGGCAATCACCAGGCTCGCCACGGGCGGTGAGACTGCGGGGAGATTTCACTACCTAAGGCAGTGAGATGTGCACCTATTGTTACCGGCGTCGGGAGGCGGGACCTGCGGGACGGGAACTGTCCAATTTTCCGGCCCGGGCGGCGCGTGATGTTCGCCCCGGCGGGGGATCAAGGTACGGTGGCTGCCTTGCAATCGGTAGTCTTGGTAATGCAATTACGCTGGGCTAAACTAAGCTAACGGGCTGAACGCAGCCGACGACCTCGGAGCTGATCATGCTGAAGAAGATCATCACCTGGGCGATCGTCATCTTCCTGGCCTTTTACCTGATTACGCAGCCCACAGGGGCGGCGAATGTCATCCATGGCCTGGTGGACCTGCTCAGGAACGCCGGCAATTCCCTTGCGACGTTCGTGAACTCGCTGTGAGTCACCGATGCGGCTGATTGCCCCGCGCAACGCCGGCCCGGCCGCGGTCAACAAGTACCTGCTGCCCCATGAACACCAGGTCATCACGGTCCGCAAGCACCCCGCGGTGCTCATCGGCCCGATCGCGATCGCGCTGGCCGGGTTGCTCATCGCCCTGGTGCTCGGCACCACAGTGCTCATGCACTCCCACAACGGCATCATCGTCCTGGTGCTGGTCGTCGTGGCGCTGCTGCTCTACCTGGGCTACCGGACCTGGGAGTGGTCCGAGGACTACTTCGTGGTCACGTCGGACCGGATGCTCCAGGCCAGCGGGGTGTTCACCCGCAAGATAGCGATGATGCCGCTGGTCAAGGTCACGGACATGAGCTTCAAGCGCTCCACCCTCGGCCGCATGCTGGGCTTCGGGCAGTTCATCCTGGAATCAGCGGGCCAGGACCAGGCCCTGCGCACCATCGATCACGTGCCCTACCCCGAGCAGCTCTACCTCGAGATCTGCGCCCTGATCTTCCCGGCCGAGAAGATCCCCTGCCCGCAGTGCGACGGCCAGGGCGTGCTCATCCAGCAGAACGAGGACGGGGAAGAGACCACTTACCTCTGTCCTCTGTGCAAGGGACGGAAGACGGTGTCAGGAGACACCCTCGTCGCGGAGAATAGAGACTTCGGCGACGACTGAGTCGCCCGCAGAGCTATCGATCCCTTCCCCGGGGTTCGTGCTGCCGGACGGTCAGACCTGAGCGTCCGGCAGCACGAGTCTGCCCGTCGCGCTGCCGGTCGCTGGGACGCACCCTCACGCGCTGACGAGGGCGATGCCGGCCAGCGCCAGCAGCAGCCCGGCCAGTTGCGGGAACCGCATCCGCTCCCCCAGCACGAGCCGGGCCAGCAGCACGGTAACTCCGGGGTACAGCGAGGTCAGCACCACCGCGATGCCGAACAGCCCATCCCGGGTGGCCACCACGTAGCAGACGTTCGCGGCGGCGTCGAGCAACCCCGAGGCGACCGCCCCGGCCAGCAGCCACGGGCTGACCGCGCGCCAGGCCAGGCCACCCAGCCAGGCCACCGCCCCGGTCACGACCAACGCCCCGGTGACCCGGGCCACTGCGCTGGGCCACAGCACGCCCGACGCGCCCGCATGCTGGAGAAAGAGGAAGAACAAGCCGAACCCCACGCCGCCGCCGGCGCCGAGGAGAAGACCGCGGCCGGCCGGGCGGGAGTCGGGCCGCCGCCGGCCGATCCCGTCCGAGCTCACCAGGACCGTGGCCACCAGGCATATGCCGCCGCCGAGGTAGGCCAGGGTCCCGGGGCGCTCCCCGCCCGCGATCGCCACACTGACCGGGAGCACGGTGGAGACCAGTGCGGAGACCGGGGCCACCACGCGCATCGGTCCCGCGGCGAGGCCGGCATAGAACATGATGAGCCCGGTGCCGCCCGCCGCGCCGGCCGCCGCGGCCCAGGGCAGGCCGGCCGCCCCGATCGGGCCGCCCACGGCCAGCGCCGCGGTCAGCAGTACCACGGCCCCAGCCGGGGCCGACACGATAAGCACGGACAGGACATGGGTACGCCGCGACACCGCACCGCCGAGAAAGTCGGCACTGCCGTAGAGCACGGCGGCCGCCAGGGCGAAGACAATGATCACGATGGCTCCACAACCACCGGTCGTTTTAGCGAACTATATGGTTCACTGTACCGACCGATCACAGCGGAAGCGAACGGATAAACGATGGCTGCTGCCGACATCTCGGCCGCCCTGGCCCGGACTCTCCAGGCGATGCGGGCCGAGCGCGGGTGGTCGCTTGACCAGCTGGCCGCCCGGTCCGGGGTGAGCAAAGGGGTCCTGGTCTCTCTGGAACAAGGACGGGCCAACCCGAATCTGGGCACCCTGGCCCGGGTCAGCGACGCGTTCGGCGTACCGATAACCAGGCTGGTGGAGGTCACCAGCGAGTCCAGCGTGCGGGTGAGCGGACCTGAGCAGGCGCGGGTCCTCTGGCGCGGCCCGTCCGGGGGGACGGGCACCATCATCGCCGCCACGGAGCCGCCCTGGGCGGCAGAGCTATGGCGCTGGACGCTCCAGCCGGGCGAGGGCTTCGGCGGTGACGCCCACACGCCCGCCACCCGGGAACTGGCCTGGGTCGAGGAGGGCACGCTGACGCTGACCGTGGCCGGGGAGCAATATCAGGTGACGGCCGGGCAGTCAGCCCGGTTCCCGGGCGGCGTCCCGCACGCCTACCGGAACGACGGGACCGGGCCGCTGTCCCTGACGATGATCGTCGTCGTGCCGCCCACTCCAGAGTGAGCCTGACCGGCGGCGCGGGCCCGGCCGGGCACTGGTACATTCTGAACGTAATTTGCACCGGCTTGCCGGTGCAAATTTACCGGCGGATTACCTCGGGGCAGATTACTGCCGCGTGACCCCGGGAGGCCGTGGCGGGCTGGGCCCGGCCAATAGTCTCGATAGGAGAAGTAATGCGAGTCGTGGTGACAGGTGGCGCCGGTTTCCTTGGTTCCCATCTTTGTGACGCGATAATGGCCCGGGGTGACAGTGCCGTATGCGTGGACAACCTGGCCACCGGCCGGCCAGACAACGTCGCGCACCTGATAGGCCAGCCCGGGTTCACGTTCATGGAAGCCGACGTCAGCTCCGCCCTGGATGTGGCCGGCCCGGTGGACGCCGTCGCCCACCTGGCCAGCCCGGCTTCCCCGCCCGATTACCTGCGCCTTCCCCTCGAGACCCTGGCCGTGGGCAGCCACGGGACCGAGAACGCGCTGCGGCTGGCCCACCGGCACGGCGCGCGTTTCGTCCTGGCCTCCACCAGCGAGATCTACGGGGACCCGGCCGTGCATCCGCAAACCGAGGACTACTGGGGCAACGTTAACCCGGTCGGCCCGAGAAGTGTGTACGACGAGGCCAAGCGATTCGGCGAGGCGCTGACCCGTGCCTACCGGGAAACTCACGGCGTCAATGCCGGCATAATCCGGATCTTCAATACGTACGGCCCGCGGATGAGTGCCCGGGACGGCCGCATTGTCACGAACTTCATCACCCAGGCCCTGAATGGCGACCCGCTCACTATTTACGGCGACGGCAGTCAGACGCGTAGTTTCTGCTATGTCGATGACCTCATCCGCGGCATCATGGGCATGATCGACTGCGCCGAGAGCGGCCCGGTGAACCTGGGCAACCCGGAGGAGTTCACCGTCGCTGATTTCGCGCGGCTGGTGCTCCGGGTGACTGGGTCGGACTCGCCGGTGGAGCACCTGCCCCTGCCGGTCGATGACCCGACCCGCCGCTGCCCGGTCATCGCCCGGGCCAGTCAGGTGCTGGGCTGGCAGCCGCAGATCCGGGTGGAGGACGGCGTCCGCCGCACGGTCGAGTGGTTCCGCTCCCGGCCGGAGGAAGTACGGATGGCGTCGGCCGCCCAGCACTGACCTTTTACGCTCACCGGCCAGTTACGCTGACCGGATCGCGCCACCCAGCGCCTGCACGGTCCAGCCCGCGGCCTGCCACTCGGCCAGGGGCAGCACGTTGCGCCCGTCGAGAATGCAGGGGGTCCGGACCACCGAGAGCAGTTGGGCCGGATCGATGTCGCGGTACTCACTCCATTCGGTGAGGTGCAGCACCACGTCGGCCGCCTCGCAGGCCTTGATCGCTTCCTCGACGTAGTCCAGGTCCGGGCAGGCCCGGCGGGCGTTGTACGTGGCCCGGGGATCGTGCACCCGCACGACTGCACCCTCGGCGCGGATGACCCGGGCCACGTCCAGGGCGGGCGAGTCGCGGACATCGTCGGTGTCGGGCTTGAACGCTGCGCCCAGCACGGCCACGTTCCGGCCCGCGAGGGACCCGCCGGCGAGCTCGCGGGCCGCCTCCACGGCCAGCGTCCGCCGGCCCGTGTTGATCTGGTCGACCTCCCGGAGGAACTGCAGGGAGTCACCCACGCCCAGCTCGTCGGCGCGGGCCATGAAGGCCCGGATGTCCTTGGACAGGCAGCCGCCGCCGAAGCCGAGCCCGGCGGACAGGAACCGGCGGCCGATGCGGGTGTCGTGGCCGAGCGCGTCCGCGAGGGTCATCACATCCGCGCCCGCCGCGTCGCACACGTTGGAGACCGCGTTAATGAAGGAGATCTTGGTGGCCAGGAAGGCGTTCGCCGCCACCTTGACCAGTTCCGCCGTGGCCAGATCGGTCGTGATGTACGGCGTGCCCAGCTCCAGCACGCTGTCGTAGATCGCCCGCAGACTGAGGTCGGCGGCCTCGGACGTAATGCCCACCACGATCCGGTCTGGCCGCACCGTGTCCTCGACCGCGAAGCCCTCGCGGAGGAACTCCGGATTCCAGGCCAGGCCCGCCGCGGCGCCCGCCGGGGCGAGCTCACCGATCCGGGCGGCCAGCCGGGCCGCGGTGCCGACCGGGACCGTGGACTTGCCGATCACCAGGCAGCCCCGGGTCAGGTACGGGGCCAGCCCGTCCACCACCGCCTCGATGTGACTCAGGTCGGCGCCGGCCGCCCCGGGCAGCTGCGGGGTCCCGACGCAGATGAAGTGGGCGTCGGCGAACTCGGCCGCCTCCTGCAGGGAGCTGCTGAAGCGGAGCTTCCCCGAACCCACCGCCCGGACCAGGATCTCTTCGAGCCCGGGCTCGAAGAAGGGCGCGTGGCCGTCCTGGAGTGCGGCGATCTTCTGGGCATCGGTGTCCACGCCGAGGACTTCGTGGCCGATGTCGGCCATACAGGCGGCGTGCACGGCACCCAGATATCCCGTCCCAATGACGGAAATGCGCATACGGGTCACTCCTTAACCATGCAGCACAAAAGATTTGGTAGCGGCTATCCGTTGGGGCCGAGTTGGTGAAAGCTTGGGAAAGATCCGGGGTCTGCCCCGCGTCCGCGATGACGCTACGTTCACCCCTAGAGTTACGTCTACCCCGCTGTGCGATGTAATAGTGCCAGGCCGGACGGGCTGAGGAGGCGAGTTCACGCGGTGCGGTTCGTCTTCAGCCCGCCGACGGAGGAAGCTGCCGGTCTGCTGACCCTACCGTGGACGGAGCCGCTGGAAGAGTGGCAGGATCCGCGCCTGGTCGAGATCCGGCAGCGCGGCATCTCCCGGCACATCGTCCGGTTCGTCGCCGATGATGGCGAGCTGTACGCGCTCAAGGCGATCAATGAGAACCTGGCCCGGCGCGAGTACCGGCTCCTGCGCGAGCTGGCCGAGCTCAACGTGCCCGCGGTGCATGTGGTGGGCATCGTGGTGGACCGCGGGCCGGATGTCGACGCCATCCTGGTCACCCGGTTCCTGGACTACTCCACCACCTACCGGGCCGTCTTCTCCAGCCCGCGGGGCGGCCAGCCGACCGACCGGCTGCTCGACGCCCTGGTCGAGCTGCTGGTGCGGCTGCACCTGTCCGGTTTCTTCTGGGGTGACTGCTCGCTGTCCAACACGTTGTTCCGTTACGACGCGGGCACGCTCGAGGCGTACCTGGTCGACGCGGAGACCAGTGAGCGCCATCCCACGCTCACCGCAGGCCAGCGCCACTACGACGTGGACCTGGCCGAGGAGCGGGTTTACGGCGAGCTCCTCGACCTCCAGGCCGGCGAGCTGCTCAGCCCGGAGCTGGACCCACTGGAGATCGCCGCCGAGCTGCCCCGGCGCTACGAGCGCCTGTGGGACGAGCTGACCCGCGAAGAGCTGCTCCAGCCGGACGACCAGCGTTACCGGATCGCGCAACGGCTGCGCCGGCTCAACGAGCTTGGCTTCGACGCCGACGAGGTAGAGCTGATCAGCACGCCGGACGGGAACCGGCTTAAGCTGCGGACCAAGGTCTCCGAGTCCGGGCATCACGCGCGCAAGCTGTTCCTGCGCACCGGGCTGGTCGTGGAGGAGAACCAGGCCCGCCGGCTGCTCAACGACATCGCCAGCTTCCGCGCCTACCTGGAGCAAAAGCAGGGCCGCCCGGTGTCTGAGATGGTGGCGGCCAGCCAGTGGCTCAACGACGTCTACGACCCGGTGGTCGCGGCGATCCCGGAGGGCTTGCGCCGCCGCCTGCCCCCCGCCGAGATCTTCCACGAGATCCTCGAGCACCGCTGGTACATGTCGGAGAAGGCGGGCTTCGACGTGGGAACGGCCGCCGCGGCCCGGTCCTATTTCCAGACCGTGTTGCCGGGGGTGCCCGAGTTGCTCAGCGAGGGCGGGCCGGCATCCGGCGGGGCCGGCATCTCATCCTGACGCCGGCGGGCTGCGACCATGGGCAGCCCGATGAGGAGGGCCAGCACCGCGATCACGGCCGCCTCGACCAGTTGGCCGTCCGCCTTGTGCGTGCAGTACTGCTCGAACTGCCGCTGCTGGGCGGCGGGCACGGGTGGCCCGCTGCCGCCGCCCGTGTTGACGATGCCCGGGTCGAGCCGCACCTGGAGGGCGTTAGCGGAATGGAGACCAGGGCCGCACCACCCGATGATCTGCCCGGACGAGGCCCGCTGCACGCTAAGCGGGATGAACAGCAGGGTCAGCGCCGCAGCCAGGCCGCCTACGACGATGGCCACCCCGCACAGACGCAGGAAATCCCGCCCGCCAGATCGCATGGCTGTCTCCTCACCGGCCTTTCCACCCCGGGACTGGCCACCGCCCTGCGGTCGGCTCGCTGACCCGGCTGCTACCTAGCTTGACACGGCCCTCGTCGTGACGACGCGTACCACCCGGGCCAGGTTCCCGGATCCACCGCGGCCGCCCTTAGGCTCAGGCCATGGCGGTTGACTGGGGCACCATCGCGGAACTGGCGACAGCCGGCGGCACTCTGGTGCTGGCCATCTCCACGTTCGCGTCGGTGCGCTCAGCCAACCGGGCCGCCCGGGCGGCCGAGCGGTCACTCCTGGTGGGACTGCAGCCGCTGCTGGTCCCGTCCCGGCTCCGGGATCCGGATCAGAAAATCTTCTGGATCGACTTCAAGCATGTGGTGCTGGCGGGCGGCATGGGGACGGCCGAGGTCGACGGCGACACGGTCTACCTGGCGATGTCAGTGCGCAACCCGGGGAACGGCATCGCGGTGATGCGGGCCTGGCGGGTCTGGCCGGAGCGGCTGACCGGCGACCAGCGGCCGGAACTGTCGGGGTTCCGGCGGCAAACCCGCGATCTGTATGTCGCCCCGGCCGACACGGGGTTCTGGCAGGCGGCGCTCCGTGATCCCGATGACCCGGAGCGGGGCGGGGTGGCCGAGGCGGTCAAGGCCCGGCAGTCGGTGACCGTCGACGTGCTGTACGGCGACTATGAGGGTGGCCAGCGGCTGATCAGCCGGTTCCTGATGCAGCCCAGCTCCGACTCCGGCCGCTGGATCTTGTCGGTCTCGCACCACTGGAACCTGGACCGGCCCGACCCTCGTTAACACAGCCCTGGGAGGTAGACGTCATGGCGGAGCCCGAACCCATGCAGGCCGGGGTGGTCAACGTCCTGCTGACCATCGACCCGGTCGCCAGCCATGCCGCGGGAACGTACCTCACCTGGGACGGGGAGCCGTTCGACGAGGAGGAGACCGCGCGATGTGACGCGGCCACACCGCACGAACTGTGGGCGTGGACCCTCACCGCCGAGGAGGCCCCCGGCGCCTCCGCCGGGCCCCGGGCGGACCTGCGCAGGCTGACCACGCTCGTGGCCGGAGCGACCGGCCGGGCCCCGGAAGCCTTCAACGAGGCGGTTCTCGCGCACTTCGGCACCGTCCCGGCCCGCCAGGTGCTGGGCCCCGGGGAGGGCGGCACGGCCGCCAGCGCGGAGTACCGTCCCTACCCGGTCACCTTCCGCGAGACGGTGCTCCCGCAGATCTTCCGCGATACGGTCCTGCCCGGCCTGGCCGGGCAGGACCACGACGAGGCCCTGGAGATCCTGGAGCGCCTGGAACCGTAGCTCAGCTCGCGCATCCGCCCGCCGCCTTGGCCGCGGCGACATCCGCGGACACGCTCCCGTGCCGGTACAGCGCCAGGTCCCGGGGCGAGAACCCCCAGTGCCCGTCGGCGTAGACCAGTGTCTCGGTGGCGCTTTCCGGCTTCGCGGCCCTGCCGGTCAGGGCCACCGTGACCACCGCAGTCGGGCCGGCCACGGCGATATGGCGGATCTTGTAGGACATCCCGCCGGTCGTGCCCAGGCAGTCCCGGTGCACCGCCACCCAGGCCTGCTGGTCGATGGCCTGCCGGGCCGGGGCGCTCAGCATCTGATAGATGACGGCGAACTGGCCCGCGGTGTACAGGGTGAGGTAGTCATCAGCGTCGGCGCGCACCGCCGACGCCGTGTCCGGTTCGACCGGCGTCGAGGCGTGCGCGCCGGGCGACGCGCTGTGGGCCGGTGCCGACGGCCCGGCCGGACTCCCGGAACTGGCCCCCGAGCAGGCCGCTAATGCCAGCCCGGCGGCCACCGCGGCCGGGACTATCCCAATCGCCTGAAATCGCATTCGCGCGCTTTCTGTTCAGAGGTGACGCTTAACAGACGCCTGCCAGGCCCCGGCGGTGCACGCACGGGTCGGGATGAGCCAGAGTAGCCGCGCCAGACGGATGGCGGGTCCAGCCCGCCGGATAGGTTATGGCACCTGACCCGGGGCCGCTGGCCCGGGGGCTGGTCCTTCCGCGGCCCGCAGACGGCGCGCGAACGCGCGGGCGGCCGCGGCCGGATCGCCGGCCTCGGTGATGGCGCGGACCACCACCACCCGGGTGGCTCCCGCCGCCAGGACGTCGTCGAGCCTGCCCAGGTCGATGCCGCCGATCGCGAACCAGGGCCGGGCCGGCTGCCTGCGCGCCACCTGGGCGACCAGGTCCAGGCCCGCCGCCGGGCGGCCGGGCTTCGTCGGCGTGATCCACACCGGCCCGGCGCAGAAGTAGTCCACTCCCGGCTCGGCGGCGGCCGCGTCCGCCTGGGCCGGGCCGTGGCTGCTGCGCCCGATTAGCGGGCCCGGTCCCAGGATGCGCCGGGCGTCAGGCACGGGCAGGTCGCCCTGGCCCAGGTGGAGCACGTCGGCGTCGGCCGCGAGAGCCACGTCCGCGCGGTCGTTCACCGCGAGCAGGCGGCCATGACGCCGGCAGGCGTCGGCGAACACCTCGAGCAGCCCGAGTTCCTCTCGCGCTTCGAGGCCCTTTTCCCGCAACTGGACGATATCCACCCCGGCGCCAAGCACCGCGTCGAGGAATCCGGGCAGGTCGCGGCGGGAGCGGCGGGCGCCAGTGCACAGGTAGACCCGGGCGTCCGCCAGCCGGGCCCGCAGACCAGCCGGGCTCCGGTCCGGTGCCGCCGCGGCCGGGAGGTCGGCGCCGGGCGCTGGGTCGTCTGTCATGGCGCCACCAACCCTAGGGTGCACAGGCTGGGTGGGTTACGCTGGCATCGTCGGCTAGTCCGACCACGGGAGTCCCGCGAGGGGCTGAGAGGGAGGCTGACGCCTCCGACCGTTGAACCTGATCCGGGTCATGCCGGCGAAGGGAGCCAGCTCAGTCATGAGCGCTGCTGTTACCCCCACCCCGCGCGCTGATGTCGTCGCCGATGTTGTCGTGGTCGGGGGCGGCGTCATCGGAACCGCGATCGCCTGGCGGGCTGCCGCCGCCGGGCTCGACGTGATCCTGGTGGACCCGCAGGCCGGCGAGGGAGCGTCCCTGGTCGCGGCGGGCATGCTCGCAGCGGTGTCGGAGGCCCTGTTCGGGGAGGACGCGCTGCTGAGGCTGAACCTGCTGGCCGTCCGGCGGTTCCCCGCCTTCGCTGCGGAACTAGAAGATCTGACCGGTCAGCAGGTCGGCCTGCGCCGCGAGGGTACGCTCGCGGTCGCGCACGACCCCGGTGATCACGCCGCCCTGCTCCGGCTCGTTGCTTTCCGCCGGTCGCTGGGGCTGGACGCGGAGGAACTCGACGGCCGGGGGTGCCGCGCCCTGGAGCCCTTCCTGGCCCCGGATATACGGGGTGGTGCCCTGTTCGCGGGCGACTGGTCCGTGGACAACCGGCGGTATGTGACGGCGCTGCGCCAGGCGGCGGACGGCGCGGGTGCGCGGACCGTGCGCGGCCGGGTGACCGGGGTGCTGGCCCGCGGGGACCTGGCCTGCGGCGTGCAATTCACCGCCGGTGACACGATCTCCTGTCACACGGTCGTCGTCGCGGCGGGATGCTGGTCCGGGGAGATCGCCGGGCTGCCGGACTCGCTGACCTCCGCAGTCCGCCCGGTCAAGGGCCAGTTGCTGCGGTTGCGGCGGCCCGCCGGGATGCCTGCCGTGCTCGGCCACACGGCGCGCGCCACGGTGCGCGGGTCCGAGGTCTACCTGGTGCCGCGGGCGGACGGCGAGATGATTGTGGGTGCCACCGCCGAGGAACGAGGGCCGGACCAGACAGTGACTGCGGGCGCCGTGCACGGCCTGCTGCACGACGCGATGAGCGTTCTCCCCGTGATCAGTGAGCTGATCCTCGCCGAGACCTGCGCCGGGCTGCGCCCCGCCACCCCCGACAACGGCCCGATCGCCGGGGTTACCGATCTTGCCGGGGTGCTGGCCGCCACCGGGCATTACCGCAACGGCATCCTGCTGTCGGCGGTCACCGCGGACGCCGTGGTGGCCTGGCTGACCGGGCAGCCGCCCGCCCCGGAGTGGGCGCCGTTCTCGCCGCAGCGATTCACTGCCTCGCAGCAGCGATTCACCGCCGGGGTGAGGTCCTGATGGCCATCCGGCTGACCGTCAACGGGAAACCGCGCGAGATGCCGGATGGTGTGACGGTAAACGTCGCGGTGATCGCGGTCACCAGTCACGCCAGGCTCCCCCGTCAGTTCAGCGGGATAGCGGCGGCCGTCAACGGCGAGGTCGTGCCACGGAGCTCCTGGGCGGGCACAGTGCTCCAGGACGGCGACCGGGTCGAGGTCGTCACCGCGGTGCAGGGAGGCTGAGATGACCGGCACGAAACTGAACGAGGCAGTAGCTGACCGGACTGGGAGCGGACCCTGCGGGGCCGGGCCGGAGGGCTGGCGGCTTGGCGGCCGGACGCTGAGGTCCAGGCTCATCCTGGGCACCGGCGGGGCACAGAGCCTGGACGTGCTCGGCCGGGCTCTCGCCGCGTCCGGGACCGAGGTCGCGACCGTGGCCATGCGGCGGGTCGCGCCGGGCGGGGCCGGGTCGCTGCTCGGCACGCTGCAGCGGCCCGGGGTGCACATCCTGCCCAACACGGCCGGCTGCCACACCGCCAGCGAGGCGCTGCTGACTGCGCGGCTCGGCCGGGAAGCGCTCGGCACCGACTGGGTCAAGCTGGAAGTGGTGGCCGACGACTACACCCTGCTCCCGGATCCCGGGGAGTTGCTGCAGGCCGCGCACCTGCTCGTCGCAGACGGCTTCACCGTTCTTCCTTACACTAACGACGACCCCGTCCTCGCCCGCCAGCTCGAAGGCGCGGGCTGTGCGGCAGTGATGCCGCTCGGCGCCCCGATCGGCTCCGGCCTCGGTGTATGCAATCCGCACAACATCGCGATGATCGTGGAGCGGGCCGGTGTCCCCGTCATCCTCGACGCCGGGATCGGGACGGCCAGCGACGCCGCGTTCGCGATGGAACTCGGCTGCGCCGGGGTGCTCGTCGCGTCGGCCATCACCCGTGCGGCCGACCCGGAGCGGATGGCGCACGCAATGCGGCTGGCGGTCGCCGCCGGGCACGCGGCCCGCTCGGCCGGGCGGATCACCCGCCGCTGGCACGCGCAGGCGTCGAGCCCGCTGGCCGGGATGCCAGAGGGCCCGGCATGACACGGCCCACCCTCGGGACTGCCTGGGTGCCGCGCGTGCTCACGATCGCGTCCTCCGACTCCGGGGGCGGCGCGGGCATCCAGGCGGACCTGAAGGCCTTCGCCCGCTGCGGCGCCCACGGCATGTCCGCGATCGTGGCCCTCACCGCCCAGAACACCGTGGGCGTCAGCGCGATCCACGAGGTGCCGCCCGACTTCGCCCGGGCCCAGATCGACGTCGTGCTCGACGACCTCGGAGCCGACGCCGCGAAGACCGGCATGCTGTTCTCCGCCCCGCTGATCGAAGCCGTCGCCTCGGCCCTGACGCCCCGCGGCCTGCCGCTGGTCGTCGACCCGGTCATGGTGGCCAGCTCGGGCGGCCGGCTGCTGCGCGAGGATGCGGTCAAGACCCTCATCACGGCGCTGTTCCCGCTGGCCACCGTGGTGACCCCCAACCTGCCGGAGGCCCAGGCGCTCACCGGCCTGAGGACCGAGGACCGCGCGGTGCTCGCCGAGGGGCTGGCCGCGATGGGCGCCCCGGCGGTGCTGGTCACCGGCGGTCACGGGGCCCGCCCCGAGGATCACCTGTTCGACGGCTCGGCGCACCTGAGCATCCCGGTCGCCCGGTACCCGATCGCCGCGACCCACGGGGCCGGGTGCACACACTCGGCCGCGCTCGCAGCCGGGCTGGCCGCCGGCCTCAGCCTGGCTAACGCGGCCTGGCAGGCCGCCCGCGTGGCCGCCGACGCCGTAGCCCACGGGCTCACCCATCTGGGCAGCGGCGAAGGGCCCGTCCACACCCTGCACCACTGCGCGCAGCCACGAGGACGGTAGCCATACTGGACGTATTGTGACGGGCGACGGACAGAACCGGGGCGGGGCGGCCGGGCCGCCGCCGTCCCGGAGTGACAAGCGACGCTACTTCGTGCTGATGTCGGTCTGCATCGGCTTGTTCGTTATCTCCTGGGCGGTCGTGGCCCGCTACTCCGTCCTCGCGTCGGTCATCATCTCGCTGGTGGCGCTGGCGATCCCGCCGTTTGCCGCCATCATCGCGAACGTGACCAGCGCCACGGACCGCCGCCGGTGACCGTCATCTGCGGTGCGGCGGCGGACTCATCGCGCTCGTTCGAGTTCGTAATGCATCGTCTGGTAGTGCTTGATCCGGTGTGCGAACGGCACCAGGACCGCCTGCAGCACGCGGTGCCGGCGGGCCAGCGCACGGGCGGCGAACTGGGCCTGGGCCCCGGTCAGGAGGGTCGCCCGCGCCGCTACCGCCGGGCCCGTTGGCTTGCCCCGCAGCGTGGCGGGCGCAATCTCGACATTCGCGTTGTGGCGCAGCCGCCTGGTCTTCCAGGCCTGATCGTACGAGCGGAAGAAGGCGCGATCTCCGTCGAACGCGATGCTCACCGGCGTGGGCACCGGGGTCCCGTCGCGCTTGTACGTGGTCAGCAAGATCGTTCCAGCCCCTTTGAAGGGCTCGAGCCCGGTCGTCATCCCATCTCCTCCTCGGTGATTGCTCCCACACCTAGGACGAGCCGGCTCATGCGCCTGTGACAGCGCCGAGGCAGCATCGTGCCCCGCCACCACGAGAAGGATCATCGCCGAGACCGAGCCGGGCCCAGCACAAGCGAACTAGCTCGCGCTGGTGCGCACTTGGTTGACCGGTATGAACCTCGCGCGGCGCTGCGATCGCCCGCGGCTGTCGCACTGCGTCCCGGCGCCACGCTCCCCCAGCGGCCGGCTGTGGCCTTCTGGGCGGCACGCAAGGGCCAGCACCAGCAACCGTGATCGTGCGCACAATCGCGTAGGCCGATCTCGAAAGCCCGGGCCTCAGCCCCGCCAAGCCCCCTGGAAGTGGGCGGCGCGCAAGGGCGCGCGGCCATCTGATGTGCCCAATTGAGCAAACGCGCCCGCGATACAGCTGGCGCGCCTCGACGCGGGCATCCGGCGGCGATGTGCGCAATCCGTGCGCACATCGGGTCTGAGAAGCCGAGAGCAGCAGTCCCCCGGTGGGGGATCCACCGGGGGACTGCTGCTCAGGGAGCGGAGGCTCGGGGATTTGAACCCCGGATGGGCGGTAAACCCAAACCGCATTAGCAGTGCGGCGCCATAGACCGGACTAGGCGAAGCCTCCCGACGACCAAGCGGTCCGCATCAGCGTACCGGGATGCCGGCAGACGTGCCAAAGCAGTTGGCGCACTGCACCAGAAACAACCGGGCCAGGGTCAGCGGGGCCCGGCCTGGCGGGCCGGCGTCTGGCCAGCGCCAGCACCCGTCACGGCACCTCGACTATCTCGTAGTCGCCGGCCGCGTACGCCTCCCGGATCCGGGTCTTCGCAAACTTCCCCACGCTGGTCTTCGGGACCTCCTCGATGAACGACCAGCGTTCCGGAAGCTGCCAGCGGGGTAGCCGGTCGGCGAGGTACGCCTTGAGCTCCTTCGGCGTGATCGTGGCATCGCCCCTGATCACCACCGTGGCGAGCGGGCGCTCGCCCCACTTCTCGTCGGGGACCCCGATGACGGCCGCCTCGGCCACCTCGGGGTGACCCATGAGGACGTTCTCCAGCTCCATCGACGAGATCCACTCGCCGCCGGACTTGATCACGTCCTTGGCCCGGTCGGTGAGCGTCACGTACCCCAGCCGGTCGATGGTCCCGACGTCGCCGGTCCGCAGCCAGCCGTCGTGGAACTTCCCCGGATCGTCGTCCTTGTAGTACGACCCGGTGATCCAGGGACCGCGGACCTGGACCTCGCCGACCGCCACGCCGTCGTTCGGCAGCACCGCGCCACTGTCCCCGACCAGCCGCCCTTCGACGGTGCAGAACAGCCTGCCCGCGGTGTCCCGGTAGTGCCAGGCCTCCTCCCCGCTCACCCCGCGCGGGGGCCGGGCGATGCTGCCCAGCGGCGAGGTCTCGGTCATCCCCCAGGCTTGCAGGATCTCCACGCCGAGTTCCTTCTGGAAGGCCTCCATCAGCGCGTGCGGGACCGCCGAGCCGCCGCACGGCACCAGGCGCAGCGAGGACACGTCGCCACCATGAGCGCGGATGTGCTGGAGCAGGCCGTTCCAGATGGTCGGGACCGCGCCGGCGATGGTTGGCCGCTCCGCCTCGATCAGCCGGACCAGCGGCTCGGGCTGCAGGAAACGGTCGGGCATGATCAGATCGGCGCCGCTGAGCACCGCCGCGTAAGCCAGCCCCCAGGCGTTGGCGTGGAACATTGGCACCACCGGCAGGATCCGGTCGCGGTCGCTCACCGCGAAGGCGTTGCCCAGGCAGGCCCCCATCGCGTGCAGGTATGTGGAGCGATGGCTGTACACCACGCCCTTGGGCATCCCGGTGGTTCCGCTGGTGTAGCACATGGCGGCCGCAGTCCGCTCGTCCAGCTCGGGCCAGTCGAACTCGGTCGGCTGGGCGGCCAGCAGCTCCTCGTAGTAATGCACCTCGTGGCCGGGACCGGCCAGCGCCCCGGCGTCGGCAGCTCCCTCACCCGAGACCGGGCCGGCCAGCACGATGTGCCGGACCGTTTCCAGGCTGGGCAGGATCGCGGCCAGCAGCGGCACGAGCGTGGGCTCGGTGATGATCACGTAGTCGCCGGCGTGGTTGGCGATGTAGCTGAGCTGCCTGGGGTCCAGCCGGAGATTCAGGGTGTGCAGGACCGCGCCCATGGAGGGGACGGCCAGGTAGGCCTCCAGGTGCTCGGAGTTGTTCCACAGCAGGGTGGCGACCCGCTGGTCACCGTCCACGCCGAGCTCGCGCAGGGCGCCGGCGAGCTGGGCCGCGCGGGCACCGGTCTGGGCGTAGGACTGGCGCCGGACGCCGTCCGCCGTGCACGTGACGACCTCACTATCGCCGAAGACCGTGGTGCCGTAGCGCATCAGCGCGGTCACGGTCAGGGGCACGTCCATCATCGTGCTGAGCACGGGCCACCTCCTTGTGATTCACCCCCGGCGCAGCAGCACCGGTCCCACCTGGTTCTCGTCGGATCGTGTCATGCCTTGAGGGCAAACGTCACCCTCCGAACCTCGGATTACCCTCAGCCTTCCTCAGCTTTCGAGCAGGTCGGTGTCGATGCGCAGCTTGGCCACCGCCCGCGACACCGTGCTCTTGACCGTGCCCAGGCTGACTCCGAGGACGTTTGCGATCTCGGCCTCGCTCATGTCCTCGTAGTAGCGCAGCACCACGGCGGCCCGCATCCGCTGCGGGAGGCGCTCGATCGCCCGGCGCAGCGCGTCCTGCACTTCGCTGTCGCCTGCGTGGTCGATGACGGGCTGATCGGGGATCTCGTCGGTCGGGTACTCCTCGACCCGGCGCCGCCGCCACCAGGAGATGTGCGTGTTCACCATGGCCCGGCGGACGTAGCCGTCCACCGCGCCGCGGTCCTCGATCCGGTCCCACGCCTGGTAGGTCTTGGCCAGCGCCGCCTGGACGAGATCCTCGGCATCGGCCCGGTTGCGGGTCAGCAGGTAGGCCATGCGCAGCAGTGACCCGCTGCGGGAGGTGACGTATTCGTGGAACGCAGGGTCGCCTGGGGCCGGTGGCTCCTCCTGCTGCGCCCTTGGCCACGGCGCGTGCGCCGCGGCGGCGCGTTCGACTTGCGCGCCCGCGGCCGTTCCCCGCGCGGATTCGCTCTGACCCTCAGTCCCGGCGTGCCTGCTGCGCGGTGTGGCCCCGTTCCCCCGCGCACCGGCCACGACGTGATCGCCCCCGACGCTCACACCCCAACCGTACCCAGGTAACACGCTGTCCCCACGGTTACGCAGTGTGCCGGCGAGGCGCTGCTCCGCGAGCAACGTGCCAGAACCGCTTGACGCGTGCCTCTCCCGCCCCCATCGTCATGAGCTGGGATATTTGCCGGGGGAGGGTCGATGGTTGTCCAACGTGGTGACTTAGCGTGTTGTGTCCGTTGCGCAGGGCCCGGGTCCGCGGAGCGCCTCGCCCGGCGCCAGCTACTCAAGGCCGCGGTCCACGGCGGCGGGCCGGGCCGCAGTCCGGCGGGCTTCCCGGGCGTGTTAACCGGGACGGTGGTGGACACGAGCCCGCAAGTCATCACCATCTACGGACCGGACGGGGAGCGGCGGATCGCGCTGCCACCCGGGCCCGTCGTGTGGAAGGGCCGCGCGGCCGATCCCACCGCCCTCGAGAGCGGGGACAGCGTGGTGGTCCGGATGCACCCGGGGCAGCGCAGCGTCGCCGACCGGATCTGGGCCAACGTGGGCCGGGTGACCGGGCTGATCGTCGAGCGGGACCGGGAGAGCATGCTCGTCGACGTGGGCCGGACCATCCGGTGCCAGGCCGTGCTGATCCCCCCGCACGCCATGGGCCGGCTGCAGGTGCGCTTCCCCCGGCTGGAGCCCGGTTACCTGGTGGACTTCATCGGGCTGCGCGGCCGGGGGTTCCTGGAGGCGCTGGTCCCCGCGACTTCCCAGCCGGCCTACCGGGCCAGCGAGGCGCCTGCCCCGGCCGCGGTGCGGGGCCATGCCGCGGTCCGCATCGCGGGGTCGGCCGTGTGGCACGAGGCCGCCGGCCCGGCGGATACGGACGGCGTCCGGTATCCGGCCCTCGACCCGGAGACTGCGTGCCCCGAGCAGCCGCTGGCCGCGGCCGGGTGCCCGCGGCTGCCCTACCTGTCGGTCGGCAGCCTGCTGGAGGTCCGCAACGAGTGCACAGGCAGCGCCCGGGTGCTCCCGGTGTCCGGCTGCGCCGCCACCGCACAGATCTTCTGCGATCGATGCGTGACCTGTGGCACCTCACCCCGGGGACGGGTCGCCGACCTGCCGATGGCCGGCTTCGTGGCTATGGGCGGTGACCTGGAACGGGGGTGCTTCAACGCCACGGTCTCGCTCGGGTCCCGCTCACCTGCCTCCCCGCCACCAGGCTCGATTTCCCCTGGCTCACCTTCACCCGGCTCACTTTCACCCGGCCCGGCACCGACGGGACGGGCATGACCAGCCCAGGGCTCCCGGCGACCCTCTGGGCGGACCTGCAGGACATCCAGCCGCCGCTGATCGCGGGCATCCTGATCGGCGGATGCCTGGCCAAGCTGGGCCGGGTGCTGCGCTCCGGCTCAGTGGATGCCGGGCTGGGCCCTACCCAGCTGTTCCCGCTCCGGCTCCGCCGCCCGCTGGCCATGCTCATGTGCGCGTTCGAGATGTCCCTCGGGCTCGCCCTGCTGGTGACCGTCTTCCCGGTGGGAACCCGCAGCGGCGCGGCGCTGTTCGCGCCCCGCGCGGCGACCGGGACCCGGGTCGCGGCCGCCGCGTTCTTCCTGGTGTGCGTGGCTGCCCTGGCCGAACTCCGGGGCCGGCGCCCTGACCTGGGCTGCGGCTGTTTCGGCGACTTCAGCACCCAGCCGACCGGGTGGCGGTCAATCGCCCGGGCCGCACTGCTCACCGGGGCCGCGTTGATCTCGATCGAGAGTCCGGCCCTGTTCCTGCCGCCCCGCAACCATGGGGCCCTGCTGTTCCTCGGCGTCGTCTGCGCCGAACTGGGGCTGATTGCCGCCCTGTCACCGGAAGTCAGCGAGGCGCTGCTCCGGCTGGGCTACACCGACCCCTGCGAGCTGCGCCAGCTGCCCGCCGGGCGCACCCTCGCGGCGCTGCGCCGCAGCCGTCAGTGGCGCAAGCACGCCCAGGCGATCACCACGGAGCTGCCCATCGACATGTGGCGTGAGCTGTGCTGGCGGTACGTGGTCTACCCCTGCCGCCTCGACGGCAAGAACGCGGAAGTAGTGTTCGCGGTCCAGCTCAAACGGCGGCGCCCCATGGTCCAGACGGCGGTGCTGCCGCTGGTCCCGGACTCGCCCGCGGCCGCACCGGGCCATCCCGTGCCCGCCCAGGGCTGGGGTCATCAGGAGGCTATGCAGTTATCTACGGGCGTCTACCCGCGGCCCTAGAAAGATCCATATTCGGCCAGAGGACCCTGGCCTTCGAGCAGGCGGGGGCCGGGCTCAGAGGGGCTGGGCGCGCAGGAACCGGCCGAAGTGCGGCACGGTAAACGCGATCAGGCCGCGCTCCGAGCTATAGATCAGCCCCTTCTTGATCAGGCCGTCCCGGGCCGGGGACACGCTGGACGGCTTACGGCCGAGCTCGTCGGCGACCTGCGCGGTCTGCACCGGGTCGTCGCCGAGCTGCGCCATGGCCCGCATGTAATCGCGTTCCGCCGGGGTGGCCCGCTCGTAACGGCTGCCGAAGAAGCCCACCGCCAGCTCAGCCTCGGCCTGCGGGCTGGCCACGGCGACGTCTTTGGCAGTCACCGGGCTGTCCGTGGCCACGTCCCAGGTGACCTTGCCGTACGCCTGCACGAAGTACGGGTACCCGTCGGCGGCCCGGTACAGCGCGCTGAGCGCGTCCGGCTCGAAGTCGGCTCCCTCCCGCTGGGCGGGAGCGAGCAGCGCCTGATCGGCCGCGGCCCGGTCCAGCCGGTCGATCGACACGTACCGGAACAGCCGCTCCGAGTAGCTCTTGCTGGCGGACAGCACCGACGGCAGGTGCGGCAGCCCGGCCCCGACCACGATCAGGGGGCCGCCGGTCTGGGACAGCTCATGGGTGGCGGCGCAGAGCGCGGATATGTCGAGCGCGGGCACATCCTGCATCTCGTCGATGAACAGCGCGATGCCCACGCTGAGGTCGCCGGCCACCGAGGCGGCATCGGTGAACAGCTCCATCAGGTCGATCTCCATGTCCCCGGAGTCGGCCCGGCCCCGGACCGCAGGCACGTCGATGCCCAGGTGCGGGGTGAAGGTGCCCTTCGGCGCCTTAGGGTCCCGGGCCGCGAACGCCTTGAGCACGCCGAGGAACTGCTCGATCCGGTCAGGGGCGCGATGGCGGGGGGCGAGCTCGCGGACCGCCATGTGCAGCGCGCCAGCGACCGGGCGCCGGATCGACTGCTCCGGGCGGGCCTCGATCTTCCCGGTGCCCCACAGCCGTTGCAGGGCCATCGAGCGGAAGGAGTTGAGGAGAACGGTCTTGCCCACGCCGCGCAGCCCGGTGAGCACGATGCTGCGTTCCGGGCGCCCGCGGGCGATCCGCTCCAGCACGACCTCGAACTGGCTGAGTTCCCGGTCCCGGCCGGCCAGCTCGGGCGGGCGCTGGCCGGCGCCCGGCGCGTAGGGATTACGTACAGGGTCCACGGCCTAGCAGCCTATGGGCCGATCTAGCCAGATCCCTAGATTGACGTAGAAAGCCCTGCCGGCGTGTCGCCGACCGGGCCGTATCACGTCAGCGCGGTGCATTCTGCGCGCCCGGGCACACAAGGCACCGCGCTCATGATTGCGGTCGACATGGGGCCGGGGCGCGGCGCCTCTCCCCTGGCACCACGCCCCGGCCGGCCCGTGTGAGTGTGGCGGGCCGTAGTGGCGTTAGTGAAGCAAGCGCAGCGTGTTGACCGCGTCGTCCACGTAATACAGGCCCGAGCCGTACGGTGCGACGGCCAGGCCGAACAGTGCGCCCGCGCCCTTCGGGCTGCCGGACTTGTCGAGGAATCGGTGGGCGATCTGCATGCCCGCCGGGGTGGTCTCGACGAGCTTGCCGTCACCGCCGTTGACGGTGAGCACGTTCCCGTTCGGGGCCACGGTGAGCCCCAGCGGTGTGTTCAGCGCGCCGCCTGAGGTGACCGGGAAGCCGGTCCCGGCGCTGTTGTTCCGGAACGGGGCGCCGGGGATCGCGGTGATCCGGTTACCCAGGCTGTCCGCGACGAAGAGGGTGCCGTGGGAGTTCAGCCCCACGCCGGTGGGCCCGACGACCAGCGCGGCCGGGTCGGTGCGCTGCCCGAATCCGGACCCGATCGTCGTCGTGGCCACCAGGTGCGGGGCGTGACGGCGATGAAGGGCCAGGGTCAGCCGGAGCACGGTGCCCTTGTTCACCACCTTGCCGTTCGCCGCCACGGTCCCGTTCAGGACGTTCGTGACGAACAGCTGGGCGACGTGGTGGTTGCTGATCGCGGTCATGTCCCACGGGCCGTTAATGCCGTGGCCGGAGAGGGTTTCCCGGACGTGGCCCCAGCGGTCCAGCACCAGCAGGCAGCCAGCCTTGGCCGTGGCGGCCATGCCGTTCGTGGTGGGCAGGCTGCCGACCACGACCCAGCCGCCGTGCAGGATGCTGAGCGCGGTGGTCAGGCCGATCCCGCCCGGGCAGGCACCCGGCAGGTGCTTGGCGCTGATCCGGGCGAACGTGCGCACCGAGCCGCCCGGCGACACCTGGACGATCGTGGTGCCGGTGCCCTGGAGGTTTGCCTTGTTGTTGAAGTTGCTGACCAGGACGTTGCCGCGGTGCAGGATGCCCTGACTACGGCCGACCACCGCCGCGCCGTACGGGTTGACGTCGCCGTTGCCCGGCACCGTCGACGCGATGGTAGAGATCTTGTGGAATTGGCTGATAAAGGATTGCTGCCCATGCGCCTGGCCCGTCCCCCGCGCCTGCGCCCCCGCAGCCGGCGCCATGGCCAATCCCGCCGCCGCGAAAGTCGCCACTGAGGCGGCTGACGCGAGGGCCACACGATGGATGAATGACATTCCGCTTCCCCTCTCCCACCCGGATGCCAGGGTCCGGCGGTGGACGCCCTGGCACGGCGCCAGGGCGGGGGGAGAAGCGCACCATACAACCAGCACGGGCCAGCCGGCCGGGTTGTGCACCAGCTGGCAACCATGCAGCTAACGCCCCGCTCGCGCGCCGCACCCTTTGCTACGGGAATAGTGCGCGGGGGGTTCAGGGTGAGCCCAAGATTCTTTCAGCTATTGGCCAGGAAGTGACTTCCTGGCCAATACATTGGACTGGCTTGGCGTCCTTTTTACCGGCCGGGCCCGGGCCGGTTCAGCCGGGCGAGGTAGGCGTTGTAGGCGTCCAGATGCTCGTCGTCGTCGATGGTGCCGCGCGCCCCCGCGACGGCCGGGGTGGGATCGGCGGCTGCGGGCCCGGCTTCCGCACCGGCCGATGACGCCCCGGGGGCCGGCCCGGGATCCGGGTCCGCCACGCCGCGGTCCGGGCCGGACAGACCGCGGTCCGCGGCCGGCGCGGCGACCAGGCTCTCGAAGCTCGACGTGCGCACGGCTTCCAGCCAGCCCCGGTTGAGCGTGCCGACCCGGTCGGCCTGCGCCCACATCAGGAAGACCAGCATCATGAAGCCGAGCATGATCGCGTCGCCGGCGATCCACATGACCGCGCCGCCCGCGTGCAGGTCGGCCACGGGGCCGGCCGAACCGGCCGGGCGCGGCCCGGTCATGCCCTTGATCGGCGTGTTCTCGGTACCGAGAACCAGCCCGGTGAACGTATCCACCGGCATGGCCACGACCAGCATCACGAACCGGATCGGGTAGGACAGCCGCCAGCGGATGGGCTCGGTGCCCAGGATTGGCAGGAAGAACAGGTACCCAACCACCAGGTAGAGGGCATGCTCGGCGTTATGCAGCGCGGGGTTGGTCAGGACCAGGCTCAGCAGGCCGGTCAGGTGCGTGCCCGCGATAGTCGCCGCGTACAGGATCAGGACGAACGGCGGCCAGGTCAGGAAGGTGACCACCCGGGACCGCACCACCCGCTTGGCCCAGGTGTGCAGCGGGTTCCGGCTGGCGTGCAGCAGCAGCGTGACCGGCTGGGCCAGCACCAGCAGCGGCGGCGCGATCATGATCAGCATGAGGTGCTGGATCATGTGGTCCCAGAACAGGACATCGTCGTACGCGCCGATGCCGCTCTCCGTGGCCAGCACGACGACCGCGAGACCGCCCAGGAACAGCCCGCTCCGCCACCACGGCCAGGGCCGGGCCGGATGACGGCGCCCGACCCGCCACGCGCCCCACAGGTACAGGGCGGCGAAGACGACGACGATAGCCGTTACGACAGGCGCGAATTCCCAGCGTTCCAGGACCGCCTGCCAGCCAAATGGGGGCAGCATGGAACCTCCTTGCAACGCAGAGCCTACTCACTACCGCGTGTAGGAAATGCCGCGCCCCCTTGCGAAGGCAGCCCAGGTTGAGCACTGATCCAGGCCCGATCTCCCCACCCGGACCGGCGGGCCTGCATCTGCACCGCTGGTACGACCGGGCCGTGGTCGGGGTGGCCATCGCCGCCTTCGCGTCCGGGTTCGGGCAGTTCGGCGTGGTGGCCGCCCTGGGCGACGTGGCGCGGGGCTTCGGCGAGGTGAGCCAGGGCACGAGCCTCGCGGACCAGGCCGGGCTGTCCGGTACCGACCTGGGCATCGGGCTGGCCATCATGCGCCTCGCGTCGCTGGGCGCGCTGCCCATTACCGGCCTGGCTGACGACTTCGGCCGCCGGAGGATGCTGCTCATCACGGTCGGCGCCGGGCTGGCCCTGACCGTGCTGGCCGCGGCCAGCCCCAGCTACTGGTGGTTCGTGGCCATCTTCGCCTGCGGGCGCCCCCTGCTCAGCGCGTCGAACGGACTGGCGCAGGTCATCGCGGCCGAGCAGACCGCGTCGTCGGACCGGGCCAAAGCCGTGGCGCTCATCGCCGCCGGGTACGGCACCGGAGCCGGGGTCATCGCCATCGTGCACAGCCTGGCGTCGCACGCGATCGGGTTCCGGGGGGTGTTCATCCTTGCGCTCATCCCGCTGGCCCTGCTGCCCCTGGTCGGCCGCTGGGTCCAGGAGCCTGACCGGTTCACCGTGGCCGTCGCCGGCTCGGGGCATCCCATCCCGGTGCTCGATGCGGTGGCCCGGCCCTTCCGGCGGCGCCTGCTGGTGGTCGCGGTCCTGGCCTTCGCCATCTCGGTGATCACCGGTCCGGCCAACAGCTTCGGCTTCCTGTTCGCGCAGAACATCCTGCACCTGCGGGGCATCGTGACCGCGGGCATGGTGGTGGGGTCGGGCATCGCCGGGCTGGCCGGGCTGCTGGCCGGACGCTGGCTCGCGGACCGGGTCGGCCGGCGCCTGACCGGCGCACTGGCCATGGTGGCCGTGGCCCTGCTGGCCACCCTGACCTACAGCGGTTCCGCCGCGGCCCTGCTGGCCGGCTACATCTCCGCCGTGTTCGCCGCCTCGGTCTTCGCCCCGGCGGCGGGGGCCCTGGTCAACGAGTTGTTCCCCACTTCGGTCCGCGCCTCGGTGGTGGGCTGGACCACGGCGTCCGGCGTGCTCGGGGCAGTGGCCGGCCTGGTCACGTTCGGGGCGGTCGCCAACGCTGCTCACGAGTTCGGGGTGGCCGGGGTGGTCACCTTCCTGCCTGCGGCACTGGTCATGGCGCTGTTCTGGCTGCTCCCGGAGACCCGCGGGCGTGAGCCGGAGGATCTGTGGCCTGAGGGCTGACCGGCCCGAGGGCTGACCGGCCGAACGACTGACCCGCCCGAGGGCTGACCAGTTTCCCGGCGATCTCGTGGTGTCGTGCGAAGTCCGCCGTGCTACCGCGCGCCTGGCCTCGGTGTCGTCTGGCCGACCTCAATCAGGTGACCGTCCGGGTCGCGGATATAGGCCCGGATCTCGCGCCCGTGGTCTTTGGGCTCGGTGAGGAACTCGGCACCCTTCGCCGACCACTCCGCATAGACCTGGGCGATGTCGGCCACCCTGAGGTTGAGGAACGCACTGGTGCGGCTGGGGTCGGCCGGTGGCGTCAGCGTCACCGTCGGCTTGTCGTCGGTAGGGCCGCCACCCGCGTTGAGGATGAGCCAGCTGTTGGCGATCTTCAAGATGACCGGATCACGTTCGTTCACCACTTTTGCTCCGAACACCGACACGTAGAAGTCACGAGAGCGGTCCTGGTCGGAGACCACCAGGAATTGGGTGACCACGAAACCGCTGGCCGGGGCGGGATAGTCATCGTCGGTCATGGGAAAGCCTCCGTAGCCAGTCAGGGAGCGCCGACGGCCCTGATCGCAGCGATCAGGCTGGCCGGTGACGCCTGCGCTTCCTGCTTACACCCTGCTGCTGCCGCGCGCTGGTCCCGGGCGCTGAGCTCGGGCGCTGCGGCATGGCGGGATATGAGAGGCTGGGGGCTGCGCCAGGAGGGTTCGCCTAGTGGCCGATGGCGGCGGTCTTGAAAACCGCTATGGGGCGCGAGTCTCATCGTGGGTTCGAATCCCACACCCTCCGCTGACCAGCACAGACACCGGGAAGGTCCTCACGGCTGGCTGGCCGAGGGGGCTAGATCCCGCTTGGTGGGAACATCCGGGGAATACGCAAGACCAGGCCGCGCTGGAGTTGTACGGCATCCGTTGGTCGCTCGGCCAGGTCTTGCTGACGTCCGCGGCTACCAGTGCGAGCACTGGGAGCTGATCGGGGGGCCCACGATCGGTATCGGGCGAGAGGTCACCGCGCTCGTCCAGGACCACCATCACGGTGCGGACGATCGGGTGGGCAAAGAG
>DASQRM010000139.1:0-6032 GCA_035642895.1 Streptosporangiaceae bacterium | reverse complement strand
CGGGCGCGCCCCGTCCCGGTGGCGGTGGCGGCGGTGCCGGCCCACGCCCGGGTATGACTGGTGGGCGGCCAGGTGGCGGCGGAGGCCGCGGCCGCAGCGGCACCCAGGGTGCGTTCGGGCGGCCCGGTGGCCGGCCCTCGCGGGCCCGCAAGTCGCGCAAGGCACGCCGCCAGGAGTTCGACAACATGCAGGCGCCGTCGATCGGCGGCGTGTCGATCCCGCGCGGGAACGGCCAGGCGATCCGGCTGTCCCGCGGCGCGTCACTGAGCGACTTCGCCGACAAGATCGGGGTCAACCCGGCCTCGCTGGTGCAGGTCATGTTCCACCTGGGCGAGATGGTCACCGCTACCCAGTCGGTGAACGACGAGACGCTGCAGCTGCTTGGCGCCGAGCTCAACTACAACGTCCAGGTGGTCTCCCCGGAGGAAGAGGACCGGGAGCTGCTGGAGTCGTTCGACATCGAGTTCGGTGAGGACGAGGGCGGCGAGGAAGCCCTGGTCGCCCGGCCGCCGGTAGTGACCGTGATGGGCCACGTCGACCACGGCAAGACCAAGCTCCTCGACGCGATCCGGCACACCAACGTGACGGCCCGCGAAGCGGGCGGGATCACCCAGCACATCGGGGCCTACCAGGTCACCACGGAAGTGGACGGCCAGGAGCGGAAGATCACCTTCATCGACACCCCCGGTCACGAGGCGTTCACCGCCATGCGGGCCCGCGGGGCGGAGACCACCGACCTGGTGGTGCTCGTCGTCGCGGCTGACGACGGCGTGAAGCCGCAGACGACGGAGGCGCTCAACCACGCCCAGGCGGCCGGGGTACCGATCGTGGTGGCGGTCAACAAGATCGACAAGGAGGGGGCAGACCCGCAGCGGGTGCGTTCCCAGCTCACCGAGTACAACCTGGTCGCTGAGGAGTTCGGCGGCACGACCTTGTTCGTGGACGTCTCCGCGCGGGAAGGCCGCGGCATCGAGGAACTGCTCGAGGCCGTCGTCCTGACCGCGGACGCGGAACTGGACCTGCGGGCCAACCCGGAGCAGCAAGGCCAGGGCGTGGCCATCGAGGCCCACCTCGACCGCGGCCGCGGCCCGGTGGCCACAGTGCTGGTCCAGCGGGGCACGCTGCACGTCGGCGACTCCATCGTCGCGGGCGAGGCGTTCGGGCGGGTCCGGGCGCTGCTCGACGAGAACGGCGCTCCGATCCCGGACGCACCGCCCTCGCGCCCCGCGATGGTGCTCGGCCTCACCGCCGTACCCGACGCGGGTGACAGCTTCCTGGTGGTCAGCGACGACCGGGTGGCCAGGCAGATCGCCGAGCGCCGCGAGGCGCGCGAGCGCAACGCCATGTTCGCCCAGCGGCGGCCCCGGGTCACCCTGGAAGACCTGGAGTCCGCGCTCAAGTCGGGCGAGCGGGAAGAGCTCCTGCTCATCGTCAAGGGCGACGTGTCCGGGTCGGTCGAGGCCCTCGAGGACGCGCTGCTCAAGATCGATGTGGGCGAAGAAGTGCTGCTGCGGGTCATCGGCCGCGGCGTCGGCGCCATCACCCAGGACGACGTGAACCTGGCGATCGCCTCCGAAGCGGTGATCGTGGGCTTCAACGTCCGGCCGGCGGGCCGGGCCGGGGAACTGGCCCAGCGCGAGGGCGTGGACATCCGCTACTACTCGGTCATCTACCAGGCGATCGAGGAGATCGAGGCGGCCCTCAAGGGCATGCTGAAGCCCGAGTTCGAGGAGGCCCAGCTCGGCACCGCCGAGATCCGGGAGATCTTCCGGGTGCCCAGGGTCGGCAACGTGGCGGGCTCGCTGGTCCGCTCCGGCACCATCAACCGGGGCAGCAAGGCCCGGCTGATCCGCGACGGCGTCGTGATCTCCGACAACCTGACCGTGGATTCGCTGCGCCGGTTCAAGGAGGACGCGACCGAGGTCCGCGAGGGCTACGAGTGCGGCATCGGCATCGGCTACAGCGACATCCGGGTCGGCGACACGATCGAGACCTTCGAGATGCGGGAGAAGCCGCGGGCCTAGGACAAGAGCCCCCGGTCCCGGCTGCGGCCGGGACCGGGGAGCCCCAGACCATGCGGACACAGCCGGGAAGGGCGTCGTGTACCTGGGGGCCCTGACGATGGATGTTCTGCTTGGTGACGTCCGTTCCCTCAAGCAGAAAAGGTCGGCGGTGGCCTCGGTGGTGGCCGAGGTCCGCCGCCGCTATCCCGGGGTTGCCGTGGCCGAGAGCGGGCACATGGACCTGCATCGCAGGGCGGAGATCGGGGTCGCGGTAGTGTCCTCCACCGCCGCTCACGCCGTCGAGGTGCTCGACGCTTGTGAGCGTCTGGTGGCGGCGCGTCCCGACATCGAACTTCTGTCCGCGCGGCAACGGCTCCTGACTGAGGAGGAGTGAACTCATGGTGGATCAGGCCCGGGCGCGCAAGCTCGCCGACCGCATCGCCCAGATCGTGGCGGAAATGCTCGAGCGGCGGATCAAGGATCCCCGGCTCGGCTTCGTCACGGTGACCGAGGCCCGGGTCACCGGCGATCTCCGCGAGGCCACCGTCTTCTACACCGTCTACGGATCCGACGAGGAACGGACCGCCACCGCGGTCGCGCTGGCCAGCGCGACGGGGGTGATCCGGTCCGAGGTGGGCCACCAGACCGGGCTGAAGCACACACCGTCCCTGACGTTCGTGGCCGACACCCTCCCGGAGGGGGCCCGGCACATGGAAGACCTGGTGGCGCGGGCCCGCGAGGCCGACGCCAGGCTGGCTGCGGTGCGCGAGGGCGCGGTGCCAGCCGGTGACCCGGATCCGTACCGCGAGCCCCCGGGCGCCGCCGCAGACGACCTGGATGACGACGACCTGCCCGGCGATGAGCTGGATGACGACGATCTTCTCGGCGGAACGTCCGCCGCCGCCGATCAAGGCGCGGGATACTCACCACCGTGACTGACCTGGCCAGCCAGCAGGCCCGGGCGCTGGCCCTCCTGGACTCCGCGGACGAGGTGTGCCTGGCCTGCCATGTGCGCCCGGACGCCGATGCGCTCGGCTCCATGCTGGCGCTCGCGCATGCCCTGCGCGCCTCCAGCCGTCGCCCCCAGCGCATCGTCGCCTCGTTCGGCGATGAGCCGTTCGAGATCCCGGAGATCCTCCGTTTCCTGCCCGGGCTCAGCCTGCTCAGCCCGCCGGACGCCTACCCGCACCGCCCCGAGCTCATGGTCACCTTCGACGCGGGCAGCATCGACCGGCTGGGTGTCCTGGCCGGGCACGCGTCCCGCGCCGACCAGCTGATCGTCATCGACCATCACGCCTCCAACACCCAGTTCGGCACGGTCAACCTGATCGACCCGGCCGCGGCGGCCACCGCCATGCTGGTGCTGAACCTGGTCGATGCGGCCGGCGTCGGGCTGACCCGGGATATCGCGTTCGGCCTCTACGCCGGGCTGGTCGCCGACACCGGCTCCTTCAAGTACTCCGCGACCACACCCGCCGTGCACGAGGCGGCGGCGCGGCTGCTGGGCACCGGGATCGAGCCGGGCATGGTGGCTCACGAACTGTGGGACCGGGCTCCCTTCGGCTACCTGGGGCTGCTCTCCGCAGTGCTCGGCCGGGCCACGCTGGAGCCGGACGCCGCGGGAGGCAACGGCCTGGTGTGGACCTCGGTCACCCGCGCCGACCGGGCCGCGCACGGCCTGTCCCTCGACGCGGTCGAGTCCGTGATCGACGTGCTGCGCCGCACCGACGAAGCAGAAGTGGCCATCGTCCTCAAGGAGTCCGACGACGGGCTGTGGCAGGCGTCCGCCCGGTCCAAGGGCAAGGTGGACGTGGGCCGCGCCTGCTCCCGGCTGGGCGGCGGCGGGCACCGCAACGCGGCCGGCGTCACGCTGGCCGGCAGCGCCGAGGACGCCATCGCGCGGCTGCGCGGGCTGCTCGCGGAAAGCAGCTAGCCCATGCCCCGCGACGCCCGGGGGAACGCCCCGAGCGGGCTGATCGTGGTGGACAAGCCCAGCGGCCTGACCTCGCATGACGTGGTGGCGCGGATCCGGCGGCTGGCCGGCACCCGCCGGGTCGGGCACGCCGGCACCCTCGACCCGATGGCGACCGGGGTGCTCGTCGTCGGCGTGGAGAAGGCGACCCGGCTGCTGGGCCACCTGACCCTGACCGACAAGGAATACCAGGCCACCATCCGGCTCGGCCAGGCCACCGACACCGGCGACGCCGAGGGCACGGTCACCACGGGCCGGCCCGCCGGCCACCTGTCCCTGGCCCAGGTGCATGCGGCCGCAGCCGCCCTGACCGGGGAGATCCAGCAGGTGCCGCCCTCGGTCAGCGCGATCAAGGTCGCGGGCCGCCGGGCCTACCAGCTCACTCGCGAGGGAGCACCCCCGGTGCTCAAGCCCCGGCCAGTAACGGTCTGGTCCTTCACCGTCCAGGCCATCCAGCCCGCCCCGGCCAGCTCGCCGGGCGCCGGCCTCCCGGGCACTAGCCTCGCGGGTGCCGGCCTCCCGGGCGCCGGCCTCCCGGCCCCAGCGCCGGGGGACCTGCTGGATGTGGCGGTCGAGGTGCGCTGTTCCAGCGGCACCTACATCCGCGCCCTGGCCCGCGACATGGGCGAAGCGCTGGGCGTGGGCGGGCACCTCACCAGACTGCGGCGGACCCGGGTCGGCCCGTACGACCTGAGCGCCGCGCACACCCTCGACGAGCTCGCCGACCAGCTGAGCGTGCTGCCGCTGGCCCAGGCCGCGGCGGCGGCCTTCCCGGCCCGCGAGCTCACCGCGGACGAAGCCCGCTCGCTCTCGCACGGCGGCCGGCTGCCCGGCGCGGGCGGCGAGACCGGCCCGGTGGCGGCGTTCGGGCCCGACGGCACGCTCATCGCGCTCGTGCAGGAGAAAGACGGCGTGGCCCGGCCGCTCGCGGTGTTCGTCCCCTGACCGGCGGCTCGCGGTTGGTCCTCTAACCGGCCGCTCGCGGTGTTGGTCCCTTGACCGGCCGCTCGCGGCGTTCGTCCCCTGACCAGCCGGCCGGTCCGCCGGAGCCGGGAGAGTGGGGCGCGGGAGACGGTTTTCGTTGCGGCTCATGAATTTCCGCGCCGGGGCCGTGCGCGCACGCAGGCGTCCGGCCCCGGGGCTGGGGTCCCTGATCACGCCGGCCCGTCCGGCAGAATGGCAGATGCGGGCAGCCCGCTCGCGGGAGGAGAGCGTGATGCCGCACACCAGCGATACCCGGATCCTGGGCTATGAGCCGCTGCTCTCGCCCGCGGCGCTGCTGGAGGAACTCCCGCTCGGGCCCGCCGAGGCGGACATGGTCGAGCGGTCCCGGAGCGAGGTGCGCGCCGTGCTGGACGGCGAGGACGACCGCCTCCTGGTGGTGGCGGGCCCCTGTTCAGTGCACGATCCGGCCGCCGGGCTCGACTACGCGCGCCAGCTGGGCGCGCTGCGCGAGGAGCTCGGGGAGGACCTGCTCGTGGTCATGCGGGTCTACTTCGAGAAGCCGCGCACGGTGACCGGCTGGAAGGGCCTGATCAACGACCCCGGCATGGACAGCACCCACGACGTGCACCGGGGCCTGCGGCTGGCCCGGCGGTTCCTGCTCGACGTGGTCTCCCTGGGACTGCCGGTCGGCTGCGAGTGGCTGGACCCGATCACCCCGCAGTACATCGCCGACGCCGTGGCGTGGGGTGCGATCGGCGCGCGGACCACCGAGAGCCAGGTGCACCGCCAGCTCGCCTCCGGCCTCTCCATGCCGATCGGGTTCAAGAACGGCACCGACGGCGATGTTCGGGTAGCCGTGGACGCCTGCCGGGCCGCGGCCGCGGGGCACACCTTCTTCGGCGTGACCCGGGCCGGGGCGGCCGCGGTGGTCACCACCGCGGGCAACCCCGACTGCCACGTCATCCTGCGGGGCGGGCGCCCGGGCCCCAACTACGAGCCCGGGCCGGTGCGCACCGCGCTGGAGATGATCTCCGGCGCCGGGCTGGCCCGGCGGGTGATGGTGGACGCCAGCCACGGCAACAGCGGCAAGGATCACCGCCGCCAGCCGGCCG
>DASQRM010000138.1:0-2091 GCA_035642895.1 Streptosporangiaceae bacterium | reverse complement strand
GGGCAGCCAGCAGCTCGTCGACCGGCCCGGCGACGCGCACCCGCGAGCCGACCAGCACGATCAGGTAGTCGCACACCCGTTCCAGGTCCGCGACCAGGTGCGAGGACAGCACCACCGACAGTTCCTGCTCGGCGGTGGCCTCCATCAGGTCGGCCAGGAACTCGCGCCGGGCCAGCGGGTCCAGGCTGGCCACCGGCTCGTCCAGGATCAGCAGCTCGGGACGCTTGGCGACGGCGAGGGTCAGCGCGAGCTGGGCGCGCTGCCCGCCGGACAGCGTTCCGGCCTTCTGGTGCGGGTCCAGGTCCAGCCGCTCGATCCGGCCGCGGGCCAGGTCCGCGTCCCAGCCCGGGTTGAGGCGCGCGCCCAGCCGCAGGTGATCGTCCACCGACAGCCCGGCGTAAACCGGCGCGTCCTGGGCCAGGTACCCGACCCGGGCCAGTTCGGCCGGGCCGGCCGCCGGCGGGCTCCCGAGCACCTCGATCGTGCCCGCGGTCGGCGCCAGCAGGCCGACGGCCAGGTTCAGCAGAGTCGACTTGCCCGCCCCGTTCGGGCCCACCAGGCCCACCACGTGCCCACTCGGGATGCTCAGCGTGCAGTCGGCCAGCGCCCACAATCGCCGGTACCGCTTGCCGAGCCTGCTGGTTTCTAGGACGGCGCTCACGCTATGTCCTCCTCAGCTGCGGACCGAAACGTGCTGACGAACAGGGCCTCGATCGATTCGTCGTCCAGCCCGGCGCGGCGGGCCTTGGCCAGCCACCGCTGCAGCTCGTGGCGCAGCGGCCCGTGGGCGGCCAGCGGCCCGCCGTCCAGCGTCCCGGTCACGAACGTGCCGATCCCCGGGCGGGCCGCCGCCAGGCCCTCGTATTCCAGCTCCCGGTAGGCCTTCAGCACCGTGTTCGGGTTGATCGCCAGCCCGGCGACCACGTCCTTGACCTTCGGCAGCTGGTCACCCTCGCGCAGCAGCCCCAGCCGCAGCGCCTGCCGCACCTGGTGGATCAGCTGCCGGTACGGCGCGACCCCGGAGCGGGCGTCAAGGTGGAACTCGATCACCACGACCTCACTTTAACTAGGTACCTAGCACTATAGCTTTTCGGTTAGGTCGCATGTCAAGGAGATCCATCGTCCCGACCAGCCGACGGGGCGGGGTCAGGGACAACCCTGAGGTCCCCGGGGTGTGAAACCGGGGCTGATCCCGATCGACGGAAGCCGCCGCCGGCGGCAGGCTTGAATCAAGAAAGCAAGAACCCCGGCATCACAGGAGAACGATCACCATGCCCGCCATCATCGCCCTGGTCGTCGCCGCCATCGTGGCCTTCGCCGTCCTCGGCTTCGTCCTGCACGTGCTGTTCTCTCCGTGGCTGCTGGTGGCCGTCGCCATCGTGGCCTTCATCAAGTTCCGGCCTCGCCGCTCCCGTCAGTAGCGGTCGGCAGTATCCGGTCCGGGTCGGCGGTTTCGTGAGCGCGAGTGCGGAGTGCTGCGAGCAGTCGTTCGGCGGCTGGATTCGGCTGGTGCCGCCTGGGGAGGTAGGCGCCGATGTGACGGGTGGGCTCGGGGGTTATCTGGAGGTCGCGCACCTGCGGGCTGCCGGTGAGGGCGAGGCTCGGCACGAGGGCGACGCCGACACCGGCGCCGACCAGGGCGCACATGAAGCGGTAGTCGCTGGAGCGGCAGGCGACGTGGGGACGGAAACCGCTGAGGGCGGCAAGCATGTCGGTGACATCGCCGGTGTCGCCCCATCCCTGGATCCAGCGTTCGCCGGCGAACTCGGCCAGGCTGACGGCCTGCCGTCCGGCCAGCGGGTGGCCCGCGGGAACCAGCAGCCGGAGCGGGTCGGCGACGAGCGGGATGTAGCTGCCCGGGCCGGCGGCGGCCGGCCAGGCGGGCGGCACCCGGGTGGTGTGGAAGTGGTAGACGAGCGCGAGATCAGCCCGGCCGTCCCGGACCGCCGCCAGCGCCTCGTCGGGCTCGGCCTCGATCACAGTGATCTCGATGGGGTGCCCGGCCGCGGTCGTCATGGCGGTCAGGGCGGGCGCGAGCAGCGCCTCCCCGGCGCTGGGAAACGTGACCACGGTCAGGGCCTGCGGCCCGTC
>DASQRM010000137.1:0-2920 GCA_035642895.1 Streptosporangiaceae bacterium | reverse complement strand
GCGCGGTGACAGCGAGCCGGCAGCCAGGCAGGACAGTTCGCGGTGGAATCGGCGCCGCCAGTAGCTTTCGGCCTGCCAGCGCAGTGGGGCGGGAGCGAGGTCAGGATCAGCGGTCCGGCCGCAGACTAGGTCCGGCCGCGTGTCCATTCACGGGTTGCTGTGGAGTCGAGGCAGCTTGGATGGGGTGGAGGCGCACAAGGTGACAGGTTTGTACCGCGAGGCCGGGACCGGCTGCCTGCCAGCTCAGCGTTCCTGGCGGGACGTCCTGTCCGCGAGGAAGGCGGCTACCCAGGTCTTGTTCAGCTCGTTGGATTGACGGCGCGTCTGGGGGGCCGGGATCGGGCCCTGGTAATCCGCGAGTCCGAGATGAGCCAGCACGCCCCGGATCGTTTGCTCGTAGCCATCTGGGCTGCTTAGCTCCTCGTAGACGACCTGGTAGGGCTCAGCCCGAGCTCGTTGTACAGCTGGCGCCAGCCGGGCTCGCTCTCGGCGATCAGGGCCTCCAGGGCGGCGATGAGCCGGTAGTCATAGCGCGGCGGGCCCGCAGGGGGCGGCCACGCAGGCTCCGGCTGGCCGACGGGGTCGACCCACATCCCGTCCTGGGCCATCCGCGCCCAGGAGACCGCCTGGCGGACCCGGTCACCTCGCGTGACATCTACGACCCGCAAGTCAGGAAACGCCGTGCGGAGGATCGCGCCCCGGTCCAGGTCGGCGAAGCGGGGCATCTCCGAGAACTTCGCCAGCGCCCATCGCAGGGTGTTCCAGTGGATCTTGGCGCCGAACACCCCGTTGGGAGTAGTGCCGAGCCGGTACACAAGGGACAGGTAGCTCTCTCTGTCGCTCACGTCATGACCGGCAGCGTAGGGCCCCTCCTCCCAGAAGCGCCAGTCCGGCAGCTTGGCAGGATCCTCGGGCAGGAAGTACTCCTGGGGGCGGCCGGCGACGCCCGTGGCTGCCAGGCAGCGGCACAGCAACTCGGTGCCACTGCGCGGGTTGGCGCACACGAGGTAACTCACCCTTGGCAACTCCACCCGGCTATCGTCCCCCGGCGTATGCCCCGTCACGAGCCCATTTTCCGAAGGCCGGCGTGCTCGACCTGACCTCCCAGAAGGCTGACCGATGAAGCCTGTCGGGTACCGGGCCGGAGCGGTGGACCTGACCGGGGTGGACGACCTCTGGGCTAACCCCTGACGTGGCCAGCGGGGTTGGGTGATACTCCGTTCAGGGCAGGGCGGTCCGGCGGGCAGCGTCTTGATCGGCAGCAGTGACTGTCCCGGTCGCGTGGGCCGGGCCGGCTGGCTGGGTCAGCGGCCCGCTGCGGAACAGTGTCACGGCGACGACCGCGCCGAAGGCGAGGATGGCGGCGGACCACCAGAACGCGGTGGTGTAGCCATGGACCAGGGCGAGCCCGGTCAGCTGCGGGCTCGGCCGGCCGCGGACCGCGGTGGCCGGGCTGAGATGGGCGGCGATGTAGCTGGCGACGGTGCTGGCGAAGATGGTGTTGAGCAGGGAGGTGCCGATCGAGCCGCCGAGCTGCTGCCCGGTGTTGACGGTGGCCGAGGCCACGCCGGCGTCCTGAGGGGCGACGCCGAAAGTGCCGGAGTTGAACACCGGCGCGAACACCAGGCCGAAGCCCGTGCCGATGATCAGCAGTGAGGGCAGGACGGCGGTGGCGTAGCTGGAGTGCACGCCGATCCTGGTCAGCAGGGCCAGCCCGACGGCGGCGAGCAGCAGCCCGGCCGGTGCCAGCGGCCTGGGTCCGGTCCGGGGCATCAGCACGATGTTGGAGGTGATCGAGGCCGCCATGAGGCAGGCGATCATGGGCAGGAAGGCCACGCCGGTGATCACGGGGGAAAAGCCCAGGGTCTGCTGCAGGTAGTAGGTGAGGAACAAGAAGATGCCGAACATGCCGGTGGCGGCGATCAGCATGGTCAGGTAGGCGCCGCCGCGGTTGCGGTCCAGGACGATCCTCGGGGGCAGCAGCGGCTCTGCCGCGTGGGCCTGCCGCCAGGCGAACCCGGCCAGCAAGATCACCCCGGCGGTGAGGAAGCCCCAGGTGGAGGGGACGTGCCAGCTGTGCAGGGCGGCGTTGGAGAAGCCGTAGACGATGCAGAACATTCCCCCTGAGACCAGGGCCGCGCCGGGCAGGTCCAGCCGGGGCTTTCCCGGCGCGCCCTGGCGGTGCAGCAGGGTCACGGCGCCGGCGACGGCGATGCCGGCGAAGATCAGGTTCACGTACAGGCACCAGCGCCAGGACAGGTACTCGGTGAGTATCCCGCCCAGCAGCAGCCCGATCGCGCCGCCGGCGCCGGCGATCGCGCCGTACACGCCGAAGGCCTTGCCGCGTTCTTTGGAGTCGGTGAACGTCACGGTGAGCAGGGACAGCGCCGACGGCGCGAGCAACGCCCCGAACGCCCCCTGCAAGGCCCGCGCCGCCACCAGCATGGCGAAGTTCACCGCCGCCCCGCCGATCGCGGACGCGACGGCGAACCCGATCAGGCCGGCCACGAACGTCACCTTCCGGCCGAGCAGGTCAGCCAGCTTGCCGCCGAGCAGTAGCAGGCTGCCGAACGCCAGCGCGTACGCGGTGACCACCCACTGCCGGTCCACGATGGTGAACCCCAGGTCGCGCTGCGCGGTCGGCAGCGCGATGTTCATGACCGTGGCGTCGAGCACGATCATGAGCTGCGCCAGAGCGATCACCCCCAGGATCAGCCACCGGTGGTCCGGTGCGGCGGGCCTGGCATCTGCGGGCTGGGTCATGGCGTGCCCTTCCTGACGCGGGCGGCTGGGGCGGTGGCCAGGGGATAGACGACCTCGTCCATGATCTGGCAGGCGAATCGGGTACCGGGAAGCTCCCCGGACATCACCAGCTGCTGGAGGGCGAGCGCGGGGAACAGCCTGGCCAGCAGGTCCAGGT
>DASQRM010000136.1:0-10982 GCA_035642895.1 Streptosporangiaceae bacterium | reverse complement strand
GGGCCTGCCCGCGAAACCGGTCGGCCGTACGAATTGGATGCGCCCAGGAACTACGGAAATTCTCTCATGTCATTGCGGGACGCCCCGTGGTGACCCTTCCCCAACAGAACTATGCCCATTCCTCATTGTTTGTACGAACATGAGTCGTAGGTCCGTCCAGGCTGCGGGTCGGACCGGCGGGCTGGCCGGTGGTTGGGCTACGGGGTTGGGCTCCGGGGTTGGGATTGCCGGTCGGGCGCCGGTACCCTCGCCGGCAGGACGGATCGGTGCTCTCGGGGCCCGGCGGTCCTGGCAGCCATCAGGGAGGACCGTGCGGCTCAGCGAGTTCTGGACGCGGATGCGGGAGCAGTTCGGCGACGCGTACGCCACCAGCGTGGCCAAGGATCACGTCCTGGCCGCGCTGGGGGAGCGGACCGTCGATCAGGCCCTGGCTGATGGGGTGGACGCCAAGACCGTGTGGCGGGCGGTCTGCGCAGAGTTCGACGTCCCGCAACGTCTGCGCTGACCCGTGCCTGACGCCCTCCTGCCTGGTGATGCTGGGGGTGGCGACTCCGTATCCGGTGATGCTGTGCCGGGTGACGCGGGGGCCAGCCTCCGCGCCGGAATGGTCGCCCAGCTCCGGGCGCGCAGTGGTCTGACCGACCCCCGGGTAGCGGCGGTTCTCGGCCGGGTGCCGAGGCATGTCTTCCTCCCGGGGGCGGATCTTGCTGAGGCCTACGCGGACCAGGCCATCGTGACGCGGTACCGGGACGGGTGGCCGGTCAGCTCAGCCTCGCAGCCGGCCATGGTCGCGGCCATGCTGGAACAGCTCCGTCTCCCCGACGGCGGCTCGGTCCTGGAGATCGGCGCCGGCACCGGCTACAACGCCGCGCTGCTGTCGGCACTGGTCGGCCCTTCCGGCCGGGTCGTCACCATCGACATCGACCCGGAGGTGGCCGAGGAGGCCCGCAGCCACCTGGCGGCAGCGGGCGTGGGCAACGTCGAGGTGATCTGCGGGGACGGGGCCCGAGGCTGGCCCGGCCGGGCCCCCTATGACGGGATCATCGTCACCGCTGGTGCGTCAGATCTCGCCCCGGCCTGGGCCAGCCAGCTAGCCTCCGGCGGGCGGCTGGTGGTACCGCTGTCGATCCGGGGCGTCCAGCAGTGCGTGGCCCTGGCCCCCGCCGATGGCTACCTGCGCAGCGTGGCCGTGTGCGGGTGCCAGTTCATGCCGCTCACGGGGGCCATGGCCAACGGCGATCAGCGGTTGCCCGTGCCTGGGCATCCCGGGGTGCACCTCCAGGCGGCGGCGGAGACGGACGTGGACGCGGCCCTGGTCGCCGACGTCCTGGGGCATCGAGGGCCAGCCCCGGGCACCGGCATCAATGCGTGGTCCGGGGACGTGTTCGCCAGCCTGCGCCCCTGGCTTGCCTTCCGCGAGCCCGCCCTGGCCACGCTGACCTACAGCGGGCCGCCCGACGCGGCCGATGCGAGCGGCGTGCCCGCCATGATCGACTTCACCGTGCGCGGTGTCACGCGGCGGGCCAGCCCCTGCCTTCCGGGCCGGGCCGGCCTCGCCGTTCTCGACTTCAGCCGGCCTGATTTTTATGAGCCTGATGTCAGTGGGCCTGATCTGGGCGCCCCGAATCCCGGCGACCCGGGCGTCACAAGCGGCGATCCGGCCCGTGGGCCGATGCTCCAGCTGACCGTCCGCGGCTATGGAGAGGCACGGCAGCAGCAAGCCAGGCTCAAGGAGCTGGTCGAGGCCTGGGACGCCGCGGGCCGCCCGGGACCCGACCAGCTCCGCATCGACGCCTATCCCTCCGGCGTCATGCCCCCGGACGCTGGGGACATCGTGCACGTCACGCCGCACGCCACCTTTGTCATCTCCTCGTCCCGGGCCTGAGCGCCGGCCGGGCCAGGGCGAATTTTCTCCGGGGATGCGGCGTGTTGGCATCACCGTCGAACAGTTGTTCGCCTAAGGTGGTGGCCTGGGGGTGGCCATTCAGGTCTCCTTTCCGTGGCCCAGCGACCTTGCGGCACGGCAACTGGACGGGCAGTGCGCGGAATTGTCGGTGGCGGCACGTACCTTCTGGACCGGCAACTGAACCAGCAAGCAAGCTCTTGAATCCAACGGGAGTTCCCATGGCAGGCACCGACAGGGCAGTCAACCGGACCGGCGGTGACAGGGACAAGTCCCTGGAGACTGCTCTCGCCCAGATCGAACGGCAATTCGGCCGGGGCTCGATCATGCGGCTCGGCGACGAGGTCCGTGCCCCGATGGAAGTGATCCCCACCGGTGCCATCGCGCTGGACGTCGCGCTGGGCATCGGCGGCCTGCCCCGGGGCCGGGTCGTCGAGATCTACGGACCCGAGGGGTCGGGGAAAACTACCCTCGCCTTGCATGCGGTGGCTAGCGCGCAGAAGGCCGGGGGAATCGCCGCGTTTATCGACGCCGAGCACGCGCTGGACCCGGACTACGCGAAGAAGCTCGGCGTGGACACCGACGGGCTGCTCGTCTCCCAGCCGGACACCGGGGAGCAGGCCCTGGAGATCGCGGACATGCTGATCCGCTCCGGGGCGATCGACGTGGTCGTCATCGACTCGGTGGCCGCGCTGGTGCCCCGGGCCGAGATCGAGGGCGAGATGGGTGACAGCCACGTGGGCCTCCAGGCCCGGCTGATGTCCCAGGCCCTGCGGAAGATCACCGGCGCGCTGAGCCAGACCAAGACCACCGCGATCTTCATCAACCAGCTGCGCGAGAAGGTCGGGGTGATGTTCGGCTGCATGTCGTACGGGACCCGGGTGACCCTGGCGGACGGCAGGCAGGAGAAGATCGGCAAGATCGTTAACCAGCGCCAGGACGTCGAGGTCCTCTCCTACGACCCGGAATCCGGGCGCATAGTGCCGCGCCGCATCGTCAACTGGTTCAACAACGGCCGGACCGAGCAGTTCCTCCAGTTCACCGTGGCCAAGTCAGGCGGGAACGGCAGGGCCCAGTTCGCAGCGACGGAGAACCACCTGGTCCGGACGCCTGGAGGCTGGCGTGAAGCAGGAGAGCTTATCCCAGGTGACCGCGTTGCCCTCGCCGAGCCCTGGCGGCTGAGCGGGCAGCAGATGGAGCTCATCCTGGGTGCGCTGATGGGGGATGGGAGCCTCTCGCCGAATCACCGCGGCAGGTCAGGTACCCGGTTCCGGATGGGCCACGGAGCCAAGCAGGCCGCGTACCTGGACTGGAAGGTCAGCCTCCTCGGCAACATCGGGTGCACGCTGTCTTCCAATGCCAAGGGCGCGATCTTCGCTGACCTGACCCCGCTTCCCGAACTGGCTGAACTGCGTGAGGCGGTGTACTTCGGGGACGGCAAGAAGCACCTCAGCTGGGAGTACCTGAAGGCGCTCACGCCATTCGCCCTCGCGGTCTGGTACATGGACGATGGCTGCTTCACGGTCAGGTCGAAGGGGGTCCAGGAAAGGACGCGGGGCGGCACCGGCCGGATAGAGATCTGCGTGCAGGCGATGAGCCCGGGCTCCCGTGAGCGGCTCGCCGGCTACCTGCGGGATACTCACCAGCTCAACGTCAGGGTCGTCACCCGTGGTTCCCGGAGCCAGGCCGTCCTGCAGTTCACTACTGCGGCGTCAGAGAAGTTCCAGAAGCTTGTCGCGCCTTACGTTCATCCGTCGATGGAGTACAAGCTCCTGCCACGATTCCGCGGGCAGTTCCGGGTAGAGCCGGAGTTTGTCCCGGCTGAGATGCGCCTGGTGCCAGCCAGGATCCTGGACATCCATGTCAAGCCGCCGACGAGGTCGATGAACCGGTTCGACATCGAGGTTGAGGGATCGCACAACTACTTCGTCGACGGGGTCATGGTGCACAACAGCCCCGAGACGACCAGCGGCGGCCGGGCGCTCAAGTTCTACGCCTCGGTGCGGCTGGACGTGCGCCGGATCGAGACGCTGAAGGACGGCACCGAGGCCGTGGGCAGCCGGACCCGGATCAAGGTGGTCAAGAATAAGTGCAGCCCGCCGTTCAAAGTCGCGGAGTGCGACATTATTTTCGGGACCGGCATCAGCCGGGAGGGCGGCCTGATTGACCTGGGAGTCGAGCAGTCGATCGTCCGCAAGTCGGGGGCCTGGTACACCTACGAAGGCGATCAGCTCGGCCAGGGCAAGGAGAACTCCCGCAACTTCCTGCGGGACAACCCGGACCTCGCGAACGAGATCGAGAAGAAGATCAAGGAGAAGCTCGGCGTCGGGCCGCGCATCGACGCGGAAGCCGACCCGGCTGCCGGAGCCGGAGCCAACGGGTCAGCGAACGGAGTTCCGGCCGGAGCCCCGGGAGCCAATGGTTCGGCAACTGGCGCTCCGGCGGGCCGGGCCGCAGCGGGCCGCGCGGCCGCAGGCCGGACCGCGGGGGCGCCGAGTGGCGTAGGCGGCGGTGCCTGACCGGGCGGCCAGGGTAACGGCGGCCCAGCCCGGCCCGGATGGGTCCGGGCCGGGCCAGCCCGGCGCTGGCCAGGTCAAGGATCCGGAGGAGCAGGCCCGGCAGCTCTGCCTGCAGCTGCTCACCGGGCGGCCGCGGACCCGGGCTCAGCTGGCCGAGGCCATGCAGCGCCACGGCGTGCCCGGGGACGCGGCCGCCGCGGTCCTGGCCCGCTTCGCCGAGGTGGGCCTGATCGACGACGCGGCCTTCGCCCGCGCGTGGGTCGAGTCGCGGCATCACAGCCGGGGACTGGCCCGCCGGGCGCTGTCGGCCGAGCTCAAGCAGCGCGGCGTGGACGGGCCGGACATCAGCGCGGCGGTAAGTGCCCTCGACCCCGCCGACGAGATGGCTACCGCGCGGCGACTGGTGGACAAGGGCCTTGCCGCCAGCCGGGGCAAGCCACTGCCGACCCGGATCCGGCGCCTGGTCGGGTTGCTGGCCCGGAAGGGCTATCCGGCGCCGATCGCCTACCGTGTCGTCCGGGAGGCCATTGAGCAGGAAGGTATCGATACGGCAGGCGCCGGGATGGACCTCGATGACCTGGCCTTCACTGCTCTCGACAGCGAGAGTGGCTCAGGGTAAAAGCCCGGTTCCGTAGGGTAAGACTTGAGAAGAACGCAACGCACGGCTTGCCCAAAACGTTATCTCCGCTTAACCTCACGGCAGCGAGGTGTTACTCCGCGCCATGCGGATGAAACGAGTAAATACGGCTCGTGACCGGCTGACGGTCACGGACTTTGGTTGGTGTCTGGCCCAGGCGAGGACGCTCACCCGGGCTGATAGGCCCGGGTTCCGGGCCCCGGACCGGGGCTCTCAGCCGGGCCAGGCAGGACGGCCGGGCTACGGCCTGGCCGGGACTTTAGGTACGCGCGCTTTCGTGAAAGGTGGCAACACCCGGCCGGGTACCGCCCGGTGCGGTCAGCTGGATGCTGTCCATCCGGGTGGCCCGGTCAGGCTGGCCTGACCGGGTATAGGCCACCGGTACGCGTGACGCCTCAAGTCTGGCGTGCTCCGGACGCACGCAGCGGCCGGTGGATGGCGGGCATGACCCCTCGCTCCAGGGTTTATCCCTGGCACCACACCCTGGTGCCAGGGCCGGCGAGCAGGATTGGGGTGTGCCATGAGCAGCACAATCTCTCTCGTTATCGGGGCGGTCGGGCTGCTGGCCGCCGTGTTTGCGCTCATCGTCGTGCTGCGCAGGCCGCCGGCCCGGGACCGGCCCGCCGTGGCGGCGCCGCCGCCGGTGGCCGAGCCGGCCGGCGCGGAGTCCGCGTCCGTCACGGCCGCCGCCCAGCGGACGCTGGAGGAAGCCAGCCAGGAAGCTGATCAGGTCCGGGCCCGGGCGCAGACCGAGGCCACCGCCATCGTCCGCGAAGCGGGGCTGGCCTCGGACAAGGCCGCCCAGGCCAGCCGGGACGCCGAGGAGGAACTGCGCGCGGTCCGGGCCGAGGCCCGCGATCTGCGTGCCGATCTCGAGCGGCGCGAAGCCCGGCTGGCCGAACGGGAGAGCCGCCTGGACGCCGAATTCGGCAAGCTGGACGAGCGCTCCGCGAGCCTGGACCAGACCCGGAGCGACCTGGAAACCCGCCGGGCCGACCTGGACCGGCTGGACGAGGAACGTCGCCAGGTCCTGGAACAGACCGCCGGGCTGACCGCGGATCAGGCCAAGGCGGAACTGGTCACCGGCATCCAGAACCAGGCCAAGCGCGAGGCGGCCCTGCTGGTCAGGGAGACGGAGAACGCGGCCCGGCGGGACGGCGAGGAACGGGCCCGGCGGATCGTAACCCTGGCCATCCAGCGGGTGGCCAGTGAGCAGACCAGCGAGTCCGTCGTCTCCGTGCTGCACCTTCCGGGCGACGAGATGAAGGGCCGGATCATCGGCCGGGAAGGCCGGAACATCCGGGCCTTCGAGTCCGTCACCGGGGTCAACCTCATCATCGACGACACCCCCGAGGCGGTCCTGCTTTCCTGCTTCGATCCGGTCCGCCGTGAGGTGGGACGACTCACCCTGGAACGGCTCGTCCTGGACGGGCGGATCCACCCGCAGCGCATCGAGGAGGCCTACGAGCGCAGCAAGGGCGAGGTGGAGCAGCTGTGCGTGCGGGCGGGGGAGGACGCGATGGTGGAACTGTCCATCACCGACCTGCACCCGGAACTCGTCACCCTGCTCGGCCGGCTGCGCTACCGAACCTCCTACGGCCAGAACGTGCTCCGGCACCTGGTCGAGTCCGCGCACATCGCCGGCATGATGGCCAGCGAGCTCGGCATGGACCCGGCCCTGCTGAAACGTTGCACGGTGCTGCACGATGTGGGCAAGGCCCTGACCCATGAGGTCGAGGGCAGCCACGCCCTGATCGGGGCGGAGATCGCGCGGCGTTACGGTGAGCCCACCGACGTGGTGCACGCGATCGAGGCCCACCACAACGAGGTCGAGGTCCGCACCGTCGAGGCCGTGCTCACCCAGGCGGCCGACGCGATCAGCGGTGGCCGGCCGGGCGCCCGGCGTGAGTCTCTCGAGGCCTACGTGAAGCGGCTGGAGCGGCTGGAGCAGATCGCCACCGCCCAGCCGGGGGTCGAAAAGGTGTTCGCCATGCAGGCCGGCCGGGAGATCCGTGTGATGGTCAAGCCCGAGCGCGTGGACGATATCCAGGCCCAGGTCATCGCCCGGGACGTGGCCAAGCAGGTGGAAGAGGAACTCACCTATCCGGGCCAGATCCGGGTCACGGTCGTCCGGGAATCACGCGCCACCGAGTTCGCCCGCTGACCGGCGGGCTCAGCCCGCGGATTTGGCCGCCAAAGCCGGGCTCAGCTCGCGGTTTTGGCCGCCGGTGCCACTGGTGCCGCCGGCGCCCCGGCGTCCTCCCCGTTCAGCTCCGACGCCTGGCCCGGCCCCAGTGGCACGTCCCCCTGCTGGGCGGCCGCCGCCTCCTGGGCCAGCTGCCGCGGCTCGGTCAGGCTCAGCTGGGGGACGCCGGGCGGGGTGAAGCCGAGCACCTGCCCGTAGAACGACAGTTCTGCCTCGAGCGCGGTGATGATCGTGTCGGTACGGCGGAAGCCGTGCGACTCGCCCTTGAAGGTGAGCAGGGCATGCCGGATGCCGTGGGCGGACAGATCAGCCGCGATGCTCTCGGCCTGGCGGGGGGGCACGATCGGGTCATCGAGTCCCTGGAGCAGCAGGACCGGGCAGGTCGCGTCGGTTACGTGGCCGGCCGGGGAACGTTCCGCGTAGACGTATTCGAAGCCGGGCAGCGGGCCGATCAGGCCGTCCAGGTAGTGCGACTCGAAGTCGTGCGTCTCCGCCGCGAACTCGCGCAGGTCGGCCACCCCGAAATAAGACGCCGCCGCGCTGAACACCCGCTGCCTGGCCGCCTGTGTGGTCACGGCGGCCAGCGCGGTCCAGCCGCCTGCCGACGCGCCCCGGATCCCGAGCCGCTGCGGATCGGCCTCGTCCTTGTCGGCCAGCGCCAGCCCGGCCGCCACCGCGTCTTCCACGTCCACCACGCCCCACTGCATGCGCAGCCGCTCCCGGTAACTGCGGCCGTATCCGGTGGAGCCCCCGTAGTTCACGTCGATGACGCCGATGCCGCGGCTGGTGAAGTAGGCCTTCTCCAGGTCGAGCAGGCCGACCACGTGCGAGGTGGGGCCGCCGTGGGCCCACACGATGTAGGGCGGCAGTTCCCCGTCCGGGGCCACCGCGTCGGGGTGCGTCGGCGGGTACACCAGCGCGTGCACGTTGCGCCCGTAGTGCCCCTCCAGCCGGACCTGGTTCGGCACCGGCAGGTACCCGGCCCCGGGACCCTCCTCGGTCTCCCGGCGCAGCACCTCGGACTTCCCGGTGGCCGCGTCCACCCGCACCACCGACAGCGGGGTCTGCGGGCCACCGGCCACCGCTACGATCGTGTTCCCGTCCGCGGACACGCCACCATGAAACTCCTGGAACGGCAGGTCGAGGTCGGCGATCTCCCCGGTCTCCGGGTCGAGCAGCCCCAGCTGCATGCCGCCCTGACCGTGCAGCACAGCCAGCCGGCCGTCGCCCAGCATCGCGTATGGCCGCCCGCCCAGCTGCCACAACGGCTCGGCGAACTCCTCCTCGGCCGGGTACAGGGCCTGGGCCGGCTCGCCGACCAGACCGACCTGGTACAGGTTCCACCAGCCGGGCCAGTCCGAGACCACGTACAGGCTGGTCGCATCGCGCCACACCGGTGCCAGCACGGACTCTCTCATCCCGCCCTTAACCAGCCGCCCGCGCCCCAGCACCCCCTCGGAGATCTGGGCCACCCGCAATTCGGTCCCATCCCAGGGCATCCGCGGGTGATTCCAGCAGATCCAGGCCAGCCGGCTCCCGTCCGGGGACAACGTGGGGAAGGCAAAAAAGTCGGAGCCGCTGACCAGCTCACGGATAGCCGCGGGATCTTCGGCCGCGCTCCCGTCCAGCGGCACCGCGACGAGGCTCCGGGTGATCTTGCCGCCCTCGTGCCGCTCCTGGACGCACCACACCTCCTGCCCATCCGCTGACAAGATGAAGTCCGCGAAGCGCAGCTCGCCCAGCCCGTCGTCGGTAGCCGGCGGGGTCAGCGGTTCCGGGGCCGACGCCGCCGCGGCCGATGCCGCTGCGGCCGGCGCATTCGTCCGGTCGGCGCTCACCGGCTCCGTTGCCAAATGCTCCGTCGCCACGTCCCCTGCCGCAAAGTACAGACGCTGGTCGGCATAGTTCGCGAACACAATGGCCTGGCCCGCCGGGATGGTGCTGCCGTCCCGGGGCCTCGCGGGCACCGGCAGGTACGACCGCCCGCCGTACTCGTGTACGCGGCTGCGCGCGTTCCACGGCGCCGGCAGCAACGCCTGCTGGTGACCAGCTGCGTCACAGTGCACCACCGTCACCCGGCCACCCTCGTCCGGGCGCCGCTCCTGCCACCACACGTCGGTGCCCGTAACCATCGGGTAGGAGATCAGCACCTGTCCCTTGGCCACGTCGGCCGCGGTGATGGGGGAAGGCCAGGCACCGTACGGGATTCGGGGAGCTGGAACGCTGTCTGTCATAGGGGATATCGTCTACCATTCGCGAGTCTGCCAGGGGAGGTTCCGGACATGCCACGGGACTCCCCGGGGAGATTCCGGACATGCCGTGCAGTGCGCGTACCCTCGGATGCGAAATGAGCGCCTCCCGCACCTATCAGATACGCACCTACGGGTGCCAGATGAACATGCACGATTCCGAGCGGCTGGCTGGCCTGCTCGAAGACGCTGGCTATCAGCGTGCCCCCAGCGGGGAACCCGCGGACGTTGTCGTATTCAACACCTGCGCGGTCCGCGAGAACGCCGATAACCGGCTTTACGGCAACCTGGGCCATCTGCTTCCCGTCAAGCAGTCCCGGCCAGGAATGCAGATCGCCGTGGGCGGATGCCTGGCCCAGAAGGACCGGGCCGGTATCGCCGAGCGGGCGCCCTGGGTCGATGTCGTGTTCGGCACGCACAATATCGGCTCGCTGCCTGCCCTGCTCGAACGGGCGCGGGTGCAAGAAGCCGCGCAGGTAGAGATCGCCGAGTCGCTGGAGCGGTTTCCCTCGGTCCTGCCGGCCCGCCGTGAGTCCAGCTATTCCGCCTGGGTGGCCATCTCGGTGGGCTGCAACAACACCTGCACGTTCTGCATCGTGCCGAGCCTGCGCGGGCGGGAGGAGGACCGGCGGCCGGGCGACGTGCTGGCCGAGATCCGCGCGCTGACGGGGGACGGGGTCATCGAGGTCACCCTGCTCGGGCAGAACGTGAACTCCTATGGCGTCGGTTTCGGTGACCGGCTGGCCTTCGGCAAGCTGCTGCGGGCCTGCGGCGGGATCGACGGGCTGGAGCGGGTCCGCTTCACCTCGCCGCACCCGCGGGACTTCACCGACGACGTGATCACCGCCATGGCCGAGACGCCGAACGTGATGCCGCAGCTGCACATGCCCCTGCAGTCTGGTTCGGACGCGGTGCTGCGGGCCATGCGCCGCGCCTACCGGCGGGAGAAGTACCTGGCCATCCTGGACCGGGTCCGGGCGGCCATGCCGGACGCCGCCATCACGACCGACATCATCGTGGGCTTCCCCGGTGAGACCGATCGTGACTTCGAAGACACCCTCGACCTGGTCCGCCAGGCGCGCTTCGCCGGGGCGTTCACGTTCCAGTACTCACCCCGCCCGGGCACCCCGGCGGCCGGGATGGACGGGCAGGTACCCGCGGCGGTGGTCGCGGAGCGTTATCAGCGGCTCGCCGCGCTGGTCGAGGACGTGTCACTGGCCGAGAACGAGGTGTTCGCCGGGCGCGACGTCGAGGTGCTGGTGGCCGAGGGTGAGGGCCGTAAGGACGGCGCCACCCACCGGCTGTCCGGCCGGGCCCGGGACAACCGGCTGGTGCACTTCGCCCCGGATGACACCGCACCGCGCCCCGGAGACCTGGTCACCACGACAGTGACCCGGGCGGCCCCGCACTACCTGGTCGCGGACGGCCGCCCGCGGACGGTCCGGCGTACCCGCGGTGGCGACGCCTG
>DASQRM010000135.1:0-4062 GCA_035642895.1 Streptosporangiaceae bacterium | reverse complement strand
TCGCGGAACAGGATGTAGGGCCCGCGGGCACCGAGGCTACGCGCGGCGTCGACAAACTCCCGCTCGCGCAGGGACAGTGTCTGCCCGCGGATGATCCGGCCCATGTAGGGCCAGGCGAAGAAGCCGATCACGAAGACCAGCAGGCCGATCCGCAGCGAGTTCCCAGATAGCCCGAATGCCGACGAGGGGACAACGCCGACCAGTGCGATCGCGAACACCAGCAGCGGGAAGGCCAGGAAGACGTCCATCGCCCGGGCGATCACTGCGTCCACCCAACCGCCGAAATAGCCCGCGATGACGCCCATCACCACACCGATGCTCACCGCCAGCGCGGTGGCCAGGAACGCGATGAGCAGTGACACCCGGGCGCCGTTGACCACGCGGCTGAGCATGTCCCGGCCGGTTACCGGCTCGACGCCGAACGGGTGCGCGAGACTGATCCCGCCGAACGGACCGTTAGGTCGGCTGAATGTCGGGTTGATCAGGTTCGCGTGGTAGATATTCGGGTTCTGCACCAGGAACGGGCCGAAGATCGCCACCAGAATGAGGAAAATCACGATGCCGCCGCCCGCCATGGCCACCTTGTCGCGGCGCAGCCGCATCCAGGCGATCTGGCCGAGCGAGCGGCCCTCGATGGCCTTACCACTGACCCCTTCGAGCACGCTCTCGGGTACGAGGTCGCCAGACGTGGGCACGTCAAGCGGTGCTGCCATCTAGCGGCGCTCCCTGCTGCTCGTGACGGTAAAATTGCCCGGCCGTCACGGCATAAGGCCGTGAGGTAGCCGGTTACCGGGGCCCCTACCGGGAGGATCTCCCGTTTTGCCTGGTCCGCGCCAGGGTTACGGCAACGTCGTGCCTGGATTGTGACCGAATCACAATGGCTCCGTCATGGGTCGCCCCGCGCCCGGCGGGCCGCGGCCTCCCGCAGGGTGGCGAGATCGACCGCGCGCAGCGACGGGACGGTCAGCCGGGCGAGCCCGGGCGGGGGCGGCACGCTGGGCACCGCGACCACCGTGAGCCCTGCGTCGTACGCGGACCTGATGCCGGTGGGTGAGTCCTCCAGCGCGACGCACCGCCCCGGGGCCACCCCGAGCCGGGCGGCCGCCAGTAGATACGGCTCGGGATCGGGCTTGCCGCGGGCCACGTCGGCGGCACACACCGTGACCGGGAAGCGCACCCCGATCGAGTCCAGCGCGGCCGCCATGATCTCCGGCTCGGCGGAGGTGACCAGGGCGTAAGGCAGGCCCGCCTCGGCGACCTCGGCGAGCAGCTCGAGCGCGCCTGGCATCACCTGCACCCCGCGCGCCCGGACCAGGTCGGCCATGCCCTCGGTAAGCCATTTTCCGATGACCTCCTGCGGCACCGGCTGCGCGGCCTTGCTCTGCATGTAGGCCGTCGACCGGGCCAGCGAGCCGCCGATGAGGTGCTCCTGATCCGCGGGTCCCCACGGGCTGCCCAGCCGGGTCATGATCGCGGCCTCGGCCTCGAACCACAGCGGCTCGGAGTCCACCAGCAGCCCGTCCATGTCGAATGTGACCGCCTGCAGCGTCAGGTTGGCCTGCAACGTCATGTCGAGAAGTACCGCGCTTCGGGGTGGAAGGTGATCAGGGCGTCGGTGGACTGTTCCGGCTCCAGCTGGAACTCCTCCGACAGCGCCACCCCGATCCGCTCGGGCCGCAGCAAGCGCATCACTGTGGCCCGGTCCTCCAGGTCCGGGCAGGCCGGGTAGCCAAACGAGTACCGGCAGCCGCGGTAGCCGACCTTCAGGATGCCGTCGAGGTCGGCCGGGTCGTCCCCGGCCAGGCCGGTCTCCTCGCGGACCCGGCCGTGCCAGTACTCCGCGAGGGCCTCGGTCAGCTGGACGGAGAGCCCGTGCAGCTCCAGGTACTCGCGATAGGCGTTCTTGGCGAAGAGTTCCGCGGTGGCCCGGCTGATCGCCGGGCCCACGGTAACCAGCTGGAAGCCGACCACGTCGGGGTCGCCGGAGCCCGCCGGGCGGAAAAAGTCAGCCAGGCACAGATGCCGGTCGTGGCGCTGCCGGGGGAAGGTGAAGCGCTCCCGCTCACCCCCGTCGTCGTCCAGGATGACCAGGTCGTCGCCCTCGCTGACCGCCGGGAAGTAGCCGTAGACCACCCCGGCCTGGAGCAGCCCCTCGCTCTGCACCCGGTCCAGCCACATCCGCAGCCGTGGCCGTCCTTCCGTCTCGACGAGCTCCGCGTAGGACCGGCCGTCCGCGCCGCGACCGGGCTTGAGCCCCCACTGGCCCATGAACGTGGCCCGCTCGTCCAGCCACGCTGCGTAATCGGAAAGCGGGATGCCCTTGACGATGCGGTCACCGAAGAAGGGCGGGACGACCACCGGGTGGTCGGTGGCCACGTCGGACCGGGCGGGCATGGCCTCCGGCTCAGTGACCTTGAGTCGCGCCCCGGCGGCGACCCGGCGCTCGCGCATGGGTGGCAGCTGGGCCCCGGCCTCGCCCCGCTTGACGGCCATGAAGGCATCCATCAGGCGGAGGCCTTCGAAGGCGTCGCGGGCGTACCGGACCTCGCCGTCGAACAGGCTGGCCAGGTCCTGTTCCACGTAGGCGCGGGTGAGCGCGGCGCCGCCGAGCAGCACGGGCCACCGGCGGGCCAGGCCCCGGCTGTTCAGGTCGGCCAGGTTGTCGCGCATCACCACGGTGGACTTGACCAGCAGGCCGGACATGCCCACGACGTCCGCGCCGTGCTCGGTCGCCGCGTCCACGATGGCCGACACCGGCTGCTTGATGCCGATGTTGATCACGTCGTAGCCGTTGTTGGTCAGGATGATGTCGACCAGGTTCTTCCCGATGTCGTGCACATCTCCCTTGACCGTGGCCAGCACGATCCGGCCCTTGCCATCCTCACCGGACCGCTCCATGTGCGGTTCCAGGTGGCTGACCGCGAGCTTCATGACCTCGGCCGACTGGAGCACGAAGGGCAGCTGCATCTGGCCCGAACCGAACAGCTCACCGACCGTCTTCATCCCGTCCAGCAGGACGTCGTTGACGATCTCCAGGGCGGGACGCTGGGCGACCGCCTCATCCAGGTCGGCCTCCAGGCCGCCCCGCTCGCCGTCGATGATCCGGCGCTTGAGGCGTTCCCAGAGCGGCAGCCCGGCCAGTTCCGCGGCGCGGCTGGCCTTGACCGCGGCCGCGTCCACCCCCTCGAACAGCTCGAGCAGCCGCGCCAGCGGGTCGTAGCCCTCCCGGCGGCGGTCGTAGACCAGGTCGAGCGCGGTCTGCAGCTGCTCCTCGGGGATCCGGGCGATCGGCATGATCCGCGACGCGTGGACGATCGCGGAGTCCAGGCCGGCCCGCACGCATTCGTCCAGGAACACCGAGTTCAGCACGGCGCGGGCGGCGGGATTGAGCCCGAACGAGACGTTGGAGACACCCAGCGTGGTCTGCACGTCGGGGTAGCGCTGCTTGACCTGGCGGATGGCCTCGATCGTCTCGATCGCGTCGCGGCGGGTCTCCTCCTGCCCGGTCGCGATCGGGAAGGTCAGGCAGTCCACGATGATGTCGCAGGTCCGCAGCCCGTAGTTGGTGGTGAGGTCCTCGATCAGCCGGGTGGCCACCGCGAGCTTCCACTCGGCGCTGCGGGCCTGGCCCTGCTCATCGATGGTGAGCGCGATCACCGCGGCGCCATGCTCGACGATCATCGGCATGACCCGGGCGATCCGCGAGCCTGGCCCGTCGCCGTCCTCGTAGTTGACCGAGTTCACCACGGCCCGGCCGGCCAGCAGCTCCAGCCCGGTCTGGATCACCTCCGGCTCGGTGGAGTCGATCACCAGCGGCAGCGTGGCCGCCGTGGCCAGCCGCCCGGCCACCTCAGCCATGTCGGCCGGGCCGTCCCGGCCTACGTAGTCCACGCACAGGTCCAGCAGGTGGGCGCCGTCGCGGGTTTGCGCCCGGGCGATCTGCACGCAGTCCTCGTAGCGGCCCTCGATGAGCGCGTCCCGGAACGCCTTGGAGCCGTTGGCGTTCGTCCGCTCCCCGATGGCCAGGAACGACGTGTCCTGCCGGAACGGGACGTGCTGGTA
>DASQRM010000134.1:0-3063 GCA_035642895.1 Streptosporangiaceae bacterium | reverse complement strand
TCGGTCCCCTCGGCCTGCCCGAGGTCCTGGCGGAGGTCGACGAGGGCAACGCCGCCTCGGTCGCCGTCGTCAAGCGCCTCGGTATGATCCCGTACGCCGTGGTCCCGGGCCTCCTCGGCCCGATGACCCGCTACCGCACCACGGCCGCGACCGCGTAGCCGCCCGCTCCCCCGCAGCACCCCGCCACACCTTCCGTCACATGACAAACCCTAGCTTCTCAGTTCTAAATTCTCGCCCAACTGGGCGTTTCTTGTGGAGAATTAACGCGTATTCCGCTATTATGTTCTACATAGCCTGATATCCCGAACGGGTGGTGATACATGCCTCCGGAACCGGTTCCCGCGGACCCTGGGTGGGATGAGGATCTCGCCTGGCTGGACCGCGACCCGGAACGGGAGACCTGGCTGGACCGGGCCCGCGAGCACGGCGAGCCGCCCGACCTCGACGCCAATGAGGACTGGGAGGATTTCACCCCGCTGACCGCCGAGGAGCTCGCCGAGGCGCGCGAAGGCGCTGCGGCCGGGCCCGCCGTATGGGCCGCGATGGCGGGCAGGCGCGGCCCTGGGCAGCCTGGCTCGGCGCGGGCCTACCCTGGAGAATCCGCGAGCCAGGCAGCGTCGTTCGGGTCCGGGATGGCGCTGGATGTCATGCCCGCCTGCCCTGGCCTGGCCCTGTCGGCTGATGCCGCGGCCGGGGACGATGACTCCTACCAGGGCGTGTCCGATGACGAGCTGCTCGGCGTGTTGTCCGCATGGGACCGCCTCGAAGCCCACATGACCGCCCGCAAGCTTGCCGCTATCGCGGAGCTGTACCGCCGCAACCCCGGGAGAGACCGCCAGCCCGAGGCGCCAGGACAGATGCCGGAGACCTATGCGGAGTTCATCGACGACGAGCTGGCCAGCGCGCTCGCCGAGTCCCGCACAGCGGCTGGGACGCTGCTGGACCTGGCCCGGGACCTGGCGGTCCGGCTGCCCGGCACCGCCGTGGCGCTGCGTGACGGGATCATCTCTCGCTATAAGGCCCAGCTGATCGCCCACGTCACCGCGCTGCTGGATGAAGCTGAATCCCGCGCCGCCGAGGCCGCAGTCCTCGACCGGGCCGGACGGCTGACCCCGGGCGGTCTACGCGCCGCCATCGCCCGCGCCGTCATGGAAGTCGCTCCCGAGAAGGCGAAGAAGCGCCGGGAGGCGGCCACCCAGGAGGCCCGGGTGGAGCGGTGGGCCGAGGACTCTGGCAATGCCGCCCTGATGGGCCGCGAACTTCCGCCGGACGAGGTGCTGGCCGCGGACCAGCGGATCTCGGCCTGGGCGACCGAACTGCGAAAGGCGGGCCTGGAGGGCGGCATGGACGAGCTGCGCGCCCGCGCCTACCTGGACCTGCTCCTGGGCAAGGATTCCCGTCCTCGCCACGGCAACGCAGACGGAGGCGAGGATGGCGGTTCCGGCGGGCCGGGGCCCGCAGGCTCGGATGCCCCGCCACCCTCGGCGGCACCAGCCGGGTTCGCTGGGCGGGTCACGCTGACCGTTCCGCTCGTCACCATCACCGGCCTCGCGAACCGGCCTGGTGAGCTCGCCGGGCTGGGTCCCATCGACCCCTGGCTGGCCCGCGACCTGGCCACTGCCGCCGCGGCCAACCCCAAGAGCACCTGGTGCGTGACCGTGACCGACGAGCATGGCCACGCTGTCGGTCACGGCTGCGCACGTCCCGAACCCAAGAACCAAAGGAGGCACGCAGGACCAGGGCCGCCGGGGTTCACCTTCACCCCGGCCAGCCGGGACGGGCCGCCCGGCGGCTACGGCACCTGGCGGCTGCACACCCCCGGAAACGGGCCGGACCTGCTGGTCACCCTCGACCCGCTGACCACGCAGGACTGCGACCACCGGTTTGAAAGCCGGGGCCACGATCCGGGCGTCAAGCTCCGACACCTGTCCCAGGTCCGGCACGCCACCTGTACCAGCCCAGTCTGCCGGCGACCCGCCAGCCGATGCGACTTCGAGCACAACATCCCATACGAAGCGGGCGGACGAACCTGCCTTTGTAATGGCGGCCCGAAGTGTCGTCACGACCACCGGCTCAAGCAGCACTCCAAGTGGAAGGTCGACCAGCTCGCCGACGGCACCTTCCGGTGGACCACCCCGGCCGGGCGTACCTACACCACCGAACCCACGAGGTACCCCATCTGAGGGTCGAAGCCGCCTGGCCGCCGGATTAGCCGGGGTTACGATCGGCTCGGAGCCGATTCTGGGTGGGAACCAAGTCTGGGTGGAGGCGTGGATGCGTCCGCTGATCGTCGAGGTCCCCTCGCCGCTGGGACTGCGCCCCAGCGGGGTGGAACGGGCGCCCGCGGCGCTGCGGGCCGCCGGCCTGCATGCCCGGCTGGGCTGCGATGACGCGCAGCATGTGGCGGTGCCTGTCTATGACGACCGGCGCGACATAGCCACCGGTGTCCTCAACCCCGGCGGCATCGCCGAGGTGGCCTTCTCCCTGGCCGGTGTCATCGAGTCCGCGCTGCAGGCCGGCCGGCTGCCCGTGGTGCTGGGCGGCGACTGCAGCATTGTCCTGGGCCCGCTGCTGGCCCTGCGGCGGCGAGGCCGTTATGGACTGGTCTTCCTGGACGGGCACGCCGACTTCCAGCACCCCGGCGACGAGCCGCACGGAGAGGTCGCCTCGCTGAACCTGGCCCTCGCCACCGGCCGCGGCCCCCGGCCACTCACCGACCTGGACGGGCTGGCGCCGCTGGTGCGGGCCGAGGACGTCGCGCTGGCCGGGTACCGGGTCTTCGACGACAACGACCGATTCGGCACCGAGCACGTCCGGGACAGCGGAATCACCGTGCTGGACTACCGGGACCTGCGCGCCGGGACCATCCCCCTGATCCTCGACCGGGCGCTGGCCATCGTGACCAGGCCAGGATTGCAGGGTTTCTGGGTGCACCTCGACGTGGATGTCCTCGATGACGCCATCATGCCCGCTGTCGACTACCGCCACCCAGGCGGCCTGAGCTGGGATGAAGCAGCTGAACTGCTGCGGGGCCTGCTCAGCAGGCCCGGCGCCCGCGGCCTG
>DASQRM010000133.1:0-11132 GCA_035642895.1 Streptosporangiaceae bacterium | reverse complement strand
GGCCTGCTGCGCGACGCGTTCCGCGTCCTCCGCCGTGTCCACGTCCAGCAGTTCCGGCACCTGGCGGACCCGCAACCCGGCGTCACGCAGCCGGTCTAGCTGGACCCGGCCGGTGTGATCCACCGACATCGGCACGCCCAGGATCAGCTGCGGATCCGGCTTCCGCAGGCCGAGCAGCCAGAAGCCGCCGTCCTCGGCCGGCCCGAACACGGCGTCCGCTTCCCCGGCGGCCAGCGGCTGCGCCACCGTCTCCAGCAGCCCGGGGGTCACCTGGGGGGTGTCCATGCCGATCAGCACGATGGGGACGGCGAGCTGCGCGTAGGCGTCGTCGAACGCGGCGGCGATCCGCTCGTCCAGCCCCTGGCCGCGCTGCGTCGATACCTCGAAGCGGGTGGGCAGCTCCGCCCGCAGCGTGCCCGGTGCGGCCCGCTGGTCGTCCAGGGACAGCGTGTGCCGGGCGAACGAGGCGCTGGCCCCGGCCTCCAGCGTGTCGACGAGCGCCGCCTCGGCCAGCATCGCGGCTTCCTGCGGGGTGAACGGCGGGGTGAGCCGGGTTTTGACCCGGCCCGGCACCGGAGCCTTGGCCAGGACGATGAGCTGGGCCGCGAGCGTGGTTGAGGATCCGGTACCCGCCGCGCCGGGGTTCGGGGCGAAGGGCCATTCGGCCGGCGTCATGAGACGAGCACCCGCCGCATGTCGCGGACGGTCCGCACCGTCCCGCTCACCGTGCCGGTCACCTTGGACCGCCCAGACCGGGGCAGGTAGGGGATATCCACCTCGTCGATCCTCCAATCGGCGTTGGCCGCAGCCATCACCATCTCCAGCGGGTAGCCGAAGCGACGGTCGGACAGGCCCAGTCCGAGCAGCTGTGCGCGGCGGGCGCAGCGCATCGGCCCGAGGTCGCGCAGGCGCACCCCGGTGCGCCGGCGCAGTTCTGCCGCGAGGACCTTGTTCGCGACCCGGGCGTGCACCGGCCAGCTGCCCAGGCTGCGGGTCATCCGGCGGCCCAGCACCAGGTCTGCGGAGCCGAGCCGGACCGGGTCGGCCACCTGCGGGAGGTCGAGCGGGTTCAGTGACGCGTCCGCGTCCATGAAGCAGATGATGTCGCTGGTCGCCGCGACCAGCCCCGCGTGGCAGGCGGCGCCGAAGCCACGCTGCGGTACCCGGACGACCGTGGCCCCGTGCTCCACCGCGATGCTGGCAGACGCGTCGGTAGAGCCGTTGTCGGCCACGATGGGGTGAAACCCGGCCGGCATCCGGGACAGGACCCAGGGCAGCGCCTCGGCCTCGTTGAGGCAGGGCAGGATGACATCGATCCGCATGGCCTGACCGTAGCCCGGAAGCACCGTGATCGACCCTTACGGACCTGTGACGTATCGTCGCGCACCGTATGAGCCCAGCTTGGCCGCGTGATTCGCTGCTGCCATGCGAATTCTGGTGACCGGGGCCGCAGGATTCATCGGCTCCCACGCAGTCGATGTCATGCGGGCGGCGGGCCACGAGGTCCAGGGCCTGGACTCGCTGACCCCGGCCGTGCACGCCGGGCGGCCCGATTACCTCCCGGACAACTTCGACCTGGCCGTGGGGGACGTCCGTGACCCCGACGCGGTCCGCCGGGCGGTGGCGGGCGCGGACGTCGTCTGCCACCAGGCCGCGCTGGTCGGCCTCGGGGTCGACCTGGCCGATCTGCCCGCCTACGCCGACGTGAACGTGACCGGCACCGCGGTGCTGCTCGAGGCCATGGGCCGCAGCGGCGTCCCCCGCCTGGTGCTGGCCTCGTCCATGGTGGTCTACGGGGAAGGCGCCTACGACTGCCCCGGGCACGGCCGGGTCCGCCCCGCTCCCAGGGACGTGAGCGATCTGGAGGCGGCCCTCTTCGAGCCCCGGTGCCCGCAGTGCTCAGCCCCGCTCACCGTGGCCACGGTGACCGAGGACGCCCCGCTGGATCCCCGTAACGCCTACGCGGCCAGCAAGCTCGCCCAGGAGCATCTGGCCGCCACCTGGGCCAGGATGACGGGCGGGTCCGCGGTCGCGCTGCGCTACCACAACGTGTACGGGCCGCGGATGCCGCGCGACACGCCGTACTCCGGGGTGGCGGCGATCTTCCGGTCCGCGCTGGAGGGAGGCCGGTCGCCCCAGGTGTACGAGGACGGCCAGCAGCGGCGCGACTTCGTGCACGTGCATGACGTGGCCCGGGCTAACCTGGCCGCGCTACCTGCGGGCGTGCCGGGCTCGCTGCGGGCCTTCAACATCGCCAGTGGGGAGCCGCATACGGTCGGCGAGATGGCGCAGGCGCTGGCCGGCGCGTTCGGCGGTCCCGCTCCCACGGTGACCGGCCGCTACCGGCTGGGCGACGTCCGCCACATCGTCGCGTCGCCCGAGGCGGCCGCCCAGGGGCTCGGGTTCCGGGCCAGGACCCGGTTCGGCGATGGGATGGCCGAGTTCGCCCACGCGCCGCTGCGCCGCCCCGTGACGGCCGGGCCGCCCAGCCAGGAAGTCCCTCAGCCAGCCTGAAATCCCTTAACCGGCCTGAAATCCCTCAGCCGGCCTGAAATCCCTCAGCCGGCCTGCGGGACGTAGTCCGGGTCCACGACGATCGGGGCCGTCTGCTGCCGGGCCCCCGCCTCGGCCAGCGGGAGCCGGATCACGAACTGGCAGCCGCGGGCGATGTTCTGCACGGCGATCTGCCCGGAGTGCGCCTCCACGATGCCGCGGGCGATGCTGAGCCCGAGGCCGGCATTGTTGTCCGGACCGGGGGTACGGGCCGTCTCCGCGCGGAACGCCACGTCGAACACCCGGGGCAGCGCCTCGGGCGGGATCCCGCCACAGGCGTCGACCACGCTGACGCAGGCCATGCCGCGGTACAGGTCACCCTGGACATCGACCATCCCCTCCGAGGGGGTGTGCCGGATCGCGTTGGTCACCAGGTTGCGCAGCGCACGGCCGAACTCATCCGCGTCGACCAGCACCGGCAGCCCCCGCACCGAGGAGCCGCGCAGCCGGACCCCTTTGGCGCGGGCCAGCGGCTCGGTGCTGGCCAGGGCTTCCGCCACCAGGTCGTCCAGCCCGACCAGGCGGCGGGACAGCCGCAGTGCGCCCGCGTGAATGCGGGCCAGCTCGAACAGGTCATCGATCATGGCCGACAGCCGGTCCGCCTCCCGGCGGATCTGCGTGTGATAGGTGGTCACCGTCTCGAAGTCGACCACCACGCCGTCCTCCAGCGCCTCGGCCATGGCGCGCAGTCCGGCCAGCGGGGTGCGCAGGTCGTGGCTGACCCAGGCGACCAGTTCCCGGCGGCTGGCCTCCAGCGCCCGCTCCCGGGTGTGGGACTCGGCGAGCTTCTCGTGCGCCACGGCCAGCTCGTCGGACAGGGTGGCGAACTCGGCGGGCAGGTGGGCCTGCGGTGGCTCGTAATAGCCGACGCTGCCGACGTTGCGGACCGCCTCGAGCAGCACCCGGCTCGCCGCGGTGACCCGGTGGCCGACCAGCAGCGCGACGGCGAAACCGGCCAGCCCCGCGATGACCACCACGGCCAGCACCACGTTGCGGTCGTCCACGGAGATCATCATCTTGTAGGCGATGACCCCGACCCCGGCCATCGAGCTGACGATCACCACCGCGGCCACCACGAACAGGAGCGTGGCCAGCGACCGCCGGGCGAGCAGCCGGACGGAGAGCAGCCCGGCCGCCGCTGCGGCGACGGCGACCCCGGCAACGGTGTACGTCACCTGCCAGAGCGTGGGCGCGTCGATGCCTGTCATGCTTCTCCTGGTTCGTAGCGGTAGCCAACGCCCCAGACGGTGACGATCCGCCGGGGCGCCGTGGGGTCCGGCTCGATCTTTTCCCGCAGCCGCCGGATGTGCACGGTCACGGTCGAGGTGTCGCCGAAGGTCCAGCCCCACACGTGCGCGAGCAACTGCTCACGGCTGAACGCCTGGCGGGGACTGCGCATGAGGAACACCAGGAGGTCGTACTCCCGGGAGGTCAGGGCCAGCGTGCTCTCGCCCAGCATGACCGAGTGCGCGCCCAGGTCGACGACGAGGTTGCCGTCCTTGATGACGCCCAGCGCCGGTGGTTCGGGCAGCCCTCCGCCCCGGGCGCGGCGCAGCACCGACCGGACCCGCAAGGCCAGCTCGCGGGGGCTGAATGGCTTGGTGACGTAATCGTCGGCACCGGTCTCGAAACCGACCACGCGATCGGTTTCCTCGCCCAGCGCGGTCAGCATCACGACGGGGATGGGCCATTGCGCGCGCAATCTCCGGCACACTTCCAGGCCGTCGATGCCGGGCAGCATCAGGTCCAGGACGACCAGGTCCGGCGGTTCGGCGGCGACCCGGCGCAAAGCCTCGTAACCGTCGCCAACGCATTGCACTTGGTGCCCATCGCGCGTCAGGTAACGCCCGACGACATCAGCCAGGGTCGCGTCATCATCGACCACAATGATGCGTCCCGGCCGGTCGGGGTTGGTATCCACTCTTACACCGTAGATGGCGCATGGCCTTTATGCCTCTGACCGGGAGAGATCCGTCATCGGTCCGTAAGGGTCATTCCGCTACCGCCGACGTTAGGCTCAACGCCGCTGCCACCCGGACCGGGCTGCTGTCCCGGCCCGCCCCGGAAGCCGCACCCCGGAAGGAGGCGAACCGCGTGCTCGGTGAGCTGTATGAAGACGCTCTTACCGGCCTCACGCGGCCGGAAATCGAGTACGAGGACGGCCGGAGAACCCCGCTGCGGATCGATGATTGGCTGCACGCCATCCCGGGCGACAGCTCGATCCTGGACCGCTGCCAGGGGCACACGCTGGACGTCGGGTCCGGCCCCGGGCGGCTCACCGTGGCGCTGGCCGAGCGTGGCGTGCCGGTCCTCGGCATCGATATCACGCCCGCGGCCGTGCAGCTGGCCCGGTCGTCCGGAGCGCTGGCGCTGCACCGGGACGTGTTCTCCACGGTCCCGGGGACCGGGCGATGGGCGCGGGTCCTGCTCGCTGACGGCAACGTCGGCATCGGCGGTGACCCTGATGCCCTGCTCAGCCGGGTCGCCGAGCTGCTGAAGCCGCTCGGCCAGACGCTGGTGGAGGTGGAGCCACCCGGCGCGCCGCTGGCCAAGGACATGGTCCGGCTGAGCCACGCGGGCCGGTGCAGCTCGTGGTTCCCGTGGGCGTCGATCGGGGCCGACCAGATCAGCGAACTGGGCCTGCGGGCCGGGCTGGCCGTGACCGAGGTCTGGACCGACGCGGGCCGCTGGTTCGCCGCGCTGTCCCGGGGGATTGATTCGTGACCGCGAAGCTCAGGATCACCGCCGCGGCGGCGGCCGCGACCGCGCTCACCGCGCTGATTGTCCTCACGGTGCACTCGGTGCTGTTCGCGCGGATCGGCACTCTCCCGGTGGCGCTCAGCCTCTGGGCCCTCTTCGCCGCGGGCGCCTGGCTGGTGCTGCGGCTGCCCGGCCGCTGGGCGGTGGCCCTGATCGTCGTCGGGGGCATCGCCATGCAGCTGGCGGCGCTGTCCGCCGGGCCTCAGGGCAGCGACGACCTGTACCGCTACATCTGGGATGGCCGGGTCCAGGCGGCGGGCATCGACCCGTACCAGTACGCGCCGGCCGCGCCGCAGCTCGCCTCGCTCCGCGACCCCTTCCTCTGGCCGGCGCACGCCCCGTACTGCGTCCCCGCCGGGCAGCGGCTGGACGGTTCTGCCCAGCTCGCCGACCCCGGCTGCACCAGGATCAACCGTCCCATCGTGCACACCATCTACCCGCCGGTGGCCGAAGCCTACTTCCTGGGCGTGCACTACCTGTCGCCGGCCGCGAGCGGGACCACCCCGATCCAGGCGGGCGCGGCGGTCTGCGCGGTCCTGCTCACCCTGCTGCTCCTGTACGGCCTGCCGAAGGTGGGCCGGGACCGCAGGCTGGCGGTGCTGTGGGCCTGGTGCCCCACGGTGGCCCTGGAGGCGGGCAACAACGGGCACGTGGACGTGCTCGCCGCGGGCCTCACCGCGGCCGCGCTGATCCTGCTGGCCCGGCCCGGGGCGCTCAGCCATCCCTTGCGGCGGCCTATGGCCGGGGGCGCCCTGCTGGCCCTGGCCATCTGGACCAAGGTCACCCCGGTGCTGATCGTCCCGGCCGTGCTGCGCCGCCGCCCGGTCGCGGTGATCTGCGCGGGCATCACCGCCACGGTGATCGTGTACCTCCCGCACGTGCTGGCCGTGGGCAGCGGGGTGATCGGATTCCTGCCCGGCTACATGCAGCAGGAGGGGTACGCGAACGGCTCCCGGTTCTTGCTGGTCGGCATGCTGGTGCCGGGGAAGTGGGGTTTCCTCGCGGCGTTCGCGATCCTGGCCACGGTCGCCCTGCTCGTGCTGCAGCGCGGTGACCCGGACCGGCCGTGGTGCGGTGCCGTCGTGATGACCGGCGTGGCCCTCGCTGTCGCCACGCCCCCGTTCCCCTGGTACGCCATGCTGCTGGTCATGCTGGTCGCCTTCGACGGCCGGGTCGAGTGGCTCGGCTTCGCCATGGTCCGCTACCTGGCGAACAGCTCACCCCTGCCCGGGGTCCGGATTCCGGTCCTGGACGCCCTGCGCGCCGCCTACGGCCTGACGCTGGCCGTGGTCGTGGTCGTGGCGCTCATCCGGTGGCGCCGCTCCCGCACCCTGCCCCAGCCCGCCTCGGCCCCCACCATCCCCGCGGCGACCCCGGAGGCCGCCCTCCTCCCATGATCGCAGTCAGTCGGTGCCAGCGCGCCACTCCGGCGAGCCCTGCGTAAGCTCCGTCAGCGTCCATGCCCGGGTGTAACTTGGGTCGCATGTCCGCCGAGCAGGCCCAAGACGAGGACCCGAACGACCCCGAGGTAATTCTTCGTGACCTTCCCGAGCGGGAACGGGCCGAGTTCCTACGCCAGTACCACGAAGCCGTAGACGCCGCGCATGACCCGGTCGGCTACCGGCAACTGCAGCGGCTCCTGCATGCCTGGAGGCTGACCGTCATCGCGACCAGCCGGGTCGGCTACTACGAAGAAGTCGCGGCGGTGCGGAACGGCACGGCGCAAACGTGGCCAGCGGAGGAGATTGTGCCGGCCTGGCCGGAGCGACTGGCGGCGGCGCGGGCCCGGACACGGTGACCTACCGGGCTGAGTTAAGCCAGCGGGCTCTGAGGCAGCTCGGCGACTTTCCGGTAAAAGCGTTCGATGCCCTGATCGAGGCCATGGCAAGGGTGGTCGAGTACCCGGATGATCCGATGCGGACATTCCCGACCAGCGATCCATATGTCCGGCGTGCCGAGTTCGGCGTGGCGGGCCTAGTTACGTACGTGGTCAACGATGCGCACCAGACGGTCACGCTGACCGATGTGACCTGGGCTGGCTAACCCGCCGACCTGGCTGCGAGAGGGAAATTGCCGCGGACGGCCTGGTATCAACTTTGGTATCAATGACTGGTGCCTATGACCCTGCGGCTGAGCGATGAAGAAGCGGATGCGCTGCGCCAGCGCGCCCGCCTGGAAGACCGTTCCATGCAGGAGGTTGCTCGGGAGGCCATCCGCGAGTACGTGGAACAGCGCAGTCGGGAGGACCTGCTGGAACAGGTCCTCGACGAGGAGGTCCCACGGTACGCCGAGGCTCTACGGCGGCTTGGTGAATGATCTACCTGACCCTGCCTGAGCTGCTGCGCGTTGCCGAGTGGGTTCTCGGTCCCGACGTGAAGACCCGGGACATCGGCTTGCTGGAGGCAGCGCTCGCTCGCCGGCAGACCACCGTCTTCGGGGCCGATGCTTACCCGACCTTGAATGAGAAAGCAGAAACCAGGACCCAGGACCCAGAGCACGACACTGCTGAGGTAGAACGTCCAGGCGCTGGTGCTCGTGCTGGCCGTTAGACGACGAAGGTTCCCCAGCCCTGCCGGGTCACGACCAAGCCCTCATCGACCAGGACACGTACAGCCTTGACCACAGTGGCGCGGCTGACGCCGTGCGTCGCGGCCAGTTCGGTAACGCCCGGGATCTGCTCACCGCCAGGCCACTGTCCGGACTCGATCTTGCGCCGGAGTTCAGCGGCTAGCCGCTCACTGGGAAGCTCGGCTGACCTGGGCACATGATGATCTTCCCCAACCGTTCGGACCAGGTAACAGTGTTCGCACTGTTCGGACAGTTCGTACACTGCTACGGTGTTGGGGTGAAGTTAACCGACGCGGAGATCAGCCAGCACACAGCGCGGCTGTCGGAAGCCCACCCCAGCTGCAGATCACCACAGAACTCGTGCCTGGCCATCGCGTGTTCATCGCACGCGGCAAGAACGGCCTGGGACCGTGGTTCGTGCTCTCCAGCAACCTTGAGCGCTTCGAGGCAGCGATCGCGCCCAGCAACGCCGGGTCTCCAGGCACCCGGCGGGACTGATGACTCTCACTCAGACCAGCCACCCAGGCCGGCGACGATTCACCGTCGTGGACGGCCGGCGGTACGGCGCTTACGCAACCAGCGCGGGCTGCCCCAGGAACAACTCGCCGACCGGGCCGGGATCAGCCCCGCCACTGTCGCCAGGCTGGAACGCCGGCCCGCCGCGCCCTGCCGCACCCGTACCCTCGGCCGCCTCGCCGCCGCCCTGGACGAAGAACCCGCCCGCCTCACGCCGCCCTGAGCAGCCCCGGCGCGCCACGTGCACGTCCCCGGTGACCAGGCAATCAAGGATTCCGTCAAGAAGGCCATCACGCATGGCCCCGCACACTGGCCGCACGGGGGAGAGAGGCGGACCGGTCATGCACCAGGCCATCACCCTAACCACCCCAGCGGCGCCACTTCCCCGGCGGTCCGACGCCGGGACAGTCCGGGTCAGCGGCCGGGACATTGACGGGCTGCTGCTGTGCGGGGAGATGCACGGCGCACCGTATGACCTGCTCGCCGCCTGCCTGAACGTGCAGCCTGACCGGCTGCGTGCCATCGCCGCCCGATGGCGGGCCGCCGGATACGCCGCGACCGGCCGCCTCGGCCCGGGGCCGGCGTGGTGCTGGCTGACCCGCCCCGGCCTGGCCGCCCTCGGCCTGCGGTTCGCGGCTGGCCGGCCGTCGCCAGGACGGCTGGCGCACCTGCGCGCGGTCCTGGCCGCCCGCCTGGCGCTGGAATCCAGCCCCGCCGGGCAAGCCGGCCAGCCCTGGTGGCGCTCCGAACGCCGTATCCGCGCCGCCGTCGGCGGACACGTTGGGGGCGGCCATATCCCCGACGCCGAAGCCTGCTGGGCCGAGATTCCCGGCAGCCCCTACCCGGGGGAACGGTGGGCCATCGAGGCCGGGCTGACCCCCCCGCCCCTCGCCCGCACCGCTGCCATCATGGCCGGGCTGCTGTACCGCCGCACCGGCTACAGCCCCGGCGCGAAACCACACGACCGGCCCCGCTATGACCGCGCCGTCTACCTCGTCGCCCCGCCGGCCCGCAGCGTCGTCACCCGCGCCGCCGCCACACTCCCCGCACCCCTGCAGGCCCGGATCACCATCCGCGACCTGCCCCCCGAGGCGATGCTGTGCTGACCTTCTGGGGCCACCTACGTCTCCGTTTCGGATTCACCGCGTACCCCCATGCGTTAGGAATTTACCGTGATCATGGAGGGCCGTGGGGGTTGGGGGAGCCTGGGCCCGAGGCGGGGCGGACCGGATGCCAGACGTCGAAGCCGGGAGAGGAAGCAGCCGGTGACGGGATGTCTTCGGCGGACGGGACCGGAGTCACCTGGCGGGTGCGGGGTGCCCGGCGCTCGCGAGTCCGGGCCGCCTGCTTACGGGCCTGCGATGAGGCCCGGCGGCAGCGCAGGGCGTAGAGGACTGCGGACCCGGCGAACAGGACGCCGGTCACCGCGACCCAGCGCCACAGGTATGGCTGGGTGGTCAGCCCGCTAGCCCGGTGGTATTCAGGCTCGGACAAGCCCAGGATCAGCGGGAAGAAGACCAGCAGCAGGAGTAGCGAGAACGCCACCGGGATCCGCACGTAGTTGATCACCGGGGGGCCCGGGGCCGCACTGAGGTCGGTGGCCGCCTGGCGGCGGGCGCGCTTGCGGCCCGCCCCCCAGGGCAGCAGTCGCTGCACAGACAGGTCGGCCAGCGAGTACAGCGGGAACAGGAGCAGGTCGTGGCCGATGATCGCGACCGCGAACCAGATCGCGAAGCCGCGGAACTGCCCGGCCGCGATCACCGCCCGGACCGCGTAACCGGCCAGGGCGAACGCGGCGAGCAGGGCCAGCAGGTGCAACGGGTGGGCTCCGTACCAGTGCCGGATCCGGCTGGTGAGGGTCCTGCCGCGAGCAGCCACGCCGCTCACACCTGCTTCAGGAAAGTGATCTTGCTGACCCATTTGGTGTTATGCACGCCGGGCGCGTTCGGGATGATCGTCCGGGCCGGGTAGCCGTGATCCCACGGCAGCACGTGCCCATTCACCGTGACGGCCAGCAGAGACTGCGGATTAGCCACCTGGCCCGCGGACAGGACCGCCGACTTGAACGCGCCGACCTGCTGGATCGAGTCGACCTGCGCCCCGGCCGGCGCCGGCATCCCGGCCAGCCGGGCCAGGTCGGCCAGCCGGACGCCGGTCCAGCGGGCGGCCACCGACCAGCCCTCTACGCAGGCGATCGGCAGTTCCACGGCGTCCTGCGGCAGGCGGAGAAGTTCGGCCTGGGTCAGCGTGACAGTGCGCGCGCCGATCAACGTGAGCCGGTACCCGGGGCCCACGTCCGCGGCGGTCAGGCCGATCGACGCCGCGGTCCGGTTGACCGGGAGGTAGTGCGGGGCGGTGGCGGACAGCCCGCGTGGCCCGAACAGGGACGTGCGCCGGGTCCACCCGCCGATGGACTGCCCGACGACCAGCCCGGCCAGGGTCAGCGAGGCGCCGCCGATCGCGGCCAGCAGGCCGCGGCGGGAGATGGTCGGGGCGCGCGGGCGGGCGGGGCGCAGGCTCTCGCCGTCCGGTGCCGTGGGGTCCGGCTCTTCGGGCCTGGTTTCCGACAGCGGTGTGCGCAGTTCCCGGCGCAGGCTGCGGGACCGCAGGCCGGTCACCATCCGGGGGAACTTCAGGGTCACGTGGATGACCAGCCCGGCGATGAACACCCACGCGCCGTACAGGTGGGCGGTGTAAAAGGAGAACGGGAAGACGTAGAAGTCCTGGATGTTCAG
>DASQRM010000132.1:0-28672 GCA_035642895.1 Streptosporangiaceae bacterium | reverse complement strand
GGCCGGGCCCGGGTCATGGCTCCGGTGGCCGCCGGCTGGCCCTGCCCGGCGCGTCGGCTGCAGCCCGCGGCCTGGCCCGCGCAGCGCTGGCCCTGGACGAGCAGCGGATCAGCGAGACCATCCGGGCGGCGCTGCTCCGGGACGGCAGCGTCCGCACCTGGGAGGAACTGCTGGTTCCGGTGCTTTCGGGGCTGGGCACCCGGTTTGAGCACACCGGGACGTGCGTCGAGGCCGAGCACCTGCTGTCCGTGGCGGTGATCGCCGAGTTCTCGCGGCGCACCGCTGACCTGCCCGGCCAGGTGCAGCACCGGGCCGTCCTGCTCGCCTCGGCCGAGGATGACCAGCACAGCCTGCCGCTGCACGCGCTGGCGGCGGCCCTGGCCGAGCGGGGGATCGACAGCCGGGTCCTCGGCCCGGACCTGCCCTACTTTGCCTTGGCGGCCGCCGTCCGGCGCACCGGCCCAGGGGTGGTCTTCCTGTGGTCCCAGGTGAGGGACACCGGTGATCCGGCCATGCTGCCTGACCTGTTCCCGCGCCGTCCGGGTGCGCGGCTGATTCTCGGCGGCCCGGGCTGGGACCAGGACCGGATTCCGGCCGCCGCCCGGCTCGTGGACACCCTGCCCGACGCCTTGTCCGAGGTCGCGGCGGCTCTGGGCTACTGAATCCCGCCGCACTCCTCACCCCTTTGCGTGCTGCCGCCCCGGCCCGGCTCCCTGTTTTCCGGCTCACTTGCTTTCGGCGACCGTGACGCCTGCGGTTGCGCACGCCCGCCATCTCGGCTATGAATAACTTTTGAAGCGATTTTTTGAAACGAGATGGCCGGGTGAACCTGCAAGCAGGGCCGGCTGAGAGGGACGGTGGCTCGGGTGGGCGCAGACAGGATCAGGGAACTGGGGGTTCGCCTGGCCGGGGCCCGCGAGGACGCGTTTGATGATTGCTACGCCGAACTCGGGCCGCTGCTGCGCCGCTATCTGCGGGGCAGGGTTCCGGACGCGGACATCGACGATGTGGTCCAGGTCGTGTTCGTGGAGGTGTGGCGGTTCCGCAGCCGCTTCGACCCGTCGCGGAGCCTGGAGGCGTGGGTCCTCACCATCGCGCGCCGGCGGGCGATCGACCACCTGCGTTCCCGGCGCCGCGACACGGTGCCGCTCGAGGACGCGCTGTCGATGGCCGGGCCCGATGGCCGCGACATCGCCACCCAGGTCGAGCGGTCGCGGGACATGAAGGTGGCCCTGGCCCGGCTGCCCGATCTGCAGCGCGAGGCCATCGAGATGGCCTACTACGCCGATCTGACCCAGCGGGAGATCGCCGAGCGGCTGGAGGTGCCGCTGGGCACCATCAAGGCCCGGACCGCGCGGGGCCTGCGGCGGCTGGGCGCGCTGATCGTCTCGCCAGCGGCGGTCTTATGGATCCGCCGGGCGGGCTGCGGCGGGCCACTAGCGGGCCGGCTAGCGAGGCGGGGTCAGCGAGCCGTTGCGCACCGCTTCGGCGGCCAGGACGCCGAACAGGTAGAAATACGCCGCTTCCTCGTCATCGAAAGAGCGCACTTCGTGCCGGGCGCCATCGGCCGCGCTGAAGACCTCGAACCCTTCGTCGGTCCGCAGCAGGCACATGGCGCCGTCGGACTCCTGTTCCAGCGCGTAAGCCGACCTCGGGATCGAGGCCAGGTCAGCCAGTTCCGAGAAGATCGCCCGGGTGGGAATCCGCTGTTTGCGGGCGGACCGCCGGCCGGTCGTCGGTACCTGCCGCCTGCGGCCGGGCACGGGCGGGGCCGGGGCGGCGAGCGTCCCGTCTGCGCTGGCCATGCCGTTCCAGCTGGCCGTGCCGTGCCCATTCGCCCGCGCTGCCGTTCCGGGTACGGCGCTGGGACTCCAGCCCCCGGTGTCGGCGGGTGATCCGTTGCGGTTCCAGCCGCTGGGGCTGGCCGGGGTGCCGTCGCGGTTCCAGCCGCCGGTGTCGGCGGGGGAGTCCTGGGCATTCCAGCCGCCCGTCCCGGCGGGGTCGGTCCCGTTGCCGTTCCAGCTCCCGGGCCCAGCCGGAGGGCCGTTGCCGTTCCAGGCGCCGGCCGGGGCCATGGCCGGCTCGCTGACGTAGTCCGGCCTGCCGTCCCGCGCGCGCGGGTCCAGGGGACCACCACCGGAGGCGGCGGGCGACGGCGGCCACTGAGGTGAGCCATAGGGATAGGACGGCAGCGGCTGGGCCCCGTTCACGGGACCCCGGCGGGGAAGGTTCTTTTCCACCTTCTCCTCGTTGAGGCCGGTCACTTCCTCGCGCGGGGTCAGCAGCTCGTACACGCCCCGGTCAACCTGCCAGAAACCGAGTTCCCGGGCCCGTCGGCCGTCCTTGCCGAGGTAGGCGATGTGCAGCCGGTCACCCAGGTCATCGAGCACCAGGCAGGGATCCCCGTGGAAGCTGCCCACCGGCCGGGACTCCCAGAGCACATCGACCTCCGCGCTCCTGACCTGCTTGCGCCAGTGTCCGGGAGCGGGCTCGAAACCCAGTTCCTCCGGGGGCGGGCACGCCGCGAACAAGACCACCTCGGAACTGGACGGACCGACTCCTACCTCATACGGCACCCCGCGGTAGGTCGCCATCAGCCTGAAGCGCATGGCTCACAGCCCCCTGGACGGGCGCAGCCAGGACTGCCCGTCGTAGCGGGCGATGAACTCCTCCCCGCCGAGCACGATCCGGTGGATCTCCGCTCCCACCGGGACCGGGATGGGCAGCGTGTAGAACTCAGGGATGGAGCTGCGGGCCAGGCCGTTCTGGCTGTCCGCCGGGGGAGGCGCCAGCGAGGAATCCATGTCCAGGGCCAGCCAGCGCATGACGTAGATCTCCGCGAGTTCGGCGGTGAAGTCAGAGCCCTCATAGCCAAGGCTCAGCGAATCATAGAAGTTGGCGGGACCGTGGAAGGCGCAGTCCCTGGCCCGGTACACATACCCAGCTATCACCGAGCGCCGCCCGGTGAGATAGGGCTCGACCAGGCGCGGCGGGATGACCTTCTGCATCGGGGTTCCCGGTTCGATGATCCTGACCATGTGCTCAGCCTCTGTCACACGCTCCCCTCCGGTCGTCCTTCGGTGCAGTTCAAAAGACTCTCATACGGCGATTTCCCCCTCAACTGCTTCGCCTGCAGTGGGCATTCCGGGTCGGTAATGGCCGGGGAGCCACACGCCTGCTGAGCTGTCCAGGGCACCGTCGGGGGTGACGCTGGCGGCTGGCCCGGGACACCAAGGTGCCCATCGGGCCTGGCGCGACTGCGCCACGGCGGGGGCCGTCAGCGCTAGAGCTTACGGGGGATCACGTCAGCCGTCTGGGTGTCGTGGGAGATGCCCTAGGGTTGGGGCGTGCGAGGGCTGACCGTGGCAGAGCCGAAATTCCCGGGAGACGACGGCACCGCCGATCCGGCGGTGCGGGCCGCGCTGGCCGCTTACGCGGCTGGTCAGGGAAGTGAGCACGCCGCGCTGACCGCCCTGGCCCGGTCCCGCCTGCTGGTGCCCGTGGTCGCCGTGCTGGGCGAAGCGGACGAGGATGGCTCCGAGAAGTCCACGGAGATGGCACTGCCCACCCTGGTCGGGCGGGACGGCCGCCGCGCCGTCCTGGCCTTCACCTGCCTCGATGCGCTGAAGCAGTGGCGCAGCGACGCACGCCCGGTGCCGGTGCCGGCGGCCAGCGCCTGGCTGGCCGGGACCCAGGACGAAGCCAGTGCGGTGCTCATCGACGTGGCCGGCCCGGTCACGCTCGCCGTGGACGGCGCCCGGCTCGCGGCACTCGCGGCGGGGCGGCCGGTCCCGCTGCCGCACCAGGATCCCGACGTGCTGGCCGCGCTGCAGGCGGCGCTGGCGCACGAGCCGCTGATTGTGGCGGCCGCCCTGACCTCCCCTGATCAGCGCGTCACGGTCACCGGCGGCGCGGATCCGGACCAGGTAGGCCAGGACCCGGACGGGTCGGCCCAGAAGCTGGATGAGACGGCGGCCGAGGGGGGTGCCGACGGCACCTCGCCCGGGGCTGACCTTGCGCTGCAGGTGACGCTCGCGCCCGGGTGCGACCCGGCCGCCGCGGGGGCCGCGGTCCGCCGGGCGGCGGACGCCCTGCTGGCCGCCACCGGTGACCGGCTGAGGCGCGGCGTCGAAGTATCGGTCGCCCAGGGCGGCCGGGCGGCTGGGTCGCCGTGACCAGCCTGCCCGAGACCAGCCTGCCCGTGACTAGCCTGTCCAGGACCGGCATGGCCAGAGTGGCCCGTGGGAGGATCGGGACATGTTTCGCTGGCTGACCGCGGGGGAGTCGCACGGGCGTGCCCTGGTAGCCATCTGCGAGGGAGTGCCCGCAGGCGTCGAGATCAGCACGGCGGACATCGCGGCCGCGCTGGCCCGCCGCCGGGCTGGGTACGGCCGCGGGGCCCGGATGAAGTTCGAGCAGGACGAGGTGGAGATCACCGGGGGGACCCGGCACGGGCGCACGCTCGGCGGGCCGGTGGCGATCCGGGTCGCTAACTCCGAGTGGCCGAAATGGGAGACGGTGATGTCACCGGACCCGGTCCCGGCCGAGGACCTCGAGAACCTGGCCCGCAACGCCCCGCTGACCCGGCCCCGGCCCGGGCACGCCGACCTGGCCGGGATGCAGAAGTACGGTCACGATGATGCCCGGCCCGTGCTGGAGCGGGCCAGCGCCCGCGAAACCGCCGCGCGGGTGGCACTGGGCGAGGTCGCCAGGCAGTACCTGAGCCAGGCGTACCGCATCGAGGTGCTCAGCCATGTGGTCGCGATCGGGCCGGTGGACGTGCCCGACGGCACCCTGCCGGAGCCTGCCGACCGGGCCCGGATCGACGAGGACCCGGTGCGCTGCCTGGATCCGGCGGCCAGCGCGAAGATGGTCGCGGAAATCGATGCGGCCCGCAAGGACGGCGATACCCTCGGTGGGGTCGTCGAGGTGGTCGCCTATGGCCTGCCGCCCGGGCTCGGCAGTCACGTGCACTGGGACCGGCGGCTCGACGGGCGTCTCGCCGCGGCCTTGATGAGCATCCAGGCCATCAAGGGTGTCGAGGTGGGGGACGGGTTCACCACCGCCCGGCGACGCGGGTCACAGGCCCACGACGAGATCGAGCTGGATGAGGGCGGGATCCGGCGGCGGACCAATCGCGCAGGCGGGATCGAGGGAGGCATGAGCACAGGTGAGGTGCTGCGGGTCCGGGCGGCGATGAAACCCATCTCCACCGTGCCGCGCGCGCTGGACACGGTAGACGTGCGCTCTGGTGAGCCCGCCAAGGCCATCAACCAGCGCAGTGACGTGACCGCGGTGCCGGCCGCCGGCGTGGTGGCCGAGGCCATGGTCGCCCTCGTGCTGGCCGGGGCGGCGGCGGAGAAGTTCGGCGGCGACTCCGTCGCCGAGGCGCACCGCAACTGGTCCGGCTACCTGAACTCGCTGGTGATGAAGTGACCGCCGCCGACCCCGGCCGCGGCGCTCACGGCCAGCCGGCCGCCATCCTGATCGGGCCGCCCGGCGCGGGCAAGACCACCGTCGGCGCCCTGGTCGCCGCGCGGCTCGGGCTGGACTTCGTGGACGCCGACGTGGTCATCGAGGAGGCGGCGGGCAAGCCGGTGGGCGACATCTTCGTCCAGGATGGCGAGGAGGCGTTCCGGGCCCTCGAGCGCGCCATCTCGGCCCGGCTGATCGGCGGTCATCCCGGCGTGCTCGCGCTCGGTGGCGGGGCCATCCTCGACCCGGGTACCCGTGACCTCCTGGCCGGGCAGCGGGTGGTCTACCTGGAGACCGGGTTCACCTCGGCGGTGCACCGGACCGGGCTCGACGCCCCGCGGCCGCTGCTTCTCGGCAATCCGCGGGCCAGGATGAAGACGCTCCTGGAGGAACGGCTCCCGGTGTACGCGTCGCTGGCGTGGATCACCGTGCCCACCGACGACCGCGAGCCGAAGGACATCGCCGACGAGATCGCCGCGCGGCTCGCGCCCGGCACCAGCAGCGGCAACGGTCACGGCCCGGCGGCCCCGCAGCCGTGAGCGTGACCCGGATCCCGGTCGGCGGCGAGCATCCCTACGAGGTCGTCGTGGGCACCGGGGTGCTCGGCGAACTGCCGGCCCTGGTCGGCAAGCACGCCACGTCGGTCATGGTCATCGCGCCCGAAGGCCTGGAGGAGATCGCGTGGCCGGTCTGCCGCGCGCTGGGGGATGCCGGATACGAGGTACACACCGCGCAGGTGCCCGCGGGTGAAGCGGCCAAGGACATCAGCGTCGCGGCCGCGCTGTGGTCGAAGCTGGCCGCCAGCCGGATTACCCGCAGCGACGCCATCGTCGGCGTGGGCGGGGGGGCGGCTACCGACCTGGCCGGCTTCGTGGCGGCGACCTGGCTGCGCGGTGTGCGGGTGGTCCTGGTACCCACCACGCTGCTCGCGATGACCGACGCCGCGGTCGGCGGTAAGACCGCGGTGGATATCCCGGAGGGCAAGAACCTGGTCGGGGCGTTCCATCCGCCTGCCGGGGTCCTCGCGGACCTGACCGTGCTGGAATCGCTGCCGCGCGCCGAGTACGTGAGCGGCCTGGCCGAGGTGATCAAGGCCGGGTTCATCGCCGACCCGGCGATTCTCGAGCTGATCGAGGCGGACCCGGCGGAAGCCGTCATCCCGCATGGGCGGCCGGCCCGGGAGCTGGTCGAGCGGGCCGTGCGGATGAAGGCGGACGTCGTCTCCGGGGACCTGCGTGAGGCGGGGCGCCGGGAGATCCTGAACTACGGTCACACGCTCGGCCACGCCATCGAGCGCGTGGAGGGCTACCAGATCCGGCATGGTGAGGCGGTCGCCATCGGCATGGTCTTCGCGGCCGAGGTCGCCCGGCTGGATGGCCGGCTCGACGCGGGGACCACCGCGCGCCACCGCAGGGTGCTCAAGGCGGTCGGGTTGCCCACCGTCTACCGTGCAGATGTGTGGCCCGACCTGCGCGAGGCCATGTCAGTAGACAAGAAGGCCCGCGGCATGCGGCTCAGGCTGGTCGTGCTGGACGGGCTGGCCCGGCCCGGCACGCTGGATGCGCCATCGGAGGACCTGCTGCGCCGGGCCTACCGGGAGGTAAGCGAACGATGAAGCAGGTACTCGTGCTCAACGGGCCCAACCTCGCCCAGCTGGGGTCGCGGGAGCCGGACGTGTACGGCACGCAGACGTTCGACGACCTGGTGGAGACCTGCCGGCTGACCGGACGCACGCTGGACCTGCACGTGGAGGTCCGGCAGACCGACGACGAGGCCGAGATGATCGCCTGGGTGCAGGAGGCGGCCGCGGCCCGGATACCGCTGGTCCTTAACCCCGCCGCGTTCACGCACTACTCCTATGCGCTGCGCGACGCGCTCGCGATGCGCACCGCGCCGCTGGTGGAGGTGCACATGACCAACCCGGCCCGGCGCGAGGAGTTCCGGCACACGTCTGTGGTGGCCGGCGTGGCGGACGGGACGGTGGCCGGCTTCGGCCTGATGTCCTACCAGCTCGCGCTGCAGGCCATCGCGGAACTGGCCGCGGTCCAGGCGGCCGCCGGGGAGGACAGGGTGTCCGAGGAGGCGGTCCCGGGCACCGGCTGATATTTGATCCCGCGCGGGTGCCCGCTACTCTCAACATCACCTGAGCCGAACGGCATTCGGCTGTAACGCCCGCGAAAGGCCGGAGCATGCGCATCGGGATGCACCTCAACTACGCCGGCGGTTTTACCGAGACGGTGACCGAGCTCGCCGACTACGAGAAGGCCGGGCTGGACATCGTCTTCGTGCCTGAGGCCTACAGCTTCGACGCGGTGAGCCAGCTGGGCTTCATCGCGGCCAAGACCGAGCGGCTGGAGATCGGCTCAGGCATCTTCCAGCTCTACTCCCGGACCCCCGCGCTCACCGCGATGACCGCAGCCGGGCTGGACTATGTGTCCGGGGGCCGGTTTACGCTCGGCCTCGGGGCCTCCGGTCCGCAGGTGATCGAGGGGTGGCACGGCGTACCGTACGACGCCCCGATCGGCCGCACCCGGGAAATCATCGAGATCTGCCGCCAGGTGTGGCGCCGCGAGCGGCTGGTGCACGCCGGGAAGCACTACACCATCCCGCTGCCGCCCGAGCAGGGGACCGGGCTCGGCAAGCCACTCAAGCTCATCAACCGCCCGGTCCGGGAACGCATCCCGATCATGGTCGCGGCCCTCGGGCCGAAGAACGTCGCGCTGGCGGCCGAGCTGGCCGAGGGCTGGCAGCCGATCTTCTACTACCCGGAGAAGGCGGCCATCGCCTGGGCGGAGCCGCTCGCCGCGGGCCGGGCGCGCCGGGACCCCTCACTCGGCCCGCTGGACGTAGTGGCGTCCGCGCCGCTGGCTATCGGCCCGGACGTCTCCGGCTATCTCGATCTGGCCCGGCCGGTCTTTGCCCTGTACATCGGCGGGATGGGGCCGCACCGGGACCAGGGGCACAACTTCTACTACGAGCTCGCGGTACGGTTCGGGTTCGAGGAGACGGCAGCGCGGATCCAGGACGAGTACCTGGCCGGCCGCAAGGACGAGGCGGCCGCGCTGGTGCCCGCCGAACTGCTCGCGGGCACGTCGCTGATCGGCCCGGAAGGCCTGGTCGCGGAGCGGGTCGCGGCCATGAAGGAGGCCGGGGTGACCACCCTCAACGTCACCCCGCTGGCCGGCAGCCACGCCGAGCGGGTCGGCCTCATCGAGCAGGTACGCGCCCTGGCCGGCTAGCCGCTCAGCCGCGCCGCCCAGCATCTTCTTCGTGATCAACTGATTGGTGCTGGCCTGACAGCACCAATCAGTTGATCATCAAGACGCCGCGGGTCCCACGAGGCCCGTGGGGCCGGTGAGACCCGAGGGGCCCGCCGGCACCGGGGTTAGACGGACTTCTGGTAGGCGCGGAAGGTCAGCACCGACAGGGCAGTGACCGCGACCGCAAGAACGAGCAGCCCGCCACCCTGGGCGAACACCCGCCCCCAGTCCGGGGCGGTGCTCAGCGCGGCCCGCGCCGCTTCCAGCGCCCAGTTCACCGGGTTGCAGTCCGCCACGACCTGCATCCAGTGCGGCATCAGGGCCGGGGCCATGAACGCCGAGGACAGGAACGTGAGCGGCAGGAGCAGGAACACGCTGAGGCCGATGATGGTCTCCCGCTGCCGGGCCAGCATGCCGATGGTGTTGGACAGTGCGCTGAACACCACCGCGACCAGGACGGACACCACCAGCAGCACGATCAGGCCGATCGCGCCACCCGGATAGCGGGCCCCGGCGGCCAGGCCCAGCCCCACGATGATGAACGACTGGATCGCGGTGGTGAGCGCCTGCATGACGACCGAGGCGTTGATGATCGCCGAGCGGTGCAGGGGCAGGACCAGGAACCGGTCCATGATGCCCCGCTCGATCTCCTCGAGCACCGTCATGCCGCTCCACATGCTGGTGGACAGCGCGCTCATCACGACCACCCCGGGTACCAGGTAGTCCAGGTATGAGGGGGCGCCGAAGTCGGGCAGCTCCGCCACCTTACGGAACAGCGAGCCGAACAGGAACAGCCAGATCACTGGCTGGATGATCGTGATGATCAGGTAGGCGGGCTGCCGGGCCAGGGCCTTCAGCTGGCGCTGGGTCATCCAGGTGGTGTGAGCGGCGATGGCGGTCATCGGGTTCCTCCGGAAGGGCTCGGGGCGGGCGGGCTGGACAGCGCGGCCGACTCCTGGGCCTCGGCGAAACGGCGCCCGGCGTACCGCAGGTACACGTCGTCGAGCGAGGGGCGGGCGGCGGTGATCCCGTGCACGGCGACCCCGCCCCGCTCCAGCGCGGTGAGCAGGGCCGGTACGGCGGTCGCGCCGTCATCGGCGCGGGCGCTCAGCTGGGTGCCCGACACGCTGACCTCCCGCACCGCCGGGACCTGGCGCAGGACGGCGTCCAGTTCGGCCGGATCCCCGGGAAACGCCAGCTCGACCTGCACGGTGTCGCCGTGCAGCCGGGCCTTGAGCTCGTCCGGGCTGCCGGACGCCACCACCCGGCCCCGCTCGACGATGGCCAGCTGGCTGGCCAGCCGGTCGGCCTCCTCCAGGTAATGCGTGGTCAGCAGGATGGTGAGACCCTCGCCGGCGGACAGCCGCGCGATCTCGTCCCACATCGCCGACCGGGACTCCGGGTCCAGGCCCGCAGTGGGCTCGTCCAGGAACAGCACCCGAGGCCGGTGGATCAGGCCCATGGCCACATCGAGCCGGCGCTGCATGCCCCCGGAGTAGGTCCGGACCATCCGGCCGGCGGCATCGGCCAGGTCGAACCGGGCCAGCAACTCATCAGCCCGGCGGGCCAGGTCCCGGCCGCGCAGGCCCTGGATGCGCCCGGACAGCAGCAGGTTCTCCCGGCCGGTGGCGGTCGGATCGGCCCCGGATCGCTGGGCGACCACGCCGATGGCGCGGCGCACCGCGGCGGCCTGGGCGTGCACGTCCAGGCCGGCTACGGCGGCCGACCCGGAATCGGCCTGCGCGAGGGTGGTGAGGATCTTGACGGTGGTGGACTTGCCGGCCCCGTTGGGACCGAGCAGGCCGAAGACGGTGCCCTCCGCCACCGTGAAGCTGAGCCCGTCGAGGGCGCGGATCTCCTTGGGGTAGGTCTTGACGAGATCGCGGGCCTCGATGGCCCGGGTCTCGGCGTGCGTGGCGCGGGCCAGGCCCGCGTCGCGCGCCTGGATACTCATGGCGCATTCCTCCGTACCGGGTCGGTGGTCTGAACCGGTCCGCGCGGAACTCACCGAGTATCCTTGAGCTGCAACAACCCGATCGGATCTCGTTCTCGCGGGATCGGTTCGAGGATCGGCCCCTGGCCAGGTGTTCCCGCACCTTGCCGGGGGCCGGCTCGTGTTCTGGGTCAGGTCAGCGGCCCCCTTCCTCCGGGGCAGAGTTGTCCGGTGGAGTCTGGCCGGCTGCCTCGTAGAATTCGGCTGCCAGTCCCGGGGGGAATTCCCCGGTCCGGGTCCAGTGGTCCCACTCCTTCATCAGGGGGAAGGAACCGTCCCGGAGTTGCTGCGCCAGCCCGCGCACCCAGGCCAGCTCGGCTTCCCGGATGGCCAGGTGGTACTCGTTCTCGAGCAGGAACAGGCGAGGCAGCCAGGTGAGCTGCGCGGTCTCGGCGCGTTCCTGTGCGATGGCCTCCTCCAGGATCTCCACCCGGTGCTCGAGGACGTCGCGGACCTGGTCCGGCGGGAGTACCGCGATCTCCGCCAGCGCCGCCTCGAACTGCGGGTACTCCTTGACCGGGGTGCCGAGCAGTTCGGTCAGCCAGTCCTCGAGTTCCGCGCGGCCCTCGTCGGTGAGGCGGTACACCGTGCGCTCCGGACGCCGCCCTTCCCGGTTGGCCTCCATCGCCTCGATCAGGCCGTGCTTGGCCAGGTTGTCGACCACGGTGTACAGGGAACCGTAGTTCAGCTTGATGCTGCGCTCCTTGCCCTGCGAACGCATGGTGGCAGCCATCTCGTACGGATGCATCGGGCGCTCGCGGAGTGAGGCCAGCACGGCGAGCGCCAGGGGGTTGGACACCCTCCGCCGCTTGCCTGCCATCACGGCCACCTAATTCCTCGTACCCGTATATCCGTAGCCGAGTATATGAGCGAGTGCGCCGGCCCGCAACCGTCATAGCGCGAGTTTCTTTGTTCCGGGGCGGGCTGCCGCGAGGCGGGCCACCGGGGCGGGGCGCCGCAGGCGTGCTACCGCGCGGGTGGCCTGGCCAGGCCGAGGAAGCGGCGCACGTCCTCCGCGTCGGTCTCCAGGGCCCTCCGGTCTGCGGCGCTCACCTTTTCCAGCAGGGTCAGCGAGATCTGGCCGCCGGGCAGGCCCCAGGTGCCGACCGCGCGGCCGCCGACCAGGGCGAACGAGCCGAACATGCCGCCCCGGACGATCTCTGGTTCGTGCCGGCCCAGTACCGCCGTGCGGGACTGCCAGCCGTGCAGCAGCGGGTCGAACACGCCCAGCAGGCGGGGTGGCGGAAGCGCCGGTTCCGGCCCCGCGGCCAGGGCGGTCCCGTCCGGCTGACGGGCCAGCCGGACCACGCCGTCCTCGCCCTCGCCCAGCTCGGGCGCGATGCCCCGCAACCCCCGGCGGGCGTCGCGCAGCGGCAGGCCGGCCCATTTGGCCAGGTCACGTTCGGTGGCGGGGGCGTGGCCGGCCAGGTAGCGGCGGGCCAGCCAGGCCAGCGCGGTGTCGCGGTCGGGCGCAGCGGGCGGCGCGCCCAGCCAGTCCCGGGCCAGCACGTGGGCGTGCTGTTTGCCGATCATGGGCCCGCGCACGGAAATGCCCCGCAACGACGTCAGGAACATGAGAAACACCAGCGCCTGTCCCTGGGTCCGGACCCCGGCCGACTCCAGTCGCTCCGCCAGCTGGGCGCGGGTCAGCGGCCCGTCACGGTCCAGGAATCGCTCGATCAGCCCGGCCGCCCGGTCCGCCGCCGCGGGCGGGATCCCCTCCTGGGTGAGCCGGCGGGCACAGGCCGTCTCCAGCTGGGGGGTGGTAAGCCGGTGCAGCAGCCAGTAGTCCGCGCTGCGCACCAGGTGCAGGGTGCCGCGATTCAGCCAGCTGATCACCAGCGAGCGGTCCACCGTCAGCGCATGATCGACGTCCGCCGCGGACAGTCCCTGGCTGCGGACCCGGACCGCCAGCCGGGCCCCGCGCGGGTCCTGGCCCTGGATGGCCAGCAGCCGCTCGGCGACCTGCTCGGCGCGGACCGCGGGCGGCCCGGACAGCAGCTGAGCGACGGCCCGCTCCGCGGTGATGGCGGCCTCTGCCGCCGTCAGGCTCGCGTGCCCCGCGCTGACGCTGGGCGGAGCGGGTGGGTTCGTCATCTCCCCGATCTTGCCATCAGGCACTGACGAACCCGGCCGCCGCTGGGTCGTCATGCGGGCCGCCGCTGACCCGGTTCGCGGATCCCGGCCTCGGCGCGATGAGGCAGCGGCGGGTGCGAAAAGATGAGCGCATGACCGCATCAGGCAGCCCGGTCCAGATCCGGGTGGCGCGGGCCTCCGACGAGGCCCAACTGGCCCGGCTGGACAGGATCTCGTGGTCACCGCAGAGCGGGTTCCCGTCGGTGATCCAGCACGCGGGCACGGTCTTCTTCCTGACCGACAGCCCGCCGCAAGCTTTCCTGGTCGGCGAGATCGACGGCGCGGTCGTGGGGTACATCCGCCTGGGGTCCCCGCTCCCGCTGCCGGAGAACGCCCACGTGGTCGGCGTGCTGGGCCTGGCCGTGTCCCCGGACGCGCGCGGCCGGGGAGTGGCCACGGCGCTGCTGGCCGCCGCCGAGCAGAGTGCCCGCGCCCGTGGTGCCCGCAAGCTCAGCCTGCGCACCTTCAGCACGAACCCGCAGGCGATCCGGTTGTACACCAGGTTCGGGTTCGAGCAGGAGGGGCTGCTGCGGGCCGAGTTCCTGATCGGGGATCAGTACGTCGATGACATCCTGCTGGCCAAGTACCTGACTGGCCCGCCCGCAGATTAGGAAGGCCTCGCGCGGACCCCTCGGCGGGGGCAGCAGCGGGCTGGGCGGGGGAGGCACCGGCGCGCCGAATGGCATCCAATTGTTATTCGAATATGCTTCCGAAAAATTTGTTTACGTGGTATTGTTAAGAGAATGGTCGGCTATTGTCCGCGGCGTGGAAACCACTAAGAAGTCCGAGGACACCAGGAAGTCTGAGGGCACTGAGAAGCCCGAGGACCTGCCCAGCCAGACCGCCCTGATGGCGGCCGCCGCCCGGGCCGCCCACCTGATCGTCGATCACGAGCCGGTCATCTTCGCCGATGAGCTGGCCGCCGCGCTGCTCGGCGAGCAGGCGGACGAATTCATCAGCTATCACCGGGCGCACGGCACCCACCTGGTGCTGTCCTGCGCCCGGGCCCAGGTGCTCTGCCGGAGCCGGTTCACCGAGGACCACCTGGCCGCCTGCGTCCGCACCGGCCTCACCCAGTACGTGATCCTCGGCGCCGGCCTCGACTCGTTCGCCTACCGGACAAAGTCTGCGGTCCGGGTCTTCGAGGTCGATCACCCCGCGACCCAGCAGTGGAAACGCGCGCAGCTCGCGGCGGCCATGATCCCCGTGCCGGAGACCGTGAGCTTCGTGGCCATGGACTTCGAGCGCGACCAGCTGGCCGGCCGGCTCGGCCAGGCGGGCTTCGACCCGTCGCAGCCGGCCCTGGTCAGCTGGCTCGGCGTGACCATGTACCTCACCGGGGACGCGATCAGCCAGACCCTCGCCGAGATCAGCGGGTTCGCGCCATCTACGCAGCTCATCACCGACTACATCCTCCCCGCCGCCCTGCGCGACGACACCGGCAACATCTACGCCGGCCTGGTCGCTCCCGCGGCGGCGGAGCGTGGCGAGCCGTGGCTCACGTTCCTGGCCCCTGACGACATGTCGGCCCTGCTTCAGCGGCACGGGTTCGGCGCGGTCGAGCACGTCCGGCAGCGTGATTCGATCCCGGCCGCACTGTGGGACCGGTCCGACTCCCTGCGCCCGGCCGGCCTGTCTGTCCTGGCCCGCGCCACCATTCCGCGGCCCGCCTGACCACGGCCGGTCCAGTCCCTGCGGAGGCCGTGCCGCCGGGGGTGGGGGCGGGACGGCGTCACGGTTACAGTCGGGGCATGCCTGTCGCCCAGTTGCGCCGCCGGGAGCGGCTGCGCCCAGCCGTCGCCGCACTCGGCGCGGACGCCGCCCTGATCACCAGCCCGGCTAACGTCCGCTACCTGAGCGGCCTGGCCAGCTCCAACGCGGCGCTGCTGGTCCCCGCCGCGTCCCCCGCAGCCAGCACCGGCGCCAGCACGGACGCCAGCACCGGCGCCACGATCCTGGCCACCGATTCGCGCTACGAGGGCACGGCCCGGGAGGACTGCCCCGACCTGGAGATCCTCATCGAGCGGTTCATCGAGCCCGCCCTGGCCCGCGTTGCGGCCACGCTCGGCGTCCGCAGGCTCGCGTTCGAGGCGCACGAGATGACCGTAGAACGCTTCGAGGCGTTCACCGCGGCGGTCCCCGGGACCGAGCTGGTGCCCCTGGGCCGCGCCGTTGAGGAAATACGGATGGCCAAGGACGAGGAGGAGATCGCGCTGATCGCCCGGGCCTGCGAGATCACCTCGCGTGCGTTCGAGGAGATCGTGCCGCTGATCCGGCCCGGCGTGACCGAGCGGGAGCTGGCCATCTCCCTGGAGCGGGCCCTGATCGACCTGGGCGGCGACGGCCTGGCCTTCGACACCATCGTGGCCAGCGGGCCGAACGGCGCGATCCCGCATCACGTGCCGTCCGGCCGCCCGTTCGCGGCGGGCGACATGATCACGGTCGACTGCGGCGCGCAGTACCAGGGGTATCACGCGGACATGACCCGGACGGTCGTGCTCGGTGTGCCCGCCGCCTGGCAGCGGGACATCTACGCCCTGGTCGCCGTGGCCCAGGCGGCCGGGATCGACGCGGCCGTACCCGGCGCTGACGTGCAGGAGGTGGACGCGGCGGCCCGGGACCTGATCGAGGGCGCCGGGTACGGGGGCCAATTCCAGCACGGGCTCGGCCACGGCGTGGGCCTGGAGATCCACGAGGCTCCGATCCTGGGGTACGGCCGGACGGGTACACTCGGGGACCGGGTCCCCATCACCGTCGAACCCGGGATCTACCTCCCCGGGCAAGGCGGCGTCAGGATCGAGGACACCCTGGTGGTGCGCGCTGGTACGGGGACGGCGGCAGCCCAGGAGCTACTCACCACTACCACCCGGGAACTGCTCGTCCTGTAGCCGGTCATCGGCGCCATGGGGCGGGCGCACCCGCACGCAGGAGACACGCAGACGTGGCCACCACGAACGACCTGAAGAACGGCATGACGCTGAACATCGACGGCCAGCTCTGGAACGTCGTCGACTTCCAGCACGTCAAGCCCGGCAAGGGCGGCGCCTTCGTGCGCACCCGGCTGAAGAACATCATGTCCGGCAAGGTCGTCGACCGGACCTTCAACGCCGGCGTCAAAGTCGATGTCGCCAACGTCGACAAGCGCGAGATGCAGTACCTCTACCGCGAGGGCGACGATTTCGTCTTCATGGACACCCAGGACTACGACCAGCCGCGCATCCCCCGGCAGACCGTCGGCGGCGCCGCGGACTACCTGCTCGAGGAGCAGACGGCCACGGTCGCGTTCAACGACGGCAACCCGCTGTACGTGGAGCTTCCCGCCTCGGTGGAGCTGACCGTGAGCCAGACCGACCCCGGCGTGCAAGGAGACCGGTCCACCGGCGGCACCAAGCCCGCCACGCTGGAGACCGGCGCCCAGATCAGCGTGCCGCTGTTCATCACCACGGGCGAAAAGGTGAAGGTGGACACCCGCACGGGCGACTACATGGGCCGCGCGTGAACCGGTTGCCCCATATGACCCGGCCCCCGGTGACCTGGCCCGCCGACGACGCGCTGCGGTTCCGTGCCCGCCCGTAGCAAGGCCCGCAAGCGGGCCCTGGACATCCTGTTCGAGGCCGAGGTCCGCGGCGAGCCGGTGCTGGACATGCTGGAGCAGCGGATCATCGCGGCCAGCCCGCCGGTCGGGGAGTACGCGGCGGAACTGGTCCGCGGCGTCCAGGCGCACCGCGAGCGGATCGACCAGCTGCTGGAAGAGTACGCCGAGGGCTGGACGCTGGACCGGATGCCGATCGTGGACCGCAACGTCCTGCGCATCGGCCTCTACGAGCTGCTCTGGGCGGACGACGTCCCGGATGGGGTAGCGATCAGCGAGGCCGTGCTGCTGGCCCGCGACCTGTCCACCGACGCGTCTCCCGCGTTCGTGAACGGCCTGCTGGCCCATCTGCTGGAGCTGAAGCCGACACTGACCGCCTGAAGGTCAAGATCAAATTCAAATTCGCAGCAACGAAAACCTCTAGGCCGGGGTGAACTGCACCCGCAGACCGTTCTTGCGGAGCACGGACCAGAACCACACCACCGAGGCGCCGATACCCGCCACGGTCCCGGCGATGGTGGCGAGGGTGGAGAGCCACAGGAACGTGTTGGCCGGCTCGGTCCACATCATCACGCCCAGCCCTGCGGTGAGCACCAGGAAGATGCCGGACCAGAGCCAGGTCGCGCCCTGGAAGAAGCGGTGCAGCCCGGGATGGTAAGCCGGGTGGCGCAGCGCCACCACCTCGGCGGCGAGCTTGGCCACGATCGGGTTAGGGCCGCGGGCAGTGCGCGCGAACAGGATGAACATGGCCGCGTAGCCGAGCGGGAACTGAAGTAGGAAGATCCAGAACACCCCGGTAGCCAGGACCACGACGGTCTGCAGGGTGAGCACGATGGCCGAGATCGTGAGCAGGCTGGGCACCGAGCCGCAGGCGATCTTGCGGATCACGGCGGTGAGCCAGATCGCCACCACACCAGCGATGAGCCCGTCGTTCCGCCCGCCCATCCAGGCGCCCAGGAAGTAGGCGGCGAGCGGCAGACCAAGGGATTCGCTCAAGCTCAACCCGGTGCAGCGAATGAGTCGCAGCGGACGGGGGAGCTCCAAGTGCTCGACCATGGGGGAGAGCCTAGGCGGTGAGTCTCGTGAGTGAGACCCGTTTGGATATGGATGACCATTCGCAGAGGTTCTGCAGAGCAAAGCTGCAACTAAAAGCATTGTTGCAGCAACCGGAGGCTGGCTCGGTTATCACTCGTACCCCATGGACCGTCATGTCGGCACTGACCTCCAGCCCGCGCGGCCCCCAGCTCCACACGGAGCCAGATCGCCCGGTGCCCTGCGCAAACAGCCGGCACGCGCCGCCTAACCAGGGGAGTCTGCCGAGCGAATCAGCCCGGCGGATCTACCGCCGCGGACTCAGCCGCCCACCCACCCCCGGTGGAGACGCGCCCGCGCCGCTTCACGACGCTGGGCACTGACTAAGTATTGCCCAGCGAAGAGGGTGGTAATCGCGGAATCGGCGTGGCCGGCGGGTGAATTTCGGGCCGCCAGAACGCTCGTTGCCTGACCAGCGAACGAGCGGGCCGGGGAGACGGCATAGGGCACCGTAACAAACTCGTAGCATTTATAAAGCGTTCTCTTAGGTTTTGCTCAGCGGCGGCGGCCGGATCGTCCGCACCGCTGGGGCGGGACCGCCCTTTCCGCCGGCGGAGCCGGCCTCTCCGGCCGGCGGGACCACCCTTATCCGGGTGGACCGCTCTCATCCCGGTGGCGGGACCATCCTCATCCAGCCGGCCGGCACCTTCGTCCCGCCGCCCAAACCGCCCTCCCGGCCCCGCGTCCGTGGGAAGACCGGGGATTGTCGTGATCGCGCACTAGATTGGGACCGACCGTGAGCGAGGAGGGGCCGTGGCCAGCGAGCGTGGCGGAGGGCTGGGGGTGCCGGCCAGGACGGGCGCGCCACCCGGGATGGGCACGGCGCCGCGGTGGAACCGCTACGACGACGCGCGCACGGCTGTCATCCGGGAGGTAATGCGGGCCGTCGTGACCGGGCTCGTGGCCGAGACCGGCCGGTCTCGGCTGGACATCGTGGACGCCGGCGGCGGGACCGGAGGATCCGCGGTGCCCCTGGCTGGCCAGGGGCACACGGTGACCGTGATCGACCCCAGCCCGGATTCGCTGGCCGCCGCGCAGCGCCGGGCCGCGGAGATGAGTGTGCAGTTGCGGGCCGTCCAGGGTGACGTTGGCGACCTGGCCGCCGTGATCGGGGAACAGGGCGCCGACCTGGTGCTGTGCCACAGTGTCCTGGAGTACGTGGACTCGCCGGCGGCCGCCATGAGCACGGTGGCCAGCGTGCTGCGGCCAGGCGGCGCGGTGAGCGTGCTGGCGACCAGCGCGGTCGCAGCGGTCATCCACCGGGCCCTGGCCGGGCGCTTCGATGAGGCCCGGCGGCTGCTGGCCGCGGCCGGCGGCACGGCGGCCGGCGCGACTACCACCGCGGCCGGCAGCAGGGCGGCCGGCCCCGGGGCCAGGGCTGATGGCCAGCCCGAGGCCGGGCCGCGCCGGTTCACCCTGGCCGAGGTGACCGGCCTGATCGAAGGGGCCGGGCTGCGCCCGGGCGCCGCGCACGGCATCCGGGTGTTCACCGACCTGGTGCCGGGTTCCTTCGCGGACGTGGACCCGGGCGCCGCGGATGCCTTGCTGGTCCTGGAGCAGGCCGCCTCCACCCACCCGGCCTTCCACGACTTCGCGGCCCAGTTCCACGTGCTCGGGTACCGATGAGCCCCGGGCCTGCGAGCTCCGGGCCTGCGGGCCCGGGGCCGGGCCACCAGCCGGCCGACGCCGGCTGCCACATCCTGCACGTGGACATGGACGCCTTCTACGCCAGCGTCGAGATCCGTGACCGGCCCGAACTGTCCGGGCGGCCGGTGATCGTGGGCGCGACCGCCAGCCGCGGGGTGGTCCTGTCCGCGACCTACGAGGCGCGGGCGTTCGGGGTGGCTTCGGCCATGCCGGTGACGCGGGCCCGGCGGCTGTGCCCGCAGGCGGTCTTCATCCCGCCCCGGCATCACGAATACGCGGCGGTGTCCCGGGAGGTCATGGAGGTCTTCCGGTCGGTCACCCCCGAGGTGGAGCCGCTCGCCCTCGACGAGGCCTTCCTCGACGTGTCCGGGGCCATCCGGCGGCTCGGGCCGCCTGCCGCGATCGGCACGATGATCCGGGCCACGATCGCCGAGCAGCAGGGCATCACCTGCTCCGTCGGCGTGGCCTCGTCCAAGTTCATCGCCAAGCTCGCGTCCACCCGGTCCAAGCCGGACGGGCTGCTCATCGTGCCCGCTGACGGTGTCCTGGAGTTCCTGCACCCGCTGCCGGTGGCCGCCCTGTGGGGTGTGGGGGAGCAGACCGGGCAGGTGCTGGCCCGGCTGGGGCTGCGCACGGTGCGGGACATCGCGGAGATCCCGGTCGGCACCCTGCAGCGTGAGCTGGGCGCCTCGCTGGGCGCCCACCTGGCCGCGCTGGCCTGGGGACGGGACGAGCGGCCGGTGGTGAGCAGCACTCCGGAGAAAAGCATCGGCGCCGAGGAGACGTTCGCCAGCGACATCGACGACCCGGAGGTCATCCGCCGTGAGCTGCTCCGGCTGTCCGGGCGGACCGCGCGCGGCCTCCGCTCGGCCGATGCCCTGGCCCGGACCGTGGTAGTCAAGCTCCGGCTGGCCAACTTCACCACGATCACCCGGTCCCGGACGCTTCCCGAGCCCACCGATGTGGCGCGCACCATCTACGCCACCGCCTGCGCTCTGTACGGCGCCGCCGGGCTGGATTCCCGGGCCCGGCTCCGCCTGGTCGGGGTGCGCACGAGCGGCCTGGTGCCCTCCTCCCGGGCCGCCACGCAGCTCGCCTTCGGCGAGCGGCCGGCCGGCTGGCGCGATGCCGAGCGGGCCCTGGACCAGATCAGCGGGCGCTTCGGGGCCGACACGGTCCGGCCCGCCGCCCTGGTGACCGGGCAGGAGGAGCAGGCCCCCCGCGGGCCAGCCGCGCCCGTCCGGCGGCCGGCCCCCGGGTCAGATTCCGGCCGGCCCGCCGGGTCCGCCCCGCGTCAGCCCGCCGGGTCAGATCCCGGCCGGCCCGCCGGACCAGCCCGGCCGCCACCCGTGGAAGGCTGATATGCTCGCGCTTAAGCGGATCTAATTCGAAATTGCGTTTGGCTGGTGTCCGGCTCGCCGGGCAGGTAGCTGCGGCACGCGCCAGAGGAGGTCCGGGGTGCAGGCAGGAGCCCGGAAATCCTTTACCCTCCCACTACCCTTCCAACCAGAGCGGCCGGACTCGTATTCTGGAAGAAGAACCCTGGACCGTGAGATGAACTCATCGCACCCGTCCCCGCGCGCGAGGTTTCATGGGAGGCGCCGTGCCGCTGTCTGAGCACGAACAGCGTCAGCTCGATCAGATCGAGCGTGCGCTCTATGCCGAGGATCCGAAGTTCGCGCAGGCGGTGCGCGCGAAAGATCCGCGGGTGCACTACAAGCGCCGGGTAGTTGAGGCGGCGATCGGCTTTCTGCTCGGCGTGGGCCTGCTGCTGGCCGGCGTCATTTCCAAGCTGACCCTCATCGGGGTGGCCGGCTTCGTGGTCATGCTCGCCTGCTCGATGTGGGCCCTGTCGAGCTGGCGGCACATGTCCGGTGGCTCGACCGGACGGCCTGGCGCGACGCGTGACCGCCGGATACGGCCGCAGGTGAATTCCCGCTCCCGGTTCATGGAACGGCTCGAGGAACGCTGGCGCCGCCGTCAGGAACGGGACCGGTAGGTCCGGTCCGGGACCGGTAGGGCCCGGTCCCCACCCGGGCTTAGGTGGCCTTCCGGGGCCACCCGGGCTTAGCTGGCGTCCCGGGGTCCCGGGCGCTGGCCTCCCGGGGCCACCGCGGCTTAGCGGCCTCCTGGGGTCCCGGGCGCTGGGCTCCGGGCTTAGCTGGCCTCCCGGGGCCGGCGGCGCGGGCCGCGGCGGGACCACGCTCCCGTCCGGTGCGCGGCCAGGTCCATCCAGCTGAACACGTCCAGCGCGTGCTGCACGGCGGCGCGCACCGGCCGCAGTGATGAGAGCGGCACCAGCCGGGCCCGCCAGCGGGCGGCCCGGCCCGCGTTCGCGGATACCGCCCGGCGGACCAGGTCAGTGTCGGCCCGCAGCGTGGCCGAGTCGGCGGGATCCCGGGCGTACCGGGCCCGCTCGGTGGCCTGCACGATCCGGGCCAGCGCGGCTTCCGCCTCCGGGCTGGGCCGCAACGTCCGGGTCAGCCTGCTCCCCAGGGCGCGCGGCGACTCGCTCGCTGACCAGGCGACCTTGTAATCGGTCAGGTCGTCCAGCAGTTCCAGCCAGGCCGCCTGGGCCCGCGGACCGTCGCCCGCCGCGCGTGACCAGCGGCGGCGCCGGGTCAGCGACCTGACCAGGCGGGGCGTGATGAGCAGGACGATGACGACCACCACGACGATCAGCCAGATCGGTCCCGAATGACCGGCGCTGACGCCCCCGTCGCTTCCCCGGGCGCTGAGGTGGCCGAGCTTGGCCAGCGCCCCGGAGTCTCCCTGCTTGACGCCCTGCGGGGAGGCCGTGGGCCCCGGGTTTGTAATGTTCTGCGTCCCGTCCGGCACGGCGGTCGTCGGCGGCAGCGTGTAGGCCGGCTGTCTCGCGGTGGCCTGGCCCTCGGATCCGGAGGGGGTGGGCTCGAAGCGCAGCCAGCCCGCCCCCTGGAAGTACAGCTCCGGCCAGGCGTGGGCGTCGCTGGTCCGCACGTCCCACCGGTCGTGCCCGATCGGCGAGCCTTCTGTGTACCCCACGGCGACCCGGGAGGGGATATCGAGCAACCGGGCCAGCACGGCCATGGCGAAGGCGAACTGCTGGCAGTAGCCCTGCCGGCTTTTGGTCAGGAAGTCGATCAGCGCCTTGGCCGAGTCCGGTTGCTGCGCGTTCAGGCTGTAGGTGAACTTGCCGCTCTCGGTGAACCAGCGCTGCAGGGCCACCGCCTGGCCGTAGAACGTGCCCTGCCCACTGGTGATCCGCTCGGCGAGCTTCTGCAGCGGCTGGAAGGCACTGGGGACGCTGAGATAGTCGGTCGAGATGCTGTCGGGGATCTCGCCGGATTGCTGGAGCTGCTCTGGGGTGGGGGAGACCTCGCGGCTGACCGTCGTGTAGCTGAGGCCCGAGAGACTCTGGGCCGAGAACATGGTGAGCGAGCGGGGGTCGCTGCGCCAGTCCCCAGCGACGCTGACGCTGCGGGCCGGGTAAGGCATCGGCAGGAAGCTGGCCTGGCCCGGTCCGGTGGTCAGTCCCTTCGACAGGGTGATCTTGGTGGTCTGGGTGGAGGTGCGGGTGGTCCGGCTCAGTCCCGGCGTGACGGGCAGCTTCCCGTCTTTCAACGGCTCGCCTGCGGCGGGGGCCAGCGTCCAGGTGTTGGTGGTGAGGTTGCTCAGCACGTACACCTGCAGGTACTGCGGGCTCGGGTCGGCTGTCTGGTAGGTGAGCACATGCACGGGCACCTTCTGGCGCAGTTCACTGTTCATCTGCACCAGCGGGTTGGGCAGCGCGACCAGTTCGCGGCCGCCGCCGCCCCCGCCCGAGAAGAGCTTATGGTCGCGCAGCCCGGGCACCATCAGCGGGATGAAGAGGGCGATCACCACGGCCGCCACCCCGATCCGGCGGCCGGCCGCGGCGAGTTCCTTGGTGTTGGGGCTGCCCCGCTGGGCCACTGCGGGGTCCTGGCCGCGGTGCCAGACGGTGACCAGCCGTCCCCACAGCCGCAGCCGTTCCCGCCCGTCCACGGCGAGCATGGCCAGGTAGCCGGCCATACCCAGAATGAACACGGTCATGGCCCCGAACACGCTCTGATGCACGCTGGCGGTAAGGGGTACGCAGAACAGCACCAGCAACGGCAGCCCGGCCACGGCGGGCCGGTGCAGCCGGACCGCGAGCAGGTCGGTGGCCACGGCCACCACCCCGATGCCGGCCGCGGTCAGCAGCAGGATGCCGTGGGTGGCCGGGGCGGGTGGCGCAAACCGGGCGGTCCCGTCCAGCCCCGTCTGGCCCAGCCGCCACAGGTCGTGCAGGGACGCGGCGGTCGGGATGAGCCGGCCTGCCGAGCGCGCACTGGACAGCAGCACGTTCAGGTACAGCACCTGGGCCGCCAGGCCGATGACGGCGCAGAGCACCCAGGGCAGGACTCGCAGTCTGGTGAGGGCGCCGGCCAGCGCGGCCACGGCGATCGCGCCAACTCCCTCCCAGAACCAGAGCCAGCCCGATACCAGCGGGTAGAGGGACAGCGAGGCCGCGATGGTGGCCACGGCCGCGGCGATCGTCAGGCGCTGGCTCATTGGCTGGCCCCGGCCCGGAAGCGGCCCTGCTCGTGCCCGGGCGCGCCCAGCAGGCCGGAGGTGGCGCGCAGCCGGTCCCAGGCCATCGTGAGCGGGGTGTTCGCAGTGATCGTGGCCACCCGCCAGCCCGCCGCGCGCAGGATCCGGGCGGGTCCGTCCGTCTCCTCCTCCGAGTCCTGGGCCGCCCGGCCGCCCGCCCAGGTGGATACCGCGAGCAGCAGCGCCATCGCCGGGCCGGCGTCCCGGCGCCCGGCGGCGAGCCTTCTGGCTTCGCCCGCGCTCAGCCGCCCGGCCACCACCACGAACAGCCCGCCGGTCCCGCCCTGCGCGAGGTCCATACCGCGGGCCAGCTCTGACCCGCTGGACTGCTTGATGACCGCCAGCGAGTCGAGCAGCGAGTCCTCGAAGGATCCGGGCGCGGTGGCGGGCCCGGTGTCGGTGACCAGTTGCCCGTCGATTCCGCTGCGGGCCAGGTGCACGCCGATGGACGCGATGGTGCTCGCCGCGTACTCAAACGATGAGCCGGCCCCGGCGCCGCTGTGCGCCCGGGCGCGGGTGTCGAGCAACAGCACCGCACGGTTGCGCCAGCGCTGCTCCTCGCGGCGGACCATGAGCTCGCCGTGCCGGGCGGTGGACCGCCAGTGCACCCGGCGCAGCTCGTCACCGTCCCGGTACGGGCGGGGGATGACGTCGTCCTCGCCGGCCGTGTCCGCGGTCCTGGTGTGCCCGCCGCCCTCCCCGCGCCAGTTCCCGGCCAGCGGCAGGCTCGGCAGCGGGATGATTGCCGGCGTCACCACCAGGGTGTTCCGCGCGGCGAACGACCGGGTGAGTTCCACCAGGCCGAACGCATCGGCGACCCGCATCTGCAGCGGGCCGATCGTGTACTTGCCCCGGGCGCCGGACTGGATGGGGTACGTCAGCTCCCGCCAGCCACCCTGCTCGATCCGTTCCAGCACGAAGCGCGGCCGGGTCCCGAGCGAGTAGGGGAGGGCGTCCTCGGCCAGCAGCAACCCGGTGGGCAGCCGGGAGATGTTTTCCAGCCGCAGCGACACGGCGGCCGTCTGGCCCGCGGACACCCGCGGCGGGCTGATCCGCCGGGTGCAGCGGATCCGGTAGCGGGCCCGGCTGGTCGCGAGCGCGGCGAGCAGCGGCAGCGCCACGAGGACGATCCCGATGCTCAGCAGGGCCCGCTCGCCGAGGCCAAGCCCGAACGCCCCCGCGGCCAGGCCCGCCGCGAGGAATGACTTACCACGGGTGGTGAACCCGGCGAACAGCGCCCGCATCCTGGACCTTCCCTTGCCCCGTTGTCCTAACTTACGTCAGGAACAGCCCACCGGTTCGGACGGCGGCTCAGCCGGGCTCAGCGCATGCGCGGCAGTGGCGTCTGCTCGACGATGCCCGCGACCACCCGGTCGGGCAGCTGGCGCTCCACCATGGCCTCGGCCGTGGGCAGCAGGCGGTGCGCGAGGACCGGGCCGGCCAGGGCCTGCACGTCATCGGGGATCACGAAGTCGCGGCCGTCCAGCGCCGCCCGGGCCCGGCTGGCCCGGAGCAGGTGCAGCGTGGCCCGCGGGGAGGCCCCGAGCCGGAGCTCGGGAGCCGAGCGGGTGGCGCTGACCAGGCTGATGACGTACTGCTTCAGGCTCTCGGCCACGTGCACGCGGCGCACCGCGGCGATCAGGTCCCGCACGTCGCTGGCCGAGGCCACGGGCTCCAGGGAGTCCAGGGGCGAGCTCGACCCGTGCAGGTCGAGCATGGCCAGCTCGGCTTCGGTACTCGGGTAGCCCATGGCGATCCGGGCCGTGAACCGATCCCGCTGGGCCTCTGGCAGCGGGTAGGTCCCCTCCATCTCGATCGGGTTCTGGGTGGCGATGACCATGAACGGCCGTTCCAGCGGGTAGCTGGTGCCATCCACCGTGACCTGCCGCTCCTCCATGCATTCCAGCAGCGCCGACTGGGTCTTCGGGGACGCGCGGTTGATCTCGTCGCCGACGACGATGTTCGCGAAGACCGGGCCCGGCTTGAACTCGAACTCGCGGTGCTCCTGGTTGAATGCGCTCACCCCGGTGATGTCGCTGGGCAGCAGGTCCGGGGTGAACTGGATCCGCTGCACCGCGCACTGGGTCGACCGGCCCAGCGCCTTGGCCAGCATGGTCTTCCCCACGCCGGGCACATCCTCGATCAGTACATGCCCTTCGGCCAGCAGGACCGTGAGGGCCAGCCGGACCGCGTCCGGCTTTCCCTCGATGACCGACTCGATCGCGGCGCCGATGCGATGAGCGACCTTTACCAGGTCGTCGAGCGTCCGCTCGGCGCCGGCCCCCATATCCAAGACCACCGGTCCTCCTTGGTCAGCTGGGCCCATGGCCGACAGCCGCGCTGGTCGCGGGCTCTGGGGCGCCCGCAGCCGACGTGTAGGTGCGTACCGACAGTACGTGCTGGACGGCCCAGCGCGCGATGCCGGGAACCGGACCCGCCTGCCCGCGGAGGGCCACCTCTCGTTCCCCCACTTTGCTCCCTGCCTCTGACCTGCGGATACTGCGCGATTATCCGAAATCGGGGGGCTGGGCAACGTTGACGGTGGGGGAATGTGGAGTACAGTGGAGGCCAATGGGGCACGCTACTCCGGGGGGCGGGAGGTGAGGGCCTGTGTTCCTGGGCACTCATACGCCACGCCTCGACGAGAAGGGCCGGTTGTTCCTGCCGGCCAAGTACCGCGAGGAGCTCGCTGGAGGGCTAGTGATCACCAAGGGCCAGGAGCGCTGCCTGTACGTCTTCCCGGTCGCCGAGTTCGGCCGGATCACGGACGCCCTGCGCAGCGCGCCGGTCACCGCGAAGGCGGTACGGGATTACAGCCGGGTGTTCTTCGCCAGTGCCTCGGACGAGATCCCCGATAAGCAGGGCAGGATCACCATCCCGCCCGGGCTGCGCGACTACGCGGCGCTCACCCGTGACTGCGCGGTCATCGGGGCCAATACGCGCCTCGAGATCTGGGACTCGGCCGCGTGGGAGTCCTACCTGGCGGAGCAGGAAGACGCCTTCTCCGCAGCGTCAGAGGAGGTATTGCCAGGAGTGCTGTAAGCGGTGCGGGTTCTTCCGGTGCCGCGTGCTCGGCGAGGTCTCCACCCGCGCCTGGGCGATCACGTCGGCTGGCGTCACTTCCCCGGCGCCAGGAGACGTCCAGGCCCGCGCGTTTGCGCGGATGGGGACCTGGCCGGGCAGCACGGTCCTGGCCGAGAAAGGGCTGGCCGAGAAAGAGCCTGGCGACAACCGGGCTGGTCACACCCGGCCTGCCTACACCGGCTGGCCAGACGGGCCTGGCCTCACCGGGGCTGGAAACACGGGCCTGGGAATACGGGCCTGGGAACACGGGCAGGCACGCCGCCCGCCGCATCCCGGGCGGGTGCAGCAGGGTGAGAGGGGGTCCGATGGGCGAGTCGGCGGCCGGGCATCTGCCGGTGATGGTCGATGAAGTCCTCGGCCTTTTCGCCCCGGCGCTGCAGCCGAGCGGCGCGATCCTCGTAGACGCCACCCTGGGCCGGGCCGGTCATGCCCGCGCGCTGCTGGAAGCCCATCCGGGACTCGCGCTGATCGGGGTGGACACCGACACCCAGGCGCTGGAGGAATCCCGGCGCCTGCTGGCCCCGTACGCCGACCGGGTGACTCTGGTGCACGCGGTCTACGACGAGATTCCCGAGCTCCTGTCCCGCCGCGGTGACCTGCGCGTCCAGGGCATCCTGTTCGACCTGGGCGTTTCCTCACCGCAGCTGGATGATCCAGCCCGGGGCTTCGCCTATTCCTATGACGCCCCGCTCGACATGCGGATGGACCAGACCAGGCCGCTGACCGCGGCCGAGGTGCTCAACACCTACCCAGCCGGGCAGCTGGCCCGGATCCTGCGGGACTACGGCGAGGAACGCTTCGCCCGGCGGATCGCCGACGCGATAATCCGGGAACGCGCCCGTGCTCCACTTTCCTCCACCGCTCAGCTGGCCGAGATCGTCCGCGAGTCCATCCCGGCTCCGGCCCGGCGCACCGGCGGCCATCCCGCCAAGCGGACCTTCCAGGCGCTGCGCATTGAGGTCAACGGGGAACTGGAGGCGCTGCACGCCGTGCTGCCCGGCGCCCTGGACCGGCTGGCTGTGGGCGGCCGGATCGTGGTGCTGGCCTATCACTCGCTCGAGGACCGGGCGGTCAAGACGGTGCTGGCCCAGGCGTCGGCGGACACCACGCCGCCGGGCCTTCCGGTGCCGCTGGAGTCCGCGCGGCCCAGGTTCAGGCTGCTGACCCGCGGGGCGCAGCGGCCGTCCGCGGCGGAACTGGCCCGCAACCCACGGGCCGCGCCGGCCCGGCTGCGCGCGGCCGAGCGGATCAGGGAGGCCGCGTGACCGCCGTGGTGGATGCCTGGGCCGATGGGGCGGCCCAGAGCAGCCAAGCCAGAGCACCCAAAGCCAGAACACCCAAAGCGAGAACACCGAAGCGCAGAGCAACACAAGCACACAGCACTGAGGCACAGAGCACGGAAGTACAGAGCACGGAAGTACAGAGCACCGAAGCACACAGCACCGAAGCACACAGCACCGAAGCACAGAGCACCGAAGCACAGAGCACCACGGGGCGGGGCCCAGTTATCCGGCCGCAAGGGGGACGCGGGAGTGAGCGTGCGCACTGATGTGAAGACGGGGGCCCGGCCGCGGCCGCCCACCACTGCGGGCAAGAGTGCGCGGGAGCCCAGGGTCCGAAAGCCGGGTGTCCGGGAGCCCGATGCGCAGGAGCCCAGTGTCCGGGAGCCCAGTGTCCGAAGGCCGGGCGTCCGGGGGCCCAGTGTCCGTAAGCCGGGCGTCCGGGGTCAGGGTGCCCGCGGAGCGGGGGGCCAGGTACCAGCCGGCCCGGAGGCACGGGTGTCGGCCGGATCGCCGTCCC
>DASQRM010000131.1:0-28499 GCA_035642895.1 Streptosporangiaceae bacterium | reverse complement strand
CGTCGAAGCCCCCGGTACCGCGCGGTTGCTTACTCCACCAGACCGGGGCGGTGTGCCTCAGCTCCGCGAGCTCCTCGGCCGGCAGGCGCTGCACGCACCGGTCAGGATCGGTGAAGTCGAAGCCCGGCGGGATGGCCGGCTCAGCCATGGCGGATCACCGGTAGGCGACCGGCAGCCGCTTGATCCCGTTGAGCCAGCCGGAGCGCAGCCGTTCCGCGTCGCCTGCCTTCCTGATACCCGGCAAGGTGTCGGCGATGGCGTTGAACATCAGGCTGATCTCGAGCTTGGCCAGGTTCACGCCCAGGCAGTAGTGGGTGCCGGTGCCGCCGAAGCCCAGCTGCGGATTGGGGCTGCGCAGGACGTCGAACCGCTCCGGGTGGTCGAACACGTCCTCGTCGAAGTTGGCCGACCGGTAGAACAGGCCCAGCCGCTGCCCGGCCTTGATCTGCTGGCCACCCAGGGTGGTATCCGCCAGGGCGGTGCGCTGGAAGACCGTCACCGGCGTGGCCCACCGGACGATCTCGTCCACCGCGGTCTCCGGCCGCGCCTCACGGTAGAGCTCCCACTGCTCCGGATGGTCGAGGAAGGCCAGCATCCCGTGCGAGATCGCATTACGCGTGGTCTCGTTCCCCGCCACCGCCAGCAGGATCATGAAGTAGCCGAACTCGTCCGGAGCCAGGATGTCCCCATCCACCTTGGCGTTGACCAGCGTGGTGATGATGTCGTCGCGGGGGCGCTGCTTGCGCTGCTCGGCCAGCTGCATGCTGTAGCCGATGAGCTCGGCGCCAGCGGCCATCGAGTCCGTCTGATAGTCCGGATCCTCGGAGCCGACCATCTGGTTCGACCAGTCGAAGATCTTGCGCCGGTCCTCCTGGGGGATGCCCAGCAGCTCCGCGATCGCCTGCAGGGGCAGCTCGCAGGCCACGTCGGTCACGAAGTCCCCGGTGCCATGCTCGACCGCGTCCCGGACGATCTGCGCCGCGCGGGCGGTGAGAGCCTGCCGCAGATTGGCGATCGCGCGGGGGGTGAACCCCCGGGAGACGACGCCGCGCAGCTTGGTGTGGGCGGGCGGGTCGATGTTGAGCAAGATGAGCCGGGACAGCTGCAGGGATTCCTCGGTGACCGGCTGCGCGTAGCGGATGAGCGCGGTCTGCGCCGCGCTCGAATAGATCTCGCTATGCCGCGAGACCTCCAGCACGTCAGCGTGCCGGGTGACCACCCAGTAGCCCTCGTCGTCGAAGCCCCCGGTACCGCGCGGTTGCTTACTCCACCAGACCGGGGCGGTGTGCCTCAGCTCCGCGAGCTCCTCGGCCGGCAGGCGCTGCACGCACCGGTCAGGATCGGTGAAGTCGAAGCCCGGGGGGATGGCCGGCTCAGCCATGGCGGATCACCGGTAGGCGACCGGCAGCCGCTTGATCCCGTTGAGCCAGCCGGAGCGCAGCCGCTCGGCCTCGCCGTTCTTCCTGATGCCTGGCATGGCGTCGGCGATGGCGTTGAACATCAGGCTGATCTCGAGCTTGGCCAGGTTCACGCCCAGGCAGTAGTGGGTGCCGGTGCCGCCGAAGCCCAGCTGCGGATTGGGGCTGCGCAGGACGTCGAATCGCTCCGGGTGGTCGAACACGTCCTCGTCGAAGTTGGCCGACAGGTAGAACAGGCCCAGCCGCTGCCCGGCCTTGATCTGCTGGCCACCCAGGGTCGTGTCCCGCAGGGCGGTGCGCTGGAACACCGTCACCGGCGTCGCCCACCGGACGATCTCATCCACCGCGGTGTCCGGCCGCTGCTCCTTGTAGAGCTCCCACTGGCCGGGATGGTCCAGGAAGGCCAGCATCCCGTGCGAGATCGCATTACGCGTCGTCTCGTTCCCGGCGACGGCCAGCAGGATCACGAAGAAGCCGAACTCGTCCGAGGACAGGGTGCCGCCGTCGAGCTGCGCGTTGACCAGCTTGGTGACGATGTCGTCCCGCGGGCACTGCTTGCGGTCCTCGGCCATCAGCATGCTGTAGCCCACGAGCTCGGCCGCGGCGGCCGTGGGGTCGCCCTCGTACTCGGGATCGTCGTAGCCGATCATCTGGTTCGACCAGTCGAAGATCTTGCGCCGGTCCTCCTGCGGGATCCCCAGCAGCTCGGCGATGGCCTGCAGCGGCAGCTCGCACGCCACATCAGTGACGAAGTCGCCGCTGCCTTCGGCGAGGGCCGCCGTGACGATCCGCTCCGCGCGGCCGGCCAGCGCGTCCCGCAGGTTCCCGATCGCGCGGGGGGTGAAGCCCCGCGAGACGATGCCGCGCAGCTTGGTGTGGGCGGGCGGGTCGATGTTGAGCAGGATCAGCCGGTGCATGGCCAAGGCCTCGTCGGTGACCGGCTGTCCGTGCCGGATGAGCGCGGACTTCTCCTCGCTCGAGTAGATCTCGCTATGCCGCGAGACCTCCAGCACGTCAGCATGCCGCGTGACCACCCAGTAGCCCTCGTCGTCGAAGCCCGACGCCCCGCGCGGCTGCTGGTTCCACCAGACCGGCGCGGTCCGTCTCAGCTCGGCGAGCTCCTCCGCCGGGATCCGCTGAAGATAGAGCTCAGGATCGGTGAAGTCGAAGCCTGCGGGAATGCTCGGCTCAGCCATCACTGCCTCCAGATGTAACGCGTTCTAGCCGATTCAACCATGCAGAGCCGTTCCCGTGAACCGGCCGCTCCCGTCAAAACAGAAACACGTTCTACTATGAGACCGGCGCGGCGGGGCATCGATCCGCTCGCGGGACGGAGGAGTGCGGTGGGGACTGCGGTGATCGTCGAGGCGGTGCGGACGCCGATCGGGAAGCGGGGTGGCGCACTGGCGGGCCTGCATCCGGCCGAGATCCTCGGCGGTGTGCAGACCGCGCTGCTGGAGCGGGCCGGGATCGGGCCGGCCAGCGTCGAGCAGGTCGCGGGCGGATGCGTCACCCAGGCGGGCGAGCAATCCAGCAATATAACCCGGACCGCCTGGCTGCACGCCGGGCTGCCCTACCAGACGGGCTGCCTGACCCTGGACGCCCAGTGCGGGTCGGCGCAGCAAGCCACCCATCTCATCGCCGGCCTCATCGCGGCGGACGCCATCGAGGTGGGTGTCGCGTGCGGGGTGGAGGCCATGAGCCGGGTGCCGCTGGGCGCCAACGTCGGCACGAACGTGGGGAAGCCGAGGCCCTCCTCCTGGGATATTGACCTGCCCAACCAGTTCGTGGCCGCGGAACGGATCGCGCAGCGGCGCGGGCTGTCGCGGGCGGAGGTGGACGAGTTCGGCCTCCAGTCCCAGGTGAAAGCGCAGCGCGCCTGGGCGGAGAGACGGTTCGACCGCGAGGTCGCGCCGGTCAAGGCGCCGGTGGCGGGCGGCGGCCAGCCGGACGGGCCGGCCCGCGTCGTCGACCGCGACGAAGGCCTGCGGGAAACGAGCCTGGCGGCGCTGGCCGGGCTCCGCCCGGTGATCCCGGACGGCGTGCATACCGCGGGCACCTCCTCCCAGATCTCCGACGGCGCCGCCGCGGTCCTGCTGCTCGACGCGGGCCGGGCCCAGGCGGCCGGCCTGCGCCCGCGCGCGCGGATCCTCGCCCAGTGCCTCATCGGGGCCGAGCCGTACTACCACCTGGACGGGCCCATCGCGGCGACCGGGCGAGTGCTCGCGCGCACCGGCATGACCATCGATGACATCGACCTGTTCGAGGTAAACGAGGCGTTCGCCTCCGTGGTGCTGTCCTGGCTGCGCGTGCACCGGCCCGACCCGGACCGGGTCAACGTCAACGGCGGTGCGATCGCGCTCGGTCACCCGGTCGGCAGCACCGGCGCCCGGCTGATCACCACCGCCCTGCACGAGCTGGAGCGCCGGGACGCGACTACCGCCCTGATCAGCATGTGCGCCGGCGGCGCGATGTCCACCGCCACGATCATCGAACGCCTCTGAGGGCCGGTCCTCACGGGTGCTGGCTGCTGACCGAGATCACCTCGCCGGTCAGGTAGGAGGCGTAGTCGCTAGCGAGGAAGGCGATAACGCTGGCGACCTCCCAGGTCTGCGCGGCGCGGCCGAAGGCCTCCCGGCTGGCCAGGTCGGTCAGCAGCTCTTCGCTAGTCACCTTGGCCAGGAACGGGTGAACGGCCAGGCTCGGTGCCACCGCATTGACCCGGATACCGTGCTCCGCCACATCCATGGCCGCGCACCGGGTGAGGGCCATGACCCCTGCCTTAGCCGCTGCATAGTGCGCCTGGCCCGGCTGGGCCCGCCAGCCCAGCACCGACGCGTTGTTGACGACGGCACCTCCGTGGCCCTGGGCGACCAGCTGGCGCAGGGCGGCCCGGGTACAGCGGAACGTGCCGGTGAGACTCACGTCCAGCACCCGCAGCCACTCCTCGTCGGTCATGTCCAGCACCGAGCTGGTGCCGCCGAGGCCCGCATTGTTGATCAGCACGTCGATCCGACCGAAGTGCTGCACCGCCCCGGCCATGAGGGCGCCGACCTGGGTCTCGTCGGTCACATCGCACGGGTGGGACCACACCCTCCCGCCGTGCGCGCCGGCCAGCTCCTCCTGCAGCGCAGCGAGCCGCGGCTGGTGCTGGTCACTGATCACCACCTGGGCACCCTCATCCAGGCAGCGGCGGGCCACCGCGGAGCCGATCCCCGTGCCGGCCGCGGCGGTGACGACCACCACCTTTCCGGCGAGCAGCTCCCGCCCGCGAGGCGGAGCCGGCGGCCCGGGGCCGCTCACGACCGGGCCGGGCGGGGCAGGCCGAGTACCCGGTCAGCGATAATGCCGCGCTGGATCTCGTCGGACCCGCCGTAGATGGTGTCGGCCCGGCTGAACAGGTAGAGCCGCTGCCAGTCGCCGAGGTCATAAGGCGCCCCCCGGGCCACCATCGACGGGGCGCCGAGTACCTCCATCGACAGCTCGCCCAGAGCCTGGTGCCAGCGTGACCAGAGCAGCTTCATCACCGACGCCTCGGCACCGGTCTCCGTGACCGGCCGCAGCGCGTACGCGTGCATGACCTCCAGCCCTATCCAGGCCCGGGCCAGCTTGTCACGCAGCAGCGGGTCGGCCGCCGCGCCGGTGCGCTGCGCCTCCCCCGCCAGCTGGCCGAGCTCGCGCCGGAACCCGATCTGCTGGCCCAGGGTCGCCACTCCCCGTTCGAAGCCGAGCGTGGCCCGGGCGATCCGCCAGCCGTCACCCGGCTCACCGACGACCAGGCCGGCCCGGGTGCGGGCGCCATCGAAGAACACCTCGTTGAACTCCGATGTGCCGGTGAGCTGCCGGATCGGGCGGACCGTGACGCCGGCCTGCCGCATAGGGACGAGCAGGTAGGACAGGCCTGCGCTGCGCCGCGAGCCCGGCTGGGTCCGGGCGAGGACGAAGCACCAGTCGGCGACGTGCGCCAGGGACGTCCACACCTTCTGCCCGGTGATCACCCACTCGTCACCATCACGGGTCGCCGTCGTGGCCACCGCGGCCAGGTCCGAGCCGGCTCCCGGCTCGGAGTAGCCCTGGCACCACAGCTCCTCGACCGCCACGATCTTCGGCAGGAACCGGCGCTGCTGCTCCGGCGTGCCGAACTCGATGAGCGTCGGCCCGAGCAGTTCCTCGCCCAGGTAGCCGACCCGGGCGGGCGCGCCGCTGCGCGCGTACTCCTCATAGAAGATGACCTGCTGCGCCAGGGTGGCGCCCCGGCCGCCGTGCTCGCGAGGCCAGCCGAGGCAGGTCCAGCCCGCGGCGGCCAGGCGCCGGTTCCAGGCGAGGCGCTCCGGATATGCCTCGTGTTCGCGGCCGGGGCCGCCCGCGCCGCGGAGCCGGGCGAAACGGCCGGTCAGATTCTCCTCCAGCCACCGCCGGACCTGACTGCGGAACTCCCCGTCCTGCTGGCTCAGCGGCACTCTGCCTCCACTCGCGCCTCCTGGCCAGCGACTGTGCCGCGCGCGTAGGCTCACCCTACCAAGCACTTGCTTGTTTGGAGGAGTCCGGTGGAGCTCACCATCCCGGCCGCGCTGATCCACGCGGCCCGGGAATACGGCGACGCGGCGGCCCTGGCCGAGCCGGGCGGACCGCGGCTGTCCTACCGCGCGCTGCACGAGCAGGTCATCACCGTCGCCCGGGCGCTCATCGCCGAGGGCATGCAGCCCGGTGAACGCGTGGCCATCTGGTCCCCCAACACCCATCACTGGGTGGTGGGAGCACTCGGCGTGCTCTATGCGGGGGCCACGCTGGTCCCGGTCAGCACCCGGTTCACCGGTCACGAAGCGCTGGATGTGATCAGCCGCAGCGGGGCGCGGGGCCTCATCGTCGCGGGCCCGTTCCTCGGAATCGACCGGCTCGCCGCCCTGCGCGCGGCCGCCCGGGAGGAGAACGATCGGCACCACGCCGCCGCGGGCACGCTCGGCAGGCTGCGGCTCGTCGTCAGCGTGCCGATCGAGGACGGGGTGGCTGAGGGGGCGGCCGGCTGGGACGACTTCACCGGCCGCGCCGCTGCGGTCCCGGCGGCCGTGGCTGCTGACCGCGCCAGTGCGGTCCGTCCAGACGATGTCAGCGACATCCTGTTCACCTCCGGCACCACCGGGCGGAGCAAGGGCGCGATGACCGCCCACCGCCAGTCCCTCGCCGTGGCCCGGGCCTGGGCCGAGTGCGGTCAGCTGGGCCGTGATGATCGTTATCTGGTGGTCAATCCGTTCTTCCACAGCTTCGGTTACAAGGCGGGCATCCTGGCCTGCCTGGTGAGCGGGGCGGCCCTGGTGCCGCAGCTGGTGTACGACGCGGCGCAGGCCATGGCCCTGGTGGAGGACGAGCAGATCACCGTGTTCCCCGGCCCGCCCACCATCTACCAGACCATCCTCGATCATCCGGGCCGGGCGGCCCGCCGCCTGTCGAGCCTGCGGCTCGCGGTCACCGGCGGCGCGCCGGTCCCGGTCGCCCTGGTCGGGCGGATGCAGCAGGAGCTGAGCTTCGAGGCGGTACTCACGGCCTACGGCCTGACCGAGGCGGTCGTGGTGACCATGTGCCGCCCGGGCGACGCCCCGCCGTTAATAGCCAGCACGTCGGGACGGGCCACCGCGGATTTCCAGATCCGGATAGCCGGGCCCGACGGGCGGGAGGTGGCGGCCGGCCAGGCGGGCGAGATCCTGCTGCGCGGGCCGAACGTGATGCTGGGCTACCTGGACGACCCGGCCGCGACCGCAGCCGCCATCGACCCCGGTGGCTGGCTGCACACCGGTGACGTCGGCTGCCTCGACGCCGGCGGCTACCTGACCATCACCGACCGCCTCAAGGACATGTACATCTGCGGCGGCTTCAACGTGTACCCGGCTGAGGTGGAGCAGGTGCTGGCCCGCCTGGAGGGGGTCGCGGAGTCCGCGGTCGTCGGGGTGCCCGACGACCGGCTCGGCGAGGTCGGACGGGCGTATGTGGTGCCCCGCCCGGGCTGGGTCCTCGACGCCAATGACGTGCTCGCCTTCTGCCGGGACCAGCTGGCCAACTACAAGGTGCCCCGGCAGGTGCTGTTCCGCAACCGCCTGCCGCGCAACCCTTCCGGCAAGACACTCAAGCGGCTACTGCAGGAGGAGCCCGCGTGACAGACCAGGATCCAGTGGACGGCCCCGTTCGCTATGAGGAACGAGAGCGGACCGCCGTGATCACCCTCAACCGGCCGCAGTACCGCAACGCGCAGAACTCGGCGATGACCTACGCCCTGGACGCGGCCGTGACCCGGGCCGTGAACGACCCGGGGATCGCCGTGATCGTGCTGGCGGGAGCCGGCGACCATTTCTGCGCCGGCCACGACATCGGCTCCCCCGGCCGGGATGCCGATGTGTCGTTCGAGCGCCGGGCCGTCGTGTGGTGGGATCACGTAGGCCGGGAAGGCGCCGACGCCCGGTACGCCCGGGAGATGGAGGTGTACCTGGGAATGTGCCGGCGCTGGCGGGAGATTCCCAAGCCGTCCATCGCGATGGTCCAGGGAGCCTGCATCGCCGGCGGCCTCATGCTCGCCTGGGTATGCGACCTGATCGTCGCATCGGACGACGCCTTCTTCGCCGATCCGGTGGTGCGGATGGGGATTCCCGGGGTGGAGTACTTCGCCCACCCGTGGGTGCTTGGCCCCCGCGTCGCCAAGGAGGTGCTGTTCACCGGGGACCGGTTCGGCGCCCAGCGGGCCTTCGAGCTGGGCATGGTCAACCGGGTAGTACCGCGCGAGGACCTGGCGGACACCACGCTGGCCCTGGCGGAACGGATCGCGGCGATGCCGGCCTTCGGTCTGGCGCTGGCCAAGCGGGCGGTGAATCTGTGCGAGGACCAGATGGGGATGCGGCCAGGGATGGACTCCGTGTTCGGCCTGCACCACCTCGCGCACGCGCACAACGCCGAGGTGTCCGGCAACTCGCTGGCCGGGATGGACGCCCGCTCGATGAAGAAAGCGGGCGGATGAACGCCGATCTGGGCGGGTTCCGGGCCGAGGCACGGGACTGGCTGCGCGCGCACGTGCCGGCCGCGCCGCTGCCGTCGGTGGACACGGCCGAGGGTTTCCAGCGGCACCGCGCCTGGGAACGCGAGCTCGCCGCGGCCCGGCTGTCGGTGGTGTCCTGGCCCGCGGCCTACGGCGGCCGGGACGCCTCCCTGCTGGAATGGCTGGTTTTCGAGGAGGAGTACTACGCGGCCGGCGCGCCGGCCCGGGTGGGCCAGAACGGGCTGTTCCTGCTCGCACCGACCCTCTTCCAGCACGGGACCGCGGAGCAGCGGGACCGGTTGCTGCCGCCGATGGCCCGGGCGGACGAGGTCTGGGCGCAGGCCTGGTCAGAACCGGACGCCGGCAGTGACCTGGCCGCGATCCGCGCCACCGCAACCCGAGTGGAGGGAGGAAGCCGGGCCGGGGACGGGGGCTGGCTGCTCGCGGGCACGAAGACCTGGAGCTCCCGGGCGGCGTTCGCGGATAAGGCGTTCGGCCTGTTCCGCTCCGACCCGGCCGAGGAGCGGCACCGGGGGCTTACCTACCTGCTGTTCAGCCTGCGGGCCACGGGGGTGACGGTACGGCCCATCCGCCAGCTGGGCGGAGGGCAAGGATTCGCGGAGATCTTCCTCGATGACGTGTTCGTGCCCGACGCCGACGTGGTGGGCACCCCCGGGCAAGGCTGGCGGATCGCGATGAGCACCGCCAGCCATGAGCGCGGGCTGTCGCTGCGCAGCCCCGGGCGGTTCAGCGCGGCGGCGGCCCGCCTGGTGGACTTGTGGCGGCGGGCTGGCGATCCGGCCGACACCGGGCTGCGGGACCGGGTCGCCGACGCCTGGATCGGTGCCCGGGCCTACCAGTTGCACACCCATGACACGGCCGCCCGGCTGGCCGCGGGCGGGACGCTGGGCGCGGAGTCCAGCCTGGGCAAGGTGTTCTGGTCCGAACTCGACATCCGGCTGCACGAGACCGCGCTCGACCTGCTCGGACCGCAGGCCGAGGTGGCCGCGGGACCGGACGGGCGCTGGCTGGACGGATACCTGTTCTCCCTGGCCGGCCCGGTCTACGCAGGCACGAACGAGATCCAGCGCACGGTGATCGCGGAACGGCTGCTGGGGCTCCCCCGATGAGGACGGGCTCGAGGAGGACGGCCTCGAGGAGGGCGGCCGGGTGAGGACCGCAGAGCAGGAACAGTTCGTCGCATCCCTGCATGATGCGCTGGCCGCGGCCGACGTACCCGGCGCCGCACGCCGGTGGGCGGCGGGCGACCATGCGCCCGGCCAGGCGCTGTGGCGGAAGCTCGCCGGCCTCGGTGTCACCGCGCTCGCGGTGCCGCAACACTGGGGCGGGCTCGGGGCCAGCCTGCAGGATGTGGCCGTCGCCTGCGAGGAGCTTGGGCATCACGCGTTGCCGGGGCCGGTTCCCGAGTCGGTCGCGGCGGTCCCGGTCCTGCTGGCCACCCTGGCGCAGCAGTCCGGGGCGGATGAATCGGCGGCGGCCCAGTCGCTGGCGACCCGATCGCCGGCGGCCCAGTGGCTGCCGGGCCTGGCCACCGGAGAGCAGATCGCCACGCTGGCGTGGCCACCCCGGCTGCCCTACGCGGTGGACGCGGACGCGGCCGGGCTGATTCTGCTGGCCGACGGGGACGTCCTGCGGCTCGCCACGGCGGTGGCCCGGCACCCGTCGGTAGACCCCGCCCGGTGGCTGTGGCAGACGTGCGCCGGGCAGGAGCTGGCCCGCGGCCCCGCGGCGGCCGCCGCGGCCGCCCGGGCGCTGGAGGCAGGCACGCTGGCCTGCGCGGCGCAACTCCTCGGCGCGGGCCGGGCCCTGCTGGAGGCCAGCGTCCGCCAGGCCACCCAGCGCTCCCAGTTCGGCCAGCCGATCGGGTCATTCCAGGCCGTCAAGCATCACGTCGCCGACGTGGCGATCGGGCTGGAGTTCGCCCGGCCGCTGCTCGACGCGGCGGCTGCCGCACTCGACGACCAGGCTGAGGCGGACCCGGCCCCGGGTGCCGCAGGCGCTGATAGCAGCGTGCACAGCGCCAGGGATGTCTCCGCCGCCAAGATTGCCTGCACGGACGCCGCGTACCGGGCGGCCCGGGTCGCGCTGCAGGTCCATGGCGCGATCGGCTATACCCAGGAGCATGACCTGCACCTGTGGCTGACGAAGGTCCGCGCGCTGGCCGGGGCCTGGGGAAGCCAGGCGGAGCACCGGGCCCGGGTCATGGCCGCTCTCGCCAGGCCAGTGGCATGGACCTGACCAGCGAGCAGCGCGACCTGCGCGACGCGGTCCGCGGGCTGCTGGCGCGGCAGCAGCGCCAGGGGGAAGGCAGCAGCCGGTCTTTGTGGCCGCGCCTGTGCGGCGAGATCGGTGCGGCCGGCCTCGCCATTCCCGAACGCCACGGCGGAGCCGGGGCTGGCCCGGCCGAGACGCACATCGTGATGGAGGAACTCGGGCGGGCCCTGACCCCGTCCCCCCTGCTCGGATCGGCGGTCCTGGCCGCTCAGACCCTGCTGGCCACCGGCGACAAGGCGGCGTGCCAGCGCCTGCTGCCCGCGATCGGCGCCGGCGCGGCGATCGCCGCGGTGGTGTGGACGGGGCCGGCTGGTCACTGGGATCCGGGCGAGGCGGCCTGCGAGGCCCGTTTCTCGGCCGGCGGCTGGGCCCTGACCGGCGAGGCGCACTATGTACTCGATGGTGATGTCGCGGACGTGCTGCTGGCCGCCGCGCGCACGCCGGACGGGATCGCCCTGTTCGAGGTGGACCCGCTCGGCGGTGGTGTCACCCGCGCCGCCGTGACGGCCATGGACACCACCCGCCGGCTGGCCGTGGTCCGGCTGTCCGGGGCGGCCGGCCGGCGCATCGGGACCGGCGGCGGCCCGGGCGGCAGCACGGGTGACAGCGCGGGCGGCAGCACGGGTGACAGCACGCGCTGCGGGACGGGCGCCAGTTCCGCCCTGGCCCGGGCGCGCGACCTGGCCTGCATCGCGCTCAGCGCCGAGCAGGTGGGCGCCGCCCAGCGGGCGCTGGAGCTGACCGTCGCCCATACCAAGACCCGGGTGCAGTTCGGCCAGGCCATCGGCGGTTTCCAGGCCCTCCAGCACCGGATGGCCGACCTGCACGTGCTGGTGGAGTCGGCCCGGGCCCTGTCCTACGCCGCCGCGGACGCCGCCACCACGGACGCTGCCACCACGGACGCTGCCACCACGGACCGCACCGCCGCCGGGGACGCCCCGGACCTCAGGCTCCGCGCGGCCGCAGCCAAGGCGTACTGTTCGGAGGTCCTGCTGAAAGTCGCCGGCGAGATGATCCAGTTGCACGGGGCCATCGGCATCACCTGGGAACACGACGCTCACCGCTACCTCAAGCGGGCCCATGGCGCGGCGCAGCTTTTCGGCCAGCCGGCTGAGCACATCGCGAGAATCGCGACGGCCGTGCTCGGCAGCTGACCCGGCAGCGCTTGATGATGGGGTAGCGGACAGATAAGGGTCCGGTTACCGTCGGGTCACGATTCGCCGTGGCCCCCACCCGGTCTGTTCCCAGTCTGCTGGGCCGGTCTTAGCATGATCGGTCGGGCACCGTTTGGCGTGCCCTCATGCCGTGGGGGATCGGGCCCCGGGCTCCTGTGCTCCGCGGAACGATCTTCGCGGCAGAAATCAGGAGGGGAATGTCGATGCGCAAACGCACGCAGTCCTTTGCGGCCGCAGCAGGCCTGGCCGTCCTCGCGCTCGTGGCTGCTGCCTGTGGCGGCAGCAGCGGCACGACGTCATCCGGCAACTCGTCACCGGGCTCACAGACCTTTGGCCAACAGGGCCTGAACCCGGCCGGGACGCCAAAGTCCGGCGGCACGCTGAACATGCTCGGCCAGGGCGACGTTGACTTCATGGACTACAACGTCTCTTACTACACGATCGGCGGCCTGGGCCAGCGGCCCTGGCTCCGCGGGCTGCTGGCGTACCCGGCCATCCCCGGCAAGTCGACCACGCCCGCTCCCGACCTGGCCACCGCGATGCCCACCGTCACCAACGGCGGCAAGACCTACAAGCTCACCATCCGCATCGGTGCGATGTGGGACACCAGCCCGCCACGGCAGGTCACCGCGGCCGACGCCCTGCTCGGCCTCAAGCGTTCCTGCAACCCGACCCAGCCGTTCGGCGGCCTGCCGGACTTCGAGACGCTGATCGTCGGTTACCAGCAGTTCTGCAACGGCTTCGCCAAGGTCTCCTCGATATCGGCGTCAGCCGAGAAGAAGTACATCGAGACGCACCAGGTCTCCGGGGTGACAGTTTCCGGGCAGACGATCACCTACAACCTGACCCACCCGGCCAGCTACTTCCCGGACATGCTGCAGCTGGACGCCTTTTCCCCGGCCCCGGTGGAGAGCCTGAACTACCCACCCGGGAGCAGCGCGGAAGCCCAGCACCTGATCGCTGATGGGCCGTACAAGATCACGAGCTACGTGCCCACCCGAAGCATTACTTATGCCCGCAACCCGGCGTGGAAGGCGAGCAGCGACCCGATCCGCAAGGCGTACGTTAACGCGATCAAGGTCACTGAGACCGGTAACGAGCCCGCGGTCCAGCAGCAGCTGCAGACCAACACGGCCGCGGCGAGCATGGAGTTCGACGCGTTCCCGCCGGTCGGCGCGGACCCCGGCTTGTACCAGCAGATGAAGCAGGGGCTGAACCACAACTTCAACCTCGGGTCCACGTACTCCACCAACCCGTACGTCGTGTTCAACGAGGTGTCGCCGAACAACAGTGGTGCGCTGAAGAAGGTCGCGGTCCGGCAGGCGCTCAGCTACGGCATCAACCGGGCGCCCCTGCTCACGGACAACGGCGGCCCGGCCCTGGGGAAGGCGCTCACCCACGTGCTGCCCGATGGCATCAACGGGTCGCAGGACATGCCGAAGGGCTACAACCCGTACCCGTACAACCCGAGCAAGGCCAAGCAGATGCTGTCGGCCAACGGGGCCACGAACATGACCCTGACCCTGCTCTACCGGCCATCCGACACGAACGAAGCCAAGATGGCGCAGACCCTGCAGAGCGAGCTACCGAAGATCGGCGTGAAGGTCAAGCTGCTCTCCGCCACCCCCGCTGACTTCTACACCAAGTACCTGCAGGAGCCGAGCGTGGCCCATCGGGGCGTGTGGGACATCGCACTTACCGGGTGGATACCAGACTGGTACGGGGACGGCGCGGTGTCCTTCTTCGGGCCGCTGTTCTCCGGGCCACCGTCCTACCCGCCGGTGGGCAGCAACTTCGGGTTCTACAACAACCCGTCGACAAACGCTCTGATCGCCAAGGGTGCCACCTCCGCGTCGGCCAGCTCGGCCGCCACGATCTGGGCCCAGGCTGACCAGGCGGTCATGAAGGACGCGGCAATCTACCCCATCGTTCAGCCGTACCAGCCGCTGTATCACGCCAGCTATGTGCACAACGCGGTGTACATCCCGTCGATCCAGGGGTTCGACCCGACCAACGTCTGGCTCAGCTCGCCAGGATGATCCTGGCCAGCAGGCGGGGTCGAGGCGGTCATCTAGATCCAGTCGGCGTGGCGGGGCCAGGCGAGCAGGGTGTCGACCAGCTCCGGCGGTCCGTCGTCGGCCCCGTCAGCGGTCAGCGCATAGCGGCCCCGGTAGAACAGCAGCGCCGGGCCAGGCCGGCACGCCGCGAGCCCGGTGACCCGCCCGATCACCACCTGGTGATCGCCAGCCTGGTGCACCGTCGCCACCGCGGCGGTCACCCAGGCGAGCGCGCCGTCCAGCACCGGCGGGCCGGCCGGGGCCGGCGACCAGCCGACGCCATCGAACTTGCCCCCCGCGCTGCTCGCGAACACCCGGGCCAGCTCACGCTGCCCGTCGGCCAGCACGTTGGCGCAGAAGTGCCCGGTACGCTCGATCCGCCGCCAGGTGGCCGATGACCGGCTGGGGCAGAACAGCACCAGCGGCGGGTCCAGTGACACGGCCGCGAATGACTGGCAGGTAAACCCGGCGGGCCCGTCCGCATCCACCGTGGTGATCACGGTGACGCCGGTGCAGAAGTGCCCAAGCACCTGACGGAAGCGGTCCGGCTCCGGGGGGAGCCCCGGCACGGGGGCCAGGCCGAGGGTGCCCGCCGCCTCAGTGCCCGCCACCTCAGTGCGCGCCCGGCGCCGCGAAGCGGTGCCCCCACAAGCTGATGGCGGTGGTTTCCCGGCTGACCCAGGTAGCGTCGTCGACCAGCCGGCCGTCGGTGCCGTACTCCACGTCGAACCCGCCCGGCGTCCGCACGTAGAACGACACCATCAGGTCGTTGGCGTGCCGCCCCAGGCTGGCGCTGACCGGGGCCCCGCGCCGGGCGCAGCGGTCCAGCGTCCGGCCGACATCGTCCAGCGTGGCCACCTCGATCATCAGGTGCACCAGCCCGGACTCTGCCGGGAAGGGGGCCAGGGCCAGCGAGTGGTGCCGCGGGTTGCAGCCGAGGAACCGCATGAACAGCGGCGGGCCGCCGGCGGGCTGGCCGAACAGCTCCGGCGCCATCCGCATCGAGTCGCGCAGCCGGAAGCCGAGGACGTCGCGGTAGAAACGGACGGCCGCCTCGTCATCGGTGACGGGCAGCACCGCGTGGCCCAGCCCCAGGTCCCCGGTGACGAACTGGACTCCCTGCGCGCTCACGAACGGCCTGCTGTCGAGCGCGGCGCCGCAGAAGATCTCCAGACTGTTGCCGGACGGGTCCTCAGCCCGCAGCAACGCAGCCACCCGCCGGTCGGCGCACTCGGCGCTGGTGCCGGCCTTGGCCGGCACACCGGCGGCCTCCAGCGCCCGCCCGGCCGCCTCCAGCGCGTCCTCGTCCGTTACTTCCCAGCCGGTGGCGAGCAGCCGGTCCCGCTCCCCCGCCACGATGATCAGCCGGGCGGGAAAGTCGTCCATCCGCAGGTACAGCGCGTCCGGGTCGGGCCCGCGGCCCTCGGCCATGCCGAGCACCCGGCGGGCGAACTCGCGCCACGCGCCGACGTCGGCCGACTCGATCCGCAGATAGCCCAGCGACTGGATCGCGGCCATCATCTGTCCCCTTCCAGGAAGCCGATCACCAGCCGGTTGAACTCGTCGAACTTCTCCAGCTGCGCCCAGTGGCCGCAGCCGCCGAACACGTGCAGCTGGCAGCGGCGGATGGTCTTGAGCGCCACCAGTGCACCGTCCAGCGGGTTGACCCGGTCTTCGCGGCCCCAGACCAGCAGGACACGCTGACGCAGCCGGTACGCCTCGCGCCAGAGGAATGCCTCCTCGGCGTGGGCGGGGCTGAGGAACGAGGCGCCCATCGCCGCCATCCCGGCCAGCGCGTCGGGGTCACTGGCGGCGGCGAACCGCTCGTCGATGAGCTCGTCGGTCACCAGCCGCTGGTCGAAGACCAGCGTCCGCAGGAACGCTTCGAGCTTTTCCCGGCTGGGACCGGGCGGGGCCGGGAACTCCATCAGCCGCTTGACCCCCTCGGTGGGGTCCGGCGCGAACAGGTTCAGGCTGAGGCCGCCCGGGCCCATCAGCACGAGCCGTCCCGCGCGCTCGGGATACTCCAGGGCGAAGCGGACCGCCGTGCCACCGCCGAGCGAGTTCCCGATCAGGTGCACCCGCTCGATCCCGAGCCCGGTGAGCAACGCCGCCAGGGCGTTAGCGGAGAAGGTGAAGTAGCCGCCGGTCACCGGCGGCCGCCCGGATTTGCCGAAGCCGGGCTGGTCGACCAGAAGCGTGCGGAAGCGCTCCGCAAAAACCGGCAGGTTCGGGCCGAAGTTGCTCCACGCCGACGCGCCGGGGCCGCCCCCGTGCAGCATCACCACTGGCGTAGCGCCCCGCTGGCCGTCGTCCGGGCCCGCCTCGTGGTAATGCAGCCGTATCCCGCCCGCCTCGGCGTAGCGGCCCGCCGCCAGCTGCCCCGGCGCCATCGTCATCTGCTGTTCCTCTCAGAGCATCGCGTCCGGGCCGACGTCGAGTCCGAACTCGCCGCGGCCGAACATCGACAGGGCCCGCTCCGGGTCGTTGATGGCATGGACCCGGCCGGCGTGCGCGTCCCGCCAGAACCGCTGGATCGGGGTGCCCGCCGCCAGGGCCCGGCCGCCGGAGTTCTCGAACAGCAGGTCAATGGCGCTGATCGACCGGCCGGTACCGAGCACCTGGTCGCGCCGGGTGCGCAGCCGCAGCGGCAGCGGGATCTTCTCCCCGGCTCGCGCGTACCCCATCAGCCCGGTCATGTTGTGTTCCAGCGCCAGCCAGGCGGCGTCGATCTCGGCCGCGGCCGTGGCCACCCGGACCTGGGAGTGCGGGTCGTCGGCGGCCTTCTGCCCGGCGTAGGAGGCCCGGACCCGCTGGCGCTGGTATTCCACATGGGCGTCGTAGGCACCGGCCGCCATGCCGATGATCGCCGTGGTGATGCAGTAGGAGAACACTGACCCGTAGGGCAGCCGGTACAGCGGCGCCGGGTTGGCTTCCTGGCCCGGGAGCTGGCACCGGTGCATGTCGGTGAAGCTGAGCGAGCGGTGCTCGGGCACCAGTACGTCCGCCACCACGATGTCGTTGCTGCCGGTGCCGCGCAGCCCGACGGTGTCCCACACGTCATCGATCCGGTAGTCGCGGATGGGCAGCAGGAAGGTCCGGAAGTCCACCGGCTTGCCGCCGGAGAACACGAAGCTGCCGAGCAGCACCCAGGTGCAGTGGTCGCAGCCCGAGGAAAAACTCCAGCGCCCGGACAGCCTGTGCCCGCCGGGCACCGCCTCGGCCTTCCCGGTGGGGGCGTAGGAGGAGGAGATCCTGGTCGCCGGGTCCTCGCCCCAGACCTCTTCCTGGGCCTGGAGCGGGAACAGGCCGACGTGCCAGGGATGCAGGCCGACCACGGAGGACACCCACCCGGTGGACCCGCAGGCGCTCGCGATCAGCCGGACGGCGGTGTAGAAGGTCAGCGGATCCGCCTCGTAGCCGCCGAACCTGGCCGGCTGCAGGAGCCGGAAGTGACCGGCTTCCTCCAGTGCCTTGATGGACTCCGGAGGAATCACCCGGGCGTCTTCGGCCTGCTGCGCCCGCTCGCGCAGCATGGGCAGCAGTTCACCCACCCTGCCGACTACCGCTTGCCCGCTGTTCTCGGTCACCGGATGTCCTTCCTGATTACGCCCGCATACGGTTGGCCATCGCCATAAGACTAGAACATGTTCTAGTGTGTCCGTAAGAGTGTCCGGGCGCGGACAGTACAGTAAGTGGCAGAGTGATTCTATAACCTGTTGCAGACAGGTAGACGAGGCGTGGAGGCCCTGCATGAGCGACGGGGACGGCGTCCGGACCATCGACACCGGGGTGCCCCCGGCCAGGTTCGCCCGCGGCTGGCACTGCCTGGGACTCGCCAGCTCGTTCCGCGACCCGGGGCCGCACGCGGTGGCGGCGTTCGGGACGAAGCTGGTCGTCTTCGCCGACTCAGCCGGCGCCCTGCATGTGCTCGATGCGTTCTGCCGGCACATGGGCGGCGATCTGAGCCGCGGCACGGTCAAGGGCGACGCCATCGCCTGCCCGTTCCACGACTGGCGCTGGGGCGGGGATGGCTGGTGCGTCCGGATCCCCTACGCCCGGCGGGTGCCGCCGAGGGCACGCACCAGGTCCTGGACCACCCTGGAGCGGAACGGGCACCTGTTCGTCTGGCATGACCCGCAGGGCAGGCCGCCGCCGCCCGGCGTGACCATCCCGGAGATCGAGAACGTCGGCTCGCCCGGCTGGACCAGCTGGACCTGGGACTCGCTGCTGGTCGAGGGCGCGAACTGCCGCGAGGTGGTCGACAACGTCGTGGACATGGCGCACTTCTTTTACATCCACTTCGCGTTCCCCACGTACTTCAAGAACGTGCTCGAGGGACACATTGCCTCGCAGTACCTGCAGACCAGGTCGCGGCCGGACGTCACGACCGGCGCGAATTACGCCACGGGCGGGGAGGAAACCGCGCTGCGCTCCGAGGCCTCCTACTTCGGCCCCTCCTACATGATCAACAAACTGTGGCACGACTACCGCGGCACGACCATGGAGAGCGTCCTCATCAACTGCCACTACCCGGTCACCCCGACCTCGTTCCTGCTGCAGTGGGGCGTGATCGTCAGGAAGCCACCGGGCCTGACGGACGAGCACGCGAGCAAGGTGGCCGGCAAGTTCGCCAAGTTCGTCGGCCTGGGATTCCAGCAGGACGTGGATATCTGGACCCACAAGAGCCGGATCGACAACCCGCTGCTGTGCGCGGACGACGGACCGGTGTACCAGCTACGGCGCTGGTATGAGCAGTTCTACACCGACATCGAGGCCATCACGCCGGAGATGACGGCCCGGTATGAGTTCGAGATCGACACCACCCGCGCGGTGGCCGCCTGGGAAGACGAGGTCGCGGCCAACCTCGCCCGGCGCGAGGCCGGGACCAGCCCGGCCGGGACCAGCTGAGCCATGGCCAACGGGCGGCACCCGGCCCGCGTCCCGGTGGCGGCGCCGGCGCCGGCGGCCAGCCGGGCCAGCGTCCCCCGGCCGGCCCGGCCTGCCGACGAGCGGCACGCCGCGCTGCAGGAGGTGGCGTGCGACCGCTGCGCGGCCATGGTCCTGGTGGCCAAGTTCAGTCCCCAGCACACGAGCGTGCAGTGGACCCAGGCGGCGACGGCGGCCTGCGCCGAGTTCAGCGCCCGGCAGGCCGCGGGTGAGCGGAGCGCTCTCATCGACACCTGCGCCAGCCTGCGCGACAGCATCGATCGCGCGGTAGCGGAGGGCCGCCTGGAGGTAATGCCGCCGTGAGCCCGCAGCGCGCCTTCCACCAGCTGCGGGTCGCCGAGGTAGTCAGCGAGACCGACGACGCCTGCTCGCTGGTCCTGGCCGTCCCGCCCGAGCTGTCCGGCGAGTTCGCCTACCAGCCGGGCCAGTTCCTCACGGTGCGTGTCCCGCACCACGAGTCGGGGTCGGTCGCGCGGTGCTACTCGCTGTCCAGCTCACCGCATACCGGGGATCGCCCGACGATCACCATCAAGCGGGTGGCGGACGGGCATGCCTCCAACTGGCTCGCCGACCACGTGACCGCCGGGAGCATGCTGGACATCCTGCCGCCCGCCGGCACGTTCACTCCCAGGTCACTGGACGCCGACTTCCTCATGTTCGCGGGCGGCAGCGGGATCACCCCGGTCATGTCCATCGTGAAGTCAGTGCTGGCCCGGGGGCCGGGCCAGGTCGTGCTGATCTACACCAACCGCGACGAGGGTTCGGTGATCTTCAGCCGGGAGCTGGGCCGGCTGGCCGCGGCGGCCGGTGGCCGGCTGCTCGTGCTGCACTGGCTGGATTCGCTGCAGGGCCCGCCCACGGCGGCCGCGATGGCGGCACTGGCCCGCCCCTACGCCGCGTACCAGGCCTTCCTGTGCGGGCCCGATCCCTATCTGGCGGTCGCCCGGCAGGCCCTCGGCGAGCTGGGCGTGCCGGCCCCGCGCATTCACACCGAGCGGTTCGTGTCGCTGGCGGAGAACCCGTTCGAGGCGCCCCCGGCACCGGCGGGCGGCGTGGCCGCCACCCTGGAGGTGACGCTGGACGGTGAGCGGCGGGTGCTGGCGTGGCCGGCGGGCACCCGGATGCTGGACGTCCTGCTCGACGAGGGCCTCGATGCACCGTTCTCCTGCCGTCAGGGCATCTGCGGCGCCTGCGCCTGCGAGCTCACCGGCGGTGAGGTACAGATGGCCCACAACGAGGTGCTGGAAGAGGAGGACGTCGCCGATGGCTACATCCTCGCCTGCCAGGCCGTGCCGCTGACCGACACGGTCAGCGTCACCTACCGCTGACCGCACCTCCCGGCACCGCCGCACTCCCCCCGGCCGCCGCCGCGGCGGCGTGGCGGCCCGCGCGGCGTCCGGAGAAGACGCAGTCCGCCAGCGAGAGCCCGCTGACGTAGGAGCGCGAGCACAGGCCGACGGCGCTGCGCCCGGCCGCGTACAGGCCGGGCACCGGGCGGCCGTCGGCCCGCTGCACCTGCCCGGTGTCCTCGGCGACCACCAGCCCGCCCAGGGTGAGCACGGGCGCCGGATTCGCCACCCCGGGCCGCACCGAGCAGTCGATCAGCGAGTAGGGCGGCTGGTCCTGGGCGCGGACCTGTTCCGGCGGCTTGCCCGCCGGATCGGCACGGCCGGCCGCCGCGGCCGCGTTGTGGGCCGCGACGGTGGCCGCCAGCCCGGCCGGGTCCACCCCCGCCCGGCTGGCCAGGGTCTCCAGATCAGGCGCGTGGCGCCGGCCTGCGGTCAGCAGGTACCACGCCTGGAGCCGCTGGAACCACAGGGTGCTGGCCCGGACCTGGCGGCGGGCCTGCGCCACGGTGGCCCGGTCGATGAGCAGCCAGGCCCGCCCCTGGTGCCGGGTCACGATGGCGTCCCCGATCGCCGCGCCGTACCGCGCCTCATCGCAGATCCGCTGCCCGGCCCGGTCCACCAGGATGCCGTGGATGAGGGCAGGCGGCGGCGACAGGAACCGCCAGACCGAGACGCGGTCCAGGAACGCGGTGGCCCCGCCGGCCTGCGTACCCAGCCGGATCCCGCTGCCGTCGTCGCCGGGTGTGCCCAGCGGCAGCCCGCCGCGGCCAGCCGGGGCGTGCTCGCGCATCATCACCCGGTTGGCCACGAACCCGCCGGCGGACAGCACCACGCCGGACCGGGCTCGCACCCGCAGCGGGCGGCCATAGCGGCGCTCCAGCCAGCCGACCGGCCGGTGCATGACCCGGCCGGCCTTGGGCGCGTACAGGTACGGCTTGCCCGAGCAGCGATGCAGGATGCGGTGGGCCGTGGCGGCCCAGGCCGGGGCGTCCCGCAGCGTGCTGCATTCGACCCCGGTCACCCGCCCGGCCTGGTCGATGATCAGCCGCTGCGCCATGCTCTGCAGCACCAGCCGGGCACCGCAGCCGCGGACTGCTGTGGCCAGCCGGGCATAGAGCAGTCCCCCCGACGTCCCGGGCCCGCGCGTCCGGTGCCCCCGCGGGGCCGGGGGCGCGATAGCGGCGAACGACAACTCGCTGCCGGAGTAATACAGGTAGTGGCGGTTGGTCGGGTAGGAGGTCTTGTCCGGGCACAGGCTGCCCTCGAACGGGACCCCGTGCCGCTCAAGCCAGGCGAGCATCGCCGCGCTGCCGTCGCAGAACCTCCGGAGGGTCGCGGCGGAGACGGCGTCGCCCGCCTCGGCGCTCAGGTAGGCGAACATCGCCTCGGGCGAGTCGGGCACGCCCGCGGCCTGCTGCTGGCGGGTGCCCCCGCCGGCGTAGACCACCCCGCCGGACAGGGCCGTGGCGCCGCCGCCGGTAAACCGGTCGAGGACCACCACCTCAGCGCCGGCCTGCGCCGCCTCCAGTGCGGCGCAGGCGCCCGCGGCACCGAAGCCCACCACGACGACGTCCGCCTCGATGTCCCAGGTCTTCTGCACCAGTGCCTCCCGCGGCCCGGGCCAGGACGCCTGCTCGAGGGTCGGCCAAAACTATAACGTGTTCTAGTATGAGAGGCCGGGAGGTCGGATGACAACGGCAGGCCAGTTCGACGTCGTGGTGGCGGGCAGCGGCGCGGCCGGCATGACCGCCGCGCTCGCCGCCGCCCATCGCGGCTTGCGGGTGGTGGTGATCGAGAAGGCCGGCACGTTCGGCGGCTCCACCGCGCGTTCCGGCGGCGGGATCTGGGTGCCCGGCAACGAGGTGCTGCGCCGGGCCGGGGTCGCCGATACCGCGGAGCAGGCCCGGGCCTACCTGGCCCATGTCGCGGGGAACGGGGTAGCGCCCGCGCGGCAACAGGCGCTGCTGGCCCACGGCCCGGCCATGGTGTCCTTCGTCCGCCAGCACACCCCGCTCGAGTTCGCCTGGGTGCCGGGATACGCGGACTACTACCCGGAGGCTCCCGGCGGGCTGGCCACCGGCCGCAGCATCGAGCCGGTGCCGCTGAACGCGCGGGTGCTGGGATCCGAGCTGGCCCACCTGAGCCCGGCCTACCTGCCCGCCCCCGACGGGGTCACCATCACCCAGGGCGACTACCGGTGGCTGAGCCTCGGCCCCCGCCATCCCCGGGCGATGTTCACCACCGCGAAGATCGCAGGCCGGATGGCCCGCGGCCGCCTGCTGCGCCAGCACACCCTCAGCATGGGCCAGGCCCTCGCCGCCGGGCTGCGGGCGGGCCTGGCGTCCACGCAGGTGCCGATCTGGCTGAACACTCCGCTGACCGGCGTGGAGATGGCCGGCGGCCGCGTCACCGGGGCCCGGGTCATTCGCGATGGCCAGCCCGCGGTCATCGCGGCGGGCCGGGGCGTCGTGCTGGCCGCGGGCGGCTTCGACCACAACGACGAGATGCGGCGGCGCTACCAGCGCCCGCCGATCGGCACCGAGTGGACGACGGGCGCGGCCGGGAACACCGGCGACGCCATCCTGGCCGGCCAGGACGCCGGGGCCGCCCTGGACCTGATGGATGACGCCTGGTGGGGGCCGTCCATCCCGCTGCCCTCCGGCCCGTATTTCTGCCTCGCCGAGCGCAGCCTGCCCGGCTGCCTCCTGGTCAACGGCGCGGGCCAGCGCTTCGTGAACGAGGCCGCCCCGTACGTGGACACGGTCCATGCCATGTATGAGGGCCACAGCGCCGCCACCCCGCACATCCCCTGCTGGCTGATCTTCGACCAGCGTTACAAGAGCACCTACGTCTTCGCCGGCCGGCCGCCGGGCAGGCCCTTTCCCCGGCGGTGGTACGAGGCGGGTGCGGTCTACCGCGCACCCACCCTCGCCGGGCTGGCCGGGCAGATCGGCGTGGACGCCCAGGGCCTGGACAAGACGGTGGCCAGGTTCGGCGAGTTCGCGCAGGCCGGCACGGACGGGGACTTTCAGCGCGGCGATTCGGCCTACGACCGCTACTACGGCGACCCGCGGCGGCGACCGAACCCGAACCTGGCCCCGCTGGACCGGCCGCCGTTCTACGCCGCCAGGATCGTGCCAGGCGACCTTGGCACCAAGGGCGGCCTGGTCACTGACGAGCGGGCCCGGGTGCTCCGCGGCGACGGCTCGCCCATCCCCGGGCTCTACGCGGCGGGTAACGCGAGCGCGGCGGTGATGGGGCACAGCTACGCCGGCGCGGGCGCGACCATCGGCCCGGCCATGACGTTCGGCTATATCGCCGCGCTCGACCTGGCTGGCCTCCCGGGTGCTGGCTAGGTGGGTGTCGTCTCGTGGTTGAACCGCTTGACGAAGACCGAGCGCCTCAGGAAGAGTTTGCTCACGGCGACGGCCGGTCGCCGAGCTGTGGAACATCCGCCCCAGCCGGGGTTCCGTTGGCGAAGGGGATTCGCCCTCTCGGTCGTCATTGTCACAGGCCATCTTCCAACACCGCGTCGCTGGGGGACGAGGGGTGTCATGGGGAGGCTTGTCCATGACCAAGGACGCCAGCTTCAAGAAGATTGTCCGGCGCCACGCCGAGGAGACTGGGCAGCGCTACACCGAAGCGCTGACGGATCTCGAGGGTCTCGGTGCGCGAATGCACCACGAGCCCGTGGCTGAGCGGCTTCTCGCCCATCTGCGGGATCGCTACGGCATTGACCCGGTCGCGGCGACGAAGCTCAGTGTGCACAAGACCTATGTCTTCCGCATCGACCGCAAGGACGGCGACCCGTGGGTCGCCCGCGCGTTTCCCCCCGCCCGGCCGCGTGCCGGCGTGGAGGGCGACGCCGCGATCCTGCGATTCCTGGAGCGGCAGGACTATCCCGCGGAGCGCCTGGCGGTCGACGATGCAGTATCTGACTTCGATGACAGTGCGGTCCTCGTGACGCGGTTCGTCGAAGGCGCCCAGCTCCCCGACGGTGCCGCGAAGTTCGCCATGATGGGTGAGCTGCTCGGACGGCTGCACGCGCTGCCGTACGAGGATTCGGTGAGCCGCCCGGGTGGAGCGAGTGGTGAGGACCCGGACCGTGAGGGCACGCCGCGCCAGGACCTGCTGGCCGCCCTGTCGTTTCTCGACGCCGTCGACATGAAGGTTGCGGCCGCCGGGCGCGAGCGATTCGAGCAGCTCCGCGACCAGGTGCGCTCGGCCGACGACGGTCACGGCCTTCCGGAAGGCTTGCTCCACGGAAATCTCCTTCACGCCCCCGATCACGCCGTCCTGAGCGGGCCAGGGCCAGTCGCGATCAACTGGAAAGCGTCCGGGCGCGGACCGCGCCTCGCCGACTTCGCTTACCTGGTGTGGGGCACAGGTTCGTGGAACCCACGTCAGCCGAACCAGGAGCGGATCGGCGCTGCCGTCAACGCCTACCGCCGGCACATCCAGCCGACCGACGACGAACTCGACCGGCTCGAGGCGGTCATGTACATCCGCACGCTCTACCTCGCCTGTTTCGGCTACCGGCGCGCCCTCACCAACGGCCGCCCGTTCGACGAGTGGGGCTTCATCGAACCACCCGAGTACTACAGCTCCACCGCAGCCGCAGTCCGGGCCGCGTTCCGCCGGTAGGCCGCCGGTAAAGGCGGAAGCCAGCGTCAAGACCGCCCTCGGAACCGGCACACTAACAATCCTGCCAGCCTTTGCTGGCGTGACCGCCGGCGGGCCGAGTCCGGCTGCGACCAAGAGGGCGCCGAGCTCGTTGCGGTCCAGCCCAGCCCCACCGCGTGGGATTCATAGTCCAGCCGTGGCCGCCGCACGTGCGCTGTGGGTGAATGGTCGAGAAGTTCTTCGTCGATGGCGTACCGGTAGAACCTCGCCACCATGCACAGGCGCCGGGTGATGGTGGCTCGGACCCGGCCGCGGGCTTCCAGATCGCAGCTCGGCAGGCCCTGCCCTTAGCCTGCCAATATCTGTCCTTGACTGAGTGGGACCGCGCGTATAGCCTCCGGATCAAAGGATGCCAATAGGGAGGATAAAGACATGAGGAAATTGTTATTCGTGGCCGCGGCCCTTCTTCTGCCCCTCCTGGTAGGAGTTCCCGCCGCCCAGGCGCAGATTAGCCAGGTGTGCGGCAACACAGGTACCGGGTACTGCATCAATGCGTGGAATGGCGGCCCGTCCGTCAAGATGTATTACGGCGGTTACTCTAACGATAACTTCGCTGCCACGCCGGTATTCGCGTGCAGCGGGCACGATATTGTCCAGTCCGTCGCCGCTGGGAACTCCACGAACTGCCCGTTTACTGACGTGCACTTCGATGACATCTACCACGGCGACTACATAGTAGAGTTCGTCTACAATAATAACGGGAAGTGCGTCGGGACCGACTCGTCGAGTAATGGAACGCTCGGGGCGTGCGGAGACATAAACGGAAACGGTGCCGCCAACGGCGCGTTCAACGTGCTCGTCAACTGCGGCGGCGGCGGATGGAACGTCATCAACCGCTACTGGACCAACTCGTATGGACCCAATGGAATCCTGGCCTACGCGGCTTCTGGCGGAAACCCCGGCCTGCCCTTGATCCTGAATAGTAGAGGTGCCACGTGCTGGGGCGGGTCCGGGCTCGCAGGATTCTAGGAGACAACCAGATATAACCTGCTGCGTTGCGCTTCCACGGGCAGAACACCCAGTCGAGGGCGTGCCGCCCCGCACAGCGGGCGGCACGCCCAGGCTCTGTTCCGTGCCGAGTGATCAGGCAGCCCGCGCGCCTGATGGGCAGGCGGACGGCGGACGCTGTCATGCTCTCGCGAGACCTCAACATCACACGCTCGCCTTATTCAAAGTGCTGCCAGCAGGCACCACCTCAGGTGAGCTGCTTGACACGTCGCAGCCCGCACCAATCCCCATCCTGCGCGCATCTACAGGCTGGCCGGCAGCCTCCGGATAGTCCGACCTTTCCAGCGAGCCGAGGAAGCCGTTGAATTTCACTGACGACGACTTCAGGCAGGAGAAATCCGGATCCTGTGAGATCCAGTTCCATGGTTGCTGCAGCTCACAGTCCCGGTTGCTGAGGGCGCGCTGCAGGCTGATAACCACCCGGTCGTCACGATCCAGCGCGGCATATGCGCATGCCGTGTTATACGCGGCTTCCCAGGACGGCGTGCGGCGCTGCCACGGCAGCCAGCGGGTCCTGTCCCTCTTCTCGGCCAGGAGCCATTTCCGGTCCGGGGGCCCCGACGTGCCTTGCGGTTCCCGCCGGTTTGGTGCCTTCTTGTTCGCCAAATGCCGACTGATCGAGACATTGTCGTGGGCAATATCGGCTGCTCTGCGCGAAGCCAGCCTCATATGAACGAGTGTCTCGCTGGCGCTGGGGGGCTCCTTTCCGTTCAAGATCCGGCGGATGGCCACGAGCAGCTCGGCAGCACACAGGCCGTCATGAAAGCTCTGGCGTGTCCGCAGGTCCCAGTGAGGCCCGCGTATCACGCGCTCGTCACGGTGGCGGAATGTCCCCCAGATGACATGCCGGAGAGTCAGCTGCCGGCGGATCGCGCGTAGTTCTTCCCTCGCGGCCACCAGCAGCGTCTCCCTCAGTTCGGGCTGCAGCTCCCCATCTACGATGCGATCCTCCCAGCGTGTGTTATTCCTCGTCACGTGACACCGGTTGAGGATGGCCAGGCTTTCAACCAGCATGTCCGTATCCTCAGCCGCATACGTTTCCCGCAGCCGGAATGCCGGGTTGGCGATCATCTCCAGAGACATGCTGAGCCGGTAGCGCCCGCGGTAGAAACGGGGATGCTGCTCTCGGTTAACCGCGTGCAGCCGCAGCGCCGCCATGTGGTTGCCCTCGAGATCATAGAGCTGGGCTAGCTCGTATCTGACGATGCCAGCGCACTGGCTATTGCCTGTTGCCCTTTCGAGGATGCGGATCTGTTCGCTGCCAGCACGGCGGATATCATCCGGGGTGACGTGTCTGCGTTCCTGCTTGGCGAGCAGCCAGGCAGCGAGGTCGCTGCCGTTGGCAGCGCCAACACACCACGGTGGTGTTGTCGGGTCCCTGGTAAATATGTGCTGGGCGACGTAGCCGGCTGCCGCTGTGGCGGCCCCATCGGGGTCGCCCGCGACCATGGTCTTGGTCGCGACGCTTTGCCCCCTTACGGGTTCGTCAAGGCTGACCGTCACCTTCACGTTCTTAGTGCCCGGTTGTAGCTCGTCGGGGACGCGTTCCACCCGGACCTGAACCTGGAACCGCCGCGCGTTCGGCCAGAGCATCCCGAAAACCCGGATGATCGCACCGGCTAGATCACTGCCGGCGACGCCGCTCGCCTCGGCTATGGAAGCCAGGCCATTCGACCGGCTGCCGCCGGGCAGGATCGCGGGTGTCCGTACTTCCATCGCGGATAGCTGGAATTTCAGCCGGGCGACAAGCTCGTCATAGAGCTGCCCGTCTTCGGCGCTGTCTCCTGTCTTCCTGGACGCGCCATCCCGCTGGCCACCGCCGAGAGCAGAGGTGTCGAGGACAGGTGCCTCCCGGCGCCTCGCCCATGCCTCAAGCATGCGGTAGCCGATAACGACAAAGACGGCGATGACGACCCATCCGAAACGCCCGGGCGCGGGAACCTGGTTTCCCAGCCGAAGCGGGTGGAGGAAGGCGGCGCTGAGCTCATCCGCTCCTTGCCTGAACGAGTTCGCAAGATCGGCGGACGCCTGGGCCGGGTCAGCCGGGTGCGTCAAGCCAAACCGGGTAACGAGCACAAGCACCACCACGGCAGTGACTGCCGTGACGTACCGAAGTGTGCGCACGCTAAAGTGGCGGCCGACAAAACCCAGCAATACGGCCACGAACGCAAATACGCCCCACACAACCCACGAATTCATTGCGCTCTCCTCCTCGACCCCGTATACGGGCGACCTTGCTAAGAAGGAGGCAGCCGAAATCTCGCTGATACATCACGATATCTACTCGCAGCGCGCAGGACGGCGAGCAGGACGTGTTAGCCCAGTCGCAGCCATCGCTTGCGAGGCGGTTCTTGATTCCTCACCTCATCGGGCACCGGCCGGGGCGGTTCCGCTCATCGGCATGAGCGAGCGTTCGCAGTCGACTGGCCGTGCACAGATCGACCACGTCTGCTTCGGATTCAGGCAGCTGCATCGCGCACCAGGCACCACGCAGAGCGGCGGCTACTTGCACTCTCAGCGTTGGAGTGTCTCCGTCACTGAGTATG
>DASQRM010000130.1:0-3854 GCA_035642895.1 Streptosporangiaceae bacterium | reverse complement strand
TCGCCGCCAACGGCACGTAGCTCCTCTCCCAGTTCCTCAACCCGCGGCTGAATCGCCGGGCCGATCAGTACGGCACCGGCCGCCAACGCCTTGCTCCTGGAGATTGTGGACGCGGTGACGGCGGCCTGGGACGGACGGCGGCCCGGCGGCCGGAACCGTTGGCGGGGTCCTGGGCCTCACCAACCAGGGCCGCGGACCCTGCCGGCTGGCCGGCTGGCCGGGCCTGGTGGCTCTTGGCCCCTCAGGGCGGACCACCGCGGCCCGCACCCTCGGCGTCTTCGGCGGGCCGGCGCTGACCCGCCCGCCCGTCGTGACGATCAGGCCCGGCGCCCAGGCCGTCGCGGTGCTGTCCGTTGCCGATGCTCCAGGGCCGGGCATGACGAGCTGCCCTCCGCCCTACGGCAGCTGCGCGTCACCCCGCCCGGCACGTCGCACCGCTCGGTGATCTCGGCGTGGATTCCGCATGACGGCGCCTACCTGCCCGCCTGCTACCGGGTATCGATCTCGCCCGTGATACCCCGCTCCTTGCTCCCCTACCTCCCGCCGTCCACGAGGAAGTAACCACGCACGAGGCGGCCCAGGGCCTCACGCTGGGCACCCGCCCGGAAATGTCCGGGGCGTGGAGCACAATCTGGCTATGACCACCGCTGAGGGAACCGCCGACGCCATCGCCCTGCTGGCCTTCCTGGACGCCCAGCGGGAATGCGTACTCGCCATCGTGGACGGCCTGGATGAAGATCTGCTGACGACCCCGGTCCTGCCGTCCGGCTGGACGCCGCTCGGCATGATCGAGCATCTGGGGCACGCCGAGCGGCACTGGTTCGGTGAGGTGGCCCTGGGCTACGCGGTCCCGCTGCCCTGGCCCGAGGATCCCCCCGGGAATGAGGAGGATGAGGACGCGCCGTACACGACCAGCCGGCCCCCGGCGGTCGTGTTCGCCTTCTACCGGGACCAGATCGCCCGGGCCAATGCGGTCGTGGCCACGACCCCGCTCTCCGCGCGGCCGGTCGGCCGGCACAACCGGGAGGGCACCGAGCACGTGACCGACCTGCGGACCATCATGCTGCACATGATCGAGGAAACGGCCCGGCACGCCGGGCATCTGGACGCCGCCCGCGAGCTGCTCGACGGGCGGACCGGCCTGGGCCCCCGCTAACTCCCGCCTCCGGCTGCCAGTGCCGCCGCTGGCTGTCCTTGACCCTCATGAGCGCGGGGGTATGCCGTGGCGCCGGCACCGGGATCACCCCCGCAGCAGCCGGAACCCCGGTGCTCCGGGTCGGCCACGCTTAGCGGCCGGTTTCTGGGTACTGCACGGGCGAACGTCAGGCTGCGGCCCGGCCCCCGGCCGCGGGAAGGAACGGTGCCCCATGATCCGCCCCAGTGCTCAGGCCGCCGCGAAGGCCGTGTCGGCGGCCGCTGCCACCCTCCTCGTCCTGGCCGGCTGCAAGCCGCTGATCACGTCCGGCGCAGCGTCCCCCGGCGCTTCGGACCCGGCGCAGACGGCGGCGCCCGCCCAGTCCGGCGCGCTGATCACGGAGCCGCAGGCGGGGTTCTCACCCGTGTACCAGCTGATCAGGCACGCTAAGCACCGCATCGACCTGACCATGTACGAGTTCTCCGACACCAAGGCCGAGCACGACCTGGCCGCGGCCGCCCGCCGTGGCGTGACGGTCAAGGTGGTGCTGGATCAGCGGGAGAAGAGCCACAACTCCGCCACGTTCGACTACCTGAAATCGCACGGGGTCAAAGTCGTCTGGTCCTCGACCCGGTTCGAGTACACCCACCAGAAGACCCTGCTCGTCGACGGGTCCACGGCGGTCATCATGACCGCCAACCTGACCAGCGAGTACTACTCCAGCACCCGGGACTTCCTGGTCATGGACACCAGGGCCGCCGACGTGACCGCGATCACCCGGGTCTTCAACGCGGACTTCGCCCACCGCTCCATCCAGCCTGGCGACGGCCGGGACCTGGTCTGGTCCCCGACCGACTCGCAGCCGAAACTGCTGGCCCTGATCGGCGGCGCGACCAAGAGCCTGCGCATCTACAGCGAGGAGATGGGCGACACCACGATGGAGGACGCGCTCACCAAGGCGGCCAAGCGCGGGGTCAGCGTCAAGGTGTGCGGGGAGAACGAGAGCGGCGAGTACGATAGCGACTTCTCCCGGCTGGCCGCCGCCGGGGTGCACATCAGCTATTACAGCTCCTCTCACGGGTTCTATATCCACGGGAAGGTGATCGAGGCCGACTACGGCACCGGCCACGCGAAGGTGTTCATCGGCTCGGAGAACTTCTCCAGCACCTCCCTCAACCGCAACCGCGAGCTCGGCCTGATCACCTCCAACCAGAAGGTGCTGTCCGGGATCGCCCGCACCTTCGCCGGTGACTACCGCAACGGCAAGCACTGGTCCTAGCGCGGACCGCCAGTCCCCCGGGACCGGCGACTATGCGAGGCCTCCCGTCCCGGTACGACCGGTGTTGTGCCGGGACTACGTGTGGTCCGGCGTTGCCGGGGCGTCGCCTGGCTCGTGGGTGACAGCCCAGCTGGCGAGGAACCGGAGGGCGTCGTCGGCGGCTGAGCCTGCTTCGGCGCTGAAGGCGACCAGGGCCAGGCCCGGGTCGGCGGGCAGCTCCATCACCTCGTAGGACGGGTGCAGTTCGCCGGCCACGGGGTGCCGGATGTGCTTGAGTCCCGTGCGGTGCAGCCGGACGTCGTGAGCTCCCCAGCGGACGCGGAACTCGTCGCTGCGGGTGGGTAGCTCTCCCACCAGGTCGGTCAGGCCCTTGTCGTAGGGGTCGCGGCCGGCTTCGGTGCGCAGCATGGCGCCCCGCATCACCGCCAGGGGCGGACGGCGCGGTCCTGACGTCGCTGGAGGGGCCGGTTCAGGAGGGGTGATGATGGCGCTATGACGTTGTCCACCGCGTTCACGACGATGTTCTCGCTGCGGCACCCCATCGCGCTGGCCCCGCTGGGCGGAACGGCGGGCGGTGCGCTGACGGCGGCGGTCTCGAACGGCGGCGGGCTGGGCCTGCTCGGCGGGGGTAGCGGGGACCTGGACTGGCTGGACCGTGAGCTGCCGATCGTCGCCGAGGGCACCAGCCAGCCCTGGGGCGCCGGTTTCCAGAGCTGGGCGGTCGACACCGGCGCCGTCGAGCGTGCGCTGCTGTACCGGCCCCGGGCCGTGATGCTGTCCTTCGGCGACCCCCGCCCGTTCACCGGACTCATCCGGCAGGCGGGCGCGGCGCTGATCATCCAGGTCACCGACCTTGAGGAGGCCAGGCAGGCCGTGGACCTCGGCGCCGATGTCATCGTGGCCCAGGGAACCGAAGCCGGCGGGCACGGGGCCCGCCGCGGCCGGTCCACGCTGCCCTTCGTACCGGTCGTGGTGGACCTGGCGGCACCGACTCCGGTACTGGCCGCGGGCGGGATCGCCGACGGGCGGGGCGTGGCCGCGGCGCTGGCTCTCGGTGCCGCCGGGGCGCTCATCGGGACCCGATTCCAGGCCACGGCCGAGTCCCTGGCCAGCCCGGAGATCAAGAAGGCGATCGTCGAGGGGCACGGGGAGGACACCGAGCGCAGCCGGGTGCTCGATATCGCCCGGGGCTCCCGGTGGCCGGCGAAGTACCCGGGCCGCACCCTCGCCCACCCGTTCCTGGATAAGTGGCGGGGCCGTGACGACGAACTCGCTGCCGACCCGGGGGCCAGGCAGGCGTACCGGGAAGGTGTGGCGCGCGGCGACCTCCCGCCGCAGCCGGTGTGGGCCGGCGAGGCCGTCGATCTCATCAGCGACCTGCCATCCGCCGCCGACCTGGTCAGTGCCCTGGCGGCGCAGGCGCAAGACGCCCTGGCCCGG
>DASQRM010000129.1:0-36811 GCA_035642895.1 Streptosporangiaceae bacterium | reverse complement strand
CACGGGGCTGGCGGGCGGCCCGGCGGCCGGCGCAGAGCGGCCGGCCTGGGGAAGACCTGACGGCGGGGATGGCAGGAGCGATGCGGCCGCGCGGGCCAGCGAGGCGTGGGTGCGGGAGGCCTGGGCCAGGCCGGGCAGCGTCGCCTCGAAGGACAGTTCCTCCGACCGCCCGGCGTACACGCCGCCGAGCAGCGGGTCAACGAGCCGGTCCACGATCTCCTGGCCAAACCGGGCCGCCACGTAGCCCTGCACCGACACGTCGCCGTCCCGGTGCGTGGGGGCCAGCCCAGGCTCCCGGGCGGCCCGCTCCAGGCCCTCGGCCGAGAGGAGCCCGGTCTGGCCCAGCTCCCCGGTATCCGCGGGCACGCCCATGTACTGCCGGGCGGGCAGCGGGTGCATCGCCCCCCGGCTCCAGATCCGGGCCGCGGTGGTCCCCGGCGACCTCAGGTCGTCACCCAGGCCGACCGCCTGGATCAGCCCGGTGCCCTCGGGCCTGCGGGCCAGCAGGGCCTCAGCTCCCACGTCGACCCGGCACCCGGCGACCTCGGCCACGGACAGCTTCCCGCCGGCCTGCCGGGACCCCTCCAGCGCGACGACGCGGACCGGCTCGTCACGCAGGAAGAACGCCGCGGCGAGCCCGGCGATCCCGGCTCCGACGATCGCGACCACCGGGAGGTCTTGCTCAGGCTGCTCCACGCGTTCACCCTAAGGGTGCGGCCAGGCCGCGCGGGTACACCACCACCGGGGGGCGGATCAGGTGACGATCCAGTACGGCGGGCTACTCGTAGTGGCGGTGGCGGCTTTCGTGGCCCCGCTCATCGCCCGCCTGGTACCGCGGCGGCTGGTCCCGCCGGTAGTGCTCGAAGTGCTGGCGGGAATCGTGGTCGGCCCGCAGGTCCTGGGCCTGGTCCGGGCCCAGGGCGCGGCCGAGGTGCTGTACCTGCTGGGCCTGGGCTTCCTGCTCTTCCTGGCCGGGCAGGATGTACGGCCGGAGCGGTTCCGCGGGCCGACCTTCCGGCTGGCCGGGACCGCTTTCGCAGTGTCCTTGGTCCTGGCCGTCCCGGTCGCGTTCGGGTTGCACGTGATCGCGCCGGGCGCGGACGTGCGGCTGCTGGCGCTGTGCCTGGTAGCCAGCACGCTGGGAGTCCTCGTTCCGGTTCTGCGGGACGCCGAGGAGATCACCACCGAGTTCGGCCAGCTTCTCGTGGTGGCCGGCTCGGTCGGTGAGTTCGGTTCCCTGCTCCTGCTGACCATCCTGTTCTCCGCGCAGCCCGAGTCCACCGTGGTGCAGGTGATCTACGTCCTGGCCATGGGCGTCGCCGCGCTGGTGCTGGCCCTGATCCTGAAGTGGCTGTGGCGCACCCCGGTGATGGCCCGGGTGTTCGCCGACTCCGATGAGGACACGACCCAGCTGCGGGTGCGCGGCGCGTTCGTCGTCCTGCTGCTGTTCACCGCGCTGGCCCACCAGTTCGGCGTGGACGCGCTGCTGGGAGCGTTCATCGCCGGCATGGTGGTGGGCATCTCCGACGGCGACGAGCGGCCGAATCAGGAGCGGTACTGGGCCAAGCTCCGCGCGATCGGCTACGGCTTCCTGGTGCCGGTGTTCTTCGTGATGACCGGGGTGCAGTTCGACGTGCGGGCTCTCTTCTCGCACGCCTCGTCGCTGATCCTGGTCCCACTGCTGGTGCTCGCGATCGGGCTGGTGCGCGGCGGCCCCGCCCTGCTGTACCGGCGCAAGCTCGGCACCGCCCCTGCCGCGGCGGCCGGGCTGCTCCAGGCCACCACGCTGACCTTCCCGGTGGTCGTGGCGGCCCTGGGCAGCGACCTCGGCCTGATCAACCCGGCGAGCGCGGCCGCCCTGATCGGCGCGTCACTGCTGTCCGTGCTGCTGTTCCCGGCGGCCGCGCTGTCGCTCCGGCCGTGGACCAGGGCGCCCAACCCGGAGCCGGAGCCAGATGAGCACGTTGCGAAGCTGTGACCCGGGAGCCGGAACCGGGCCCGGGCGCTGGCGCGTCCGAGCGGCATGACATCGTCCTTGCTTGCCCGGGCCGTCGCATCCAGCGCGTTGCTCGGCGGAGCCTGCCTGCTCGCCGCCGCATGCTCGGCGGGTGGCTCCTCCGCGTCATCCTCGATGGGGACGGCCGCCGAACCGCACGCCGCGGCGCGGGCCGCCGCGGGCAGTGGTGCCGCCGCGGGCAGTAGTGCCGCGTCCCAGTCCGGATCGTCCTCGGGGGGAACCTCCCTCACGTCCCTGCCCGCCACCAAATCGATCATCTACACGGCCAGCGTGACCGTGCGCACCGCGCATCTCACCCAGGCCGCGACCCGGGCCACCGAGCTGGCCCGGGCCGCGGGCGGCTACGTGTCCAGCGAGAACACCGCGCTCAACCGGGCCCACCCGGACCGGTCCACGGTCAGTCTCCGGCTGAAGATTCCGGTCAGTGCCTACCAGGCCACGCTCGGCGCCCTGTCCACCCGGCTGGGCACCAGGCTGGCCATGTCCCAGCACGCCCAGGACGTCACGCAGACCGTCGCCGACGTGGCCAGCCGGGTGACGTCAGCCGAGGCGGCGATCAGCCAGCTGCGCAGCCTGCTGCGGCACGCAGGCTCGGTCGGCAGCTTGCTCACCGTGCAGAACCAGATCAACGCCGAGGAGTCCGGCCTTGAGTCCCTCCTGGCCCGCCAGCGCGCCCTGACCCACGAGACCTCCTTCGGCACCGTCAGCCTCCTACTGGTCGCCCCCGCCGCCGCCACCCACCACCAGAAGCATCACCCAGCAGGCGGTTTCGTCGGCGGCCTCAAGGCAGGCTGGCACGGCCTGGTCCGGTCGGTCGACGTAGTGCTGACCGGAGCCGGCGCGGCCCTCCCCTTCGCGGTAATCCTGGCGCTGCTGGGCTTCCTGGCCTACCGCAGCCGCCACTGGCTCCTACGCCGCCGTGCCCTGTTCAGTGGCAAGGGGCCGGGCGGAGCAGGCCCCGCCGATCCCGCCGCCCAGCCCTGAGCGGCGGCGCGCTGGTTTCCTTCTCCCGCCGCCCAGCCCTGAGCGGCGGCGCGCTGGTTCCCTTCTCCCGGCGCTTATTGCGCTGGGAGAAGGAGTACTGGCGAGGCGTCGCGCACGAACAGACAGCGATGCGCAGCGAGCCAGGCGATACGAAGCGAGCCTACGAACCAGCCGGCTCCCGGGCCGAAGCCTCATGCACCAGATCCGTCAGCCGGGCCAGTACATCCGGATTCGTAGCCGGCAGCACCCCATGCCCCAGATTGAAGACGTGCCCCTCGGCCGTCCGCCCGCGCCCGATGACGTCCTTGGCCCGCCGCTCGATCTCGTCCCACGGGGCGAGCAGGATCGCCGGGTCCAGGTTGCCCTGCAGCGCCTTGCCCGGCTCCACCCGGCGGACCGCCTCGTCCAGCGGGACCCGCCAGTCCACCCCGACCACGTCCGCGCCCGCCTCGCCCATCATGCCGAGCAGTTCCCCGGTGGTCACCCCGAAGTGGATCCGTGGCACGCCGGTGTCGGCCAGAGCCTGCAGGATCCGCCGGCTGTGCGGCAGCACGCCGGTCCGGTAGTCCTCCGGGCTGACCGCGCCGGCCCACGAGTCGAACAACTGGATCGCGGACGCACCCGCTGCCACCTGTATCCGCAGGAAGCTGATCGTGATGTCGGCCAGCCGGCCGAGCAGCGCGTTCCACAGGGCCGGGTCGCCGTACATGAGTGACTTGGTCAGGTCGTGGCTCTTGGACGGCCCGCCCTCGACCAGGTAGGAGGCCAGCGTGAACGGGCCGCCCGCGAAGCCGATCAGCGGTTTGGGGCCCAGCTCGGCCACCAGCGCGGTGACGGCCTCGGTGATGAAGCCCACGTCACCCGGCTCGAGCGGGCGCAGCCGCTTCAGGTCCCGCTCGCCGCGGATCGGCTCCCCGATCACCGGGCCGACGCCGGGCTTGATGTCGATATCCAGCCCCACCGCCCGCAACGGGACCACGATGTCACTGAACAGGATGGCCGCGTCCACCGGGTACCTGCGCATCGGCTGCAGGGTGATCTCGGTAATGACATCCGGCCGGGAGCACGCCTTGAGCATCGGCATGCCGCCCCGCGCCCGGCGGTATTCGGGCAGCGAGCGGCCGGCCTGGCGCATGAACCAGACCGGCGTGTACGGCACCGGCTGGCGGCGGCAGGCCAGCAGGAACGGAGACTCATCGAGAGTCTTGGGCTGCGCATTCACATCAGGCATGGTCTCACAGGACACGGGCTGACCCGCAGCATCCGCCCAGGTGACATCGGGACACGCCGTCCGAGATCCACCGATCCGCGCGCTCCGCGTGCCACGATCGACACCTGCCTGGCGCCGTAGCCCAAAACCCCCAGATGAGGACGCCTGCGGCACCTATAGGTGAGGAGGTCACGAGACCGTGAACCAGATCAGCAGCTATTGCCTGGATTGCCGGGACATAAAGGCGTTCGCTCAGGTCCATCCCAGTCCGGGCACCTGCCTTGACGGATCCGACGGTATTTGCCCGGAATGGTACTGCATGGCCTGCGGTGCGGCAGTCCTCCTCGGCATCCTCCCTGCCCCCGGGCAGCCCCTCGGCAACGCGGAGCTGACCGAGCGCGCCGCGTGACAGTCCACGGCGACGACGTACGCTCACCTTATGAGGCAGGTCAGCAGACCAGCGGCAGCGGGCGACACAGCTCAGTCTTCGATGCCGCCTGGTGACGACGCCGCGGCCGGTTTCGGCGTCATCGTGGCCGGCCTGCAGGCACAGCGTGATCAGCTGGGCGGGCTGCGGCCGGAACTGGTCTTCGAGGACGTTCCGGCCCCCCGTACCCTGGCCCCGTACGCCAGCGCGATGGCCGCCACCGTGCTGGTGGACGACGAGGAAATCGCCAGCGGCAGGCTCGTGCTGCTCTACGACCCCGCGGGGCAGACCGGCTGGGCGGGCTCGTTGCGGGTCATCGCCTACATCCACGCCGACCTGGACCCGGACATCGCCGAGGACCCGCTCATCGGGCAGGTGGGCTGGACCTGGCTGACCGAGGCGCTGGGCCAGCACACTGGCGGCTACGCCGAGCCAAGCGGCACGGTGACCACGGTGGTCACCGAGGGTTTCGGGGCCAAGGAATCCGAGCCCGCGGTCACCGGGTTCGAGCTGCGGGCGTCCTGGTCGCCGGCCGACTGTTCCCCGGCTGATCCGGACATCCCCCCTGGACCGCAGGCCCTGGATGGGCACCTGGCCGCCTGGTGTGCTGCGCTCTGCACGGCGGCCGGCCTGCCGCCGCTGGCCGAGGGCGTGACGGCGCTGCCGCCGAGCAACCGGCGGCCACGGTGACAGACCAGGACAGCCAGCCGCTGGAGCCGGAGACGTCCACCGCGGAGCAGCCGCCCGAACGGCCACCGGCCATCCCGCTGCTGGAGCCCCGTGATGGCCTGCCGCCGCTGGTGACGTCGGCCGATGCGCTCCGCGAAGCAGTCCGCGCGCTGGGCGCGGGCGAGGGGCCGGTGGCGGTGGACGCTGAACGGGCGTCCGGTTTCCGTTACGGTCACCGGGCCTTCCTGGTCCAGTTGCGCCGCCGGGGCGCCGGGAGCGTGCTGATCGACCCCGTGGCCTGCCCGGACCTGTCGGATCTGGATGCGGCGCTGGACGGCACGGAAGCGGTGCTGCACGCGGCCTCCCAGGACCTGCCCTGCCTGGCCGACCTCGGATACCGGCCGCAGCAGCTGTTTGACACCGAACTCGCAGGGCGGCTGCTCGGTTACCCGCGGGTGGGGCTCGGCCCGCTCGTCGAGAACGTCCTCGGCCTGGCCCTGGAGAAGGGGTACGCAGCCGCGGACTGGTCCACCCGCCCGCTGCCCGTGGACTGGCTCCGCTACGCCGCGCTCGATGTCGAGGTTCTGGTGGACCTCCGGGACGCGCTGGCGGCGGAACTCGTGATGCAGGGCAAGGACGAGTGGGCCCGGCAGGAGTTCAAGGCCGTGCTCATCGCCGGGCCGCCCCCGCCGCGGACTGACCCCTGGCGCCGCACGTCCGGCATCCACCGGGTGCGCACCCGCCGCGGCCTGGCCATCGTCCGGGAACTATGGCTGGAACGCGACCGGATCGCCCAGCGGCGCGACCTCTCACCCGGCCGGGTGCTGCCGGATTCCGCCATCGTCGAGGCGGCGCGCGCGGCACCGACCACGGCCGCCGCCCTGGCCGGGGTATCCGGGTTCAGGGGGCGCGGGGCCAAGCGGCACGCCCAGGAGTGGTTCGCCGCCATCCGCCGTGCGCATACCGAAGCCGACCAGGCGCTCCCCCGGCCCTCCATCCAGGTGTCGGATGGTCCACCGCCCGCGCACCGCTGGCACGAACGGGACCCTGAGGCGGCCCGGCGGCTGGCCGCCGTGCGGACGGTCATCGCGGCCCTCTCCGACGAGCACTCGCTGCCCGCCGAGAACATGCTGCAGCCCGATTCGGTCCGCAGGCTGGCCTGGCAGCCTCCGGACCCGGTGACCGGCGAGGCGGTCGCCGCTCATCTGGCCGGCTACGGAGCCCGGCCCTGGCAGGTCGAGCTCACCTCGGGGCCTATCGCTGGCGCCCTGCTCCGGCTAGCCGAAAAGGGCGACGAGTAACTCCCTCCGGTGGCGGCCGTATCGCGGGCCGCATCGCGGGCCGCAGGCGGCAAACTGGTGGGGTGCGGCAGGACGGCGTGGCCCGGTGGAAGATCCTCGCCCAGCGCCCGGCGCGGCCCTCGCTCAGGGTGCGGCTGGTCGCCGCGGCTGTGTGCCTGCTGGCCGCCGGAGCCGGGATCATCGTGGTAGCCGGCGTCTCAGCCATCCGGAGCCACCTGACGGGGCAGGCCGAGCAGCAGTTGCGCGCCTACGCGGTGCAGCTCACCAGCCGCCCGTTCCTGCTCACGCCGTTCTCCCGGTCCGCGCCCAGTGCCCCGGAACTCAGCGGGCTCACCGCCGGGACGAGCGCGGTGACGGTCGAGGTGCGCGGGCCCGGTGGACAGCTGGTCCTGCGGACCGGTCCGGGCCGACCGGCCGGGCCGGGCCTGCACGCGGCGGCGGCCCAGGTCCTGGCGAGCCGGGGTGGGCCGGCCGCGGTCCGGCCAGTCCGCCGCGGTGGCTATCTGGCCATCGCCGAGCCGATCCGCTACCGGGCGCACCGTATCCCGTACGCGTACACCGCCGAGGACTTCGCCCTCCACGTCACCAGCCCAGCCGGGACCGGCTCTCCGGGCACGCTCGTGCTGAGCGTCAGCCTGGCCCGGATCAGCCAGGCCACCGACCACCTCGCTGTCATCCTGGCGGCCACGAGCGGCCTCGTGCTGCTGGCCGCCGGCTGCCTGGCCGCGTGGGTGATCGGCGCCGCGCTCCGCCCGGACCGGGTGGCACCGGCGCTGAGCGCCGTGGTGACCCAGGTTGAGCAGCTCCGTGTCCCGGCCGGCGAGCCCGGGTCGGCGGCCTGGCGGGTCGCCGAGCAGAAACGCCAGGCCATCGCCGCTGCCGGCCGGGAGCTGCGCCAGCCGCTCAGCGTCCTGGGCGGCCTGACCGAGTACTACCGGCATCGTGACCGGCTCACCCCCGGTGAGTTCGACCGGTTGCTGGGCCGGGTCGCGGATGAGACCGCCCGGATCGACGCGATCATCGATGACCGGCTGGGTCCGGGGCAGGACGAGCCAGGCCCGCCGGCCTCACCGGGCTCACCGGCCGCACCGGGCTAGCCGGGCTAATCGGGCAGGGCGAGGCAGAACGGGTGCCCCGCCGGGTCCAGGTAGACGCGCACGTCATCCTGGGGCTGGTAGTCGGCTAGCACCGCACCGGCCGCGATGGCATGCTCGCCCGCCACCGCCAGGTCCTCGACCACGATATCCAGGTGGACGGACATCTGCGGGTCACCGGGCCCGGCGGGCCACACCGGCCGCACATAGCGGGGCTCGGTCTGGAACGACAGCCCGGACCCGCCGGCCGGGGAACGCAGCCGGACCCAGCCCGGCTCGTCTTCCTCCACCGCCCAGCCCAGCAACCGGCGGTAGAAGGCCGCTAGCTCCCCCGCGTCCGGCGAGTCGAGAACCACACCGGAGAGCGTCAGCACTGGTGCGTCGTCCATGGTGCCTCCCAGCGTGCGGGTGAACTGGAACCGAGCGTAGGTGGCAGCACCGACAACGGGCCGCGGGTCCAGGCGGGCGCCGAAGCGGGTCCGCGCGGGCGCCGAAAAATGTCAGTGGGGGTGCGTAGTCTCAACTCTGGGCCGACAGAAGGCGGATGGGGACCATGACCGGACTGGCCAGGGCGATACCGGGTTCGACCTCACCCGGCTCGACCACACCCGGCTCGCCGTCACTGTGCTGGGCGACGCTGAGTTCGCCGGTCGGGCCGCTCGCGGTGGGCTGCAGCCCCGCAGGCGTGGCCCGGGTCGACTTCAGGACGCCCGGTGGCCCCGGGCGGCTCGAGCGTGAGCCCGGGGCGAGCCCGGCCAGCCCGGGCCTGCTGGGTGCGGCCCGGGACCAGCTGGCGGAGTACTTCGCCGGGCAGCGTCAGGTGTTCAATCTGCCCCTGGACTGGTCCGGCTGTTCCCGGGCCCAGCACCAGGTGCTGTCGGTGCTCTATGACTCGGTCGGCTACGGGGAGACGCTCACCTACGGGGACCTCGCGCAGCGCGCCGTGGCCGGACCGGACGGGATCTCGCTCCCGGCCCGCGCCATCGGGCGGATCATGGGCTCGAACCCGCTTCCGCTGATCGTCCCCTGCCACCGGGTGGTGGCGGGCAACGGGCTGGGCGGTTACAGCGGCGGCACCGGCATCGAGATCAAGCGCTGGCTGCTGATCTTCGAGGGGGCCCTGCCCGCCACGATGGACTGGGACGTAGCCGGAGTCTGAGGGCGCTCAGCAGGTGATCACCCACGCGGGCACCGAGTGAGCTCTGCCTCCATCGGGCCGAGGACCGCGATCGATTCCGCGGCGGCGTGGGACCCGGCCCGGGCGGCCTCCTGCGGCGTCGCGCCAGCCATGCTGGCCGCGATATAGCCGCCCGCGAAGTTATCCCCGGCCCCGTCGGTATCAACGGGATCAGACGACTCGGCCGGGATCACCCAGGTTCCCTCGCGTGTCTCCAGGCGGGCACCGTTCGGGCCGTCGGTGGTACACACCGTGGCCCCGCGCCGGGTCAGTTCCGCCCTGGACAGGCCGAGCGCCTCGATCTCCCCGGTACTCGGGAAGATCACCTGGGCCAGGGTCAGCGCCTCAGCGAGCAGTGCACCGGCGGATGGAGTCAGTGCCTCCGTCCGGACGTTCGGATCCACTGACACCGTGGCCCCGGTCGCGCGCGCCCGGCGGAGCGCGCTCATCGCCGAGGCGGCCAGCGGTTCACCGAACAGCAGCGCTGACCCGGAAAGGTGCAGCCACGACGCTGACTCCGGCAGGCTGGCCAGATCTGCCTCCCGCACGGCGGTGGCTGCGGTGTCCCCGACCCCGAACTGGAATTCGCGGTGACCGTCGGCGTAGTAGGTGACGTACGCGGTCGCGGTCGGCCTGAGGTGGCCGCCACCGCTCTCGTGGCAGGTCACGCCAGCGGCGCAGAGGCGGCTCCGGATGTTATCTCCAGCAGCGTCCTGGCCGATCCCGGCGACCAGGTGGGTGGGGGCACCGAGCATCGAGGCTGAGTATGCGGCGATAGCCGGAGCCCCGCTCGCCCACGGACCGGAAAAGGGCAGGTCCTGATCGGCGTCGGTGGCGAGCTGGCGCATGAAAGCAACGAGCGTCTCACCGACGATGAGCAGCATCAGGCCACCTCCGGGGCGCTGCGACTGGGCCGGTGCTGACAGTCAACGCTCAGCCGTCGACCAGGTGATGCTCTTCCTGGGAGGCCAGGGTGTTCCATCCGACGTGCAGGACCCAGAAACCGGCCGGTGGCAGCGGGCCGCTCTCGGTGGCCTTCGCACCGAGCACCGCGCAGGCCTCCTCCAGGATCAGCGAGAGGTTTTCCCGGTGCCCGCAGAGCACCGCGGGCAGCCCGCTGCCGAGGATCTCATCCACCCGGCGCCGGACATCCCCGGCCGCCGCCCGTCCCACGGTGAGCGGCGGATCAGGATGCACGTCCTGTCCGGTGGCCTCCGCGTATGGCTGGACGGTGGCGATGCAGCGCTCGGCCAGTGAGCTGAGTACCTGCCCGGTCGCGTAGCACTGCAGCAGCCGGGCCAGCGTCTGCCGCTGCCGTAGCCCTTTCTCGTCCAGCGGCCGGTTCAGGTCATCGCCGTGCCCCGCCGCCCGCCAGTCGCGCTTCTTCCTCGCCGCTGCGTGACGGACCAGGATGAACGGGATCGTGTCGGGCGGGCCGGCCGCGAACTCGTCGAGCACGCCCGCGTCATGCGGGTAGCTCAGCCGGTCCAGGGCGGCCGGGATCCCCAGCCAGGCCACCTGGTCGACCTCGTCGTTCGGGACGAAGCCGGCCTGGGGCCCGTCGGCCGGCTTCGCCGCCCAGTAATCGACGGTCTTCGGCCGGTTGCCGTGCAGCTGGTAGTGGGTGGACGGCAGGCGCCGGCCCAGGACCACGCGGATCCCGGTCTCCTCCTCGACCTCGCGGACCGCGGTCAGCAGGACGTGCTCCCCGGCCAGGGTCTTGCCCTTGGGCAGGCTCCAGTCGTCGTAGCGGCTGCGGTGAACCAGGACTACCTCGGGACCGTCGGTCCCGGGGCGCCAGACCACGGCGCCCGCGGCCCGGATCTCAGTGTCCTCTGGTTCGGCTTCCACGCCGTCAGCCGTCGGTGAGATGCCCGCGCCGCGACAGCAGGTACTCCTGCAGGTCGCGCAGGGGCTTCCCGTCGTCGTCCAGGTGGTGCCTGGTCCAGGTACCGTCGCCGGACAGCCACCAGGAACTGGTGGCATCGTCCATGGCCGCGTCGACCAACGCCCTGAGCTCCCGCTGCTGATCCGGCACCTTCACCGAGCAGAGCAGCTCGACCCGGCGATCCAGGTTCCGGTGCATGAGGTCGGCGCTGCCGATCCAGACCTTCCCCTCGGGGTCGTCCCGGGTCCCGAACGCGTAGATCCGCGAGTGCTCCAGGAAGCGGCCCAGGATGCTGCGCACCCGGATGTTCTCCGACAGCCCGGGCAAGCCCGGCCGCAGCGAGCAGATGCCGCGGACCCACAGGTCGACCGGCACCCCGGCGCGCGAGGCCCGGTACAGCGCGTCGACCACGGCCTCGTCGACGATCGCGTTGCACTTCAGCTGGATCCGGGCCGGCTGGCCGTCGCGCTGCCGGGCCGTCTGCCTCTCGATCTGCTCCAGCAGGCCCGCCCGGAGGGCATACGGCGCAACCAGGAACCGGTGGTAGGAGGTCTTGCGGCTGTATCCGGTGAGCACGTTGAACAGGTCGGTGGCGTCGCCACCCACGTCCGGATCCGACGTGAGCAGGCCGTAGTCCTCATACAGCCGGGCCGTGGACGAGTTGTAGTTACCGGTCCCGATGTGGCAATACCGGCGCAGCGAGCCGTCCGGTTCCTCCCTGACGACCAGCGCCATCTTGCAGTGCGTCTTGAGGTCCACGAACCCGTAGACCACGTGGCACCCGGCTTCCTCCAGCTTGCGCGCCCAGAGGATGTTGGCCCGCTCATCGAAGCGTGCCTTCAGCTCCACCACCACCACGACCTGCTTGCCCGCCTCGGCCGCGTCGATCAGCGCATCCACGATGGGCGAGGAGTCGCTGGTCCGGTACAGCGTCTGCTTGATGGCCAGGACCCGGGGATCCGCGGCCGCTTCCACCGTCAGCCGCTCCACGGTCGCGGTGAACGAGTCGTAGGGGTGGTGGACCAGGACATCCTGCTTATCCAGGGTGCTGAAGACGTCCCCGTCATGCGGGAACGCCGCCTCCGAGGGAACGAAGCCGGGGTACTTCAGGCGCCGGATGTCCAGGTCGGCGATGGCGTTCAGCCCGGTGAGGTCCAGCGGCCCGGGCAGGTGGTAGACGGCCCGGCGATCAATACCCAGCTCGGTGACCAGCCGGTTGAGCACCTCGGCGGAAATGGACTCCTCCACCTCCAGGCGGACCGGCGGCTCGGCACGGCGCCGGAGCAGTTCGCGCTCCAGCGACTGCATGAGGTCCTCGGTGACGTCCTCGTCCACCTCCAGCTCCCGGGCCCGGGTGACCCGGAACACGTGGTGTTCCAGGATCTCCAGCCCGGTGAACAGCTCGGTGAGGTGGGCGGCGATCACGTCTTCCAGCGGCACGAACCGGTACTTGCTGACGGTGAGGAAGCGTGGCAGCAGGGGGGGCACTTTCACCCGGGCGAACATGGTCAGCCCGGTGTCCGGCTCGGTGATCATGACCGCCAGGCTGAGCGACAACCCGGAGATGTACGGGAACGGGTGCGCCGGGTCGACCACCAGCGGGGTGAGCACCGGGTAGATCCGGTCGCGGAACAGCTGGTGCAGATTCTCCTGCTCGTCGGGGGAGAGCTCCTTCCAGCGCAGGATCTCGATGCCCTCCTGGGCCAGGGCCGGCCGGATGGCGTTATTGAAGTACTCCGCGTGCTCCAGGCTGAGCTCACGAGCCGTTTCGAGGGTCTGCTCGAGCACCTGGTCCGCCGGCATCCCGGTGGTCACGCCCTCCACCGGGAGCCCGGTGGCCATCCGGCGCATCCGCCCCGCCACCCGGACCATGAAGAACTCGTCCAGGTTGCTGGCGAAGATGGCCATGAAGCGCACCCGCTCCAGCAGCGGGATGGTCTCGTCCTGGGCGAGTTCCAGCACCCGCTGGTTGAACCGGAGCCAGCTTCCCTCGCGTTCGATGTAGCGGTCAGGCGGCAGATCGTCCGCCACAGCCGCCACTTCTGGACTCGGCGCCCTGCTCGCGCCGTTCTCGCCCGCAGTCCGCTGGGGGCTCACCTCTCCGACAGTCATGTCGTCATTGTCCCCCGTGTCCGGCCCGCCAAGACTTCCGGCCCTCCTGTTTTCAATATCGCTCAGGGTCGTATTTGTCCAGTTCAACAGAGCGCCGTTTACCCGCAAAGCAGCATCAAGCGCCACCTCCGCGCAGCGCAGCGGCGACGGCGGCCGGACAGGGAGCGCCACCCGGCCGGTAATCAGGCCAGTAAGCCCGCGCAGGGTGGTCCGGGTCAGCCGGCCGAGGGCCGGCACAGTGCCTCGATGGCCCCCCGCTCACCGAGCTTCACCCGCTCACCGCGGTCGAGCGCGGCGGCCAGTTCCGCCTCAGCGGCCTCCACCCGGAGCCAGTCCACATAGCTCACCGGACGCACCCCGCGCGTGGCCAGTACCTCCGAGAACGGCCTGCGGGACGGCCGGTCCCCGGGCGGGGTGGCGGACAGGTCGGCCAGCAAGGACCGGACAGTCCCGGCCGCATCGGATTTATTCGTGCCCACCACCCCGGTGGGGCCGCGCTTGAGCCAGCCCGCGACGTACTCTCCGGGCAGCGGCGCGCCGTCCGGGCCGAGCACCCGGCCCTCGGCGTTGGGCACCGTGGCGGTGTTCTCGTCGAACGGCACCCCATCCAGCGGCACACTCTGGTAGCCCACGCTGCGGAACACCATCTGCGCCGGGATCGTCTCGTACTCGCCGGTGCCGGTGAACCGGCCCTGCTCGTCGAGCCCGGTGCGCTCCACGGTCAGCCCGGACACCCGCCCCGGGCCGGCCACCTCCACCGGGCGGAGCCAGAACCGGATCGCGAGCTTCCGCCCTCCGGTGCCGGCCGGACGTGCGGCCCAGTCCCGCAGCACCGCGAGGTTGCCGCGGACCCGGCGGTCAGTGCCGGCCAGCTCGGCGCTCTGCCCGGTCGGGTCGAACGCGTCGAGATCGATTTCGTCCGGCCGCACCTCGATGTCCACGTCGGCCAGTTCGCCCAGCTCCCGCAGTTCCTTGGTGGTGAACTTGGCCTGCGCGGGCCCGCGGCGGCCGATCATGTGCACCTCACGGACCTTGCTGGCCATGAGGGCTTCCAGGACCGGCTGGGGGATGTCGGTGGAACGCAGCGTGGCCGGGTCCCGGGCCAGGATGCGGGCCACGTCCACGGCCACGTTGCCGACCCCGACCACCGCCACCGACTCGGCGTCCAGGGTGAAGGCCTCGGCCGAGGAGTCGGGATGACCGCAGTACCAGTTGACGAAGTCGGTGGCCGCGTAGCTGCCGGGCAGATCCTCGCCGGGGATGCCCATCCGGCGGTCCCGCATCGCCCCGGTCGCGTAGACCACCGCGTCGTAGCTGGCCAGCAGGTCGTCACGGGTGACATCGTCGCCCAGGTGCACGCCGCCGAGGAACCGGACGTCCGGGTGCTCCAGCACGCCGCGAAGGTAGTCGGCGATGGACCGGATGGACGGGTGGTCCGGCGCGACACCGTAGCGGACCAGGCCGTAGGGACTGGGCAGCTGGTCCAGAACATCCACGCGAACGGTTCCCGCCGGGGCCAGGGCGGCGACCTGCTTGATGAGTGCTTCAGCCGTGTAGATGCCAGCCGGGCCGGAGCCCACCACGGCGACCTCGAGTGTCCTCACGGAGTCATCCCTGGGGGTTGTCGGCCAGCTCCGGGTCCAGCTGGGCCACGGCCTCGGTGATCTGCCGGGCCAGGTGCTGCGGGACCAGGCCGATCTCGGCGAGGACCTCATCCCGGGAGCCGTGAGCCAGGAACCGCTGGGGGATGCCGAAGGTCCGGGCCGGGGTGGGCACCCCGGAGTCCCGGAGCAGCCGGCACACGGCGTCACCGAACCCGCCGGCCACCCCGTTGTCCTCGACCGTCACCACCAGCCGGGCCCGGCGGGCCTCGTCGGCCAGGGCCGGATCGACCGGCTTCAGCCAGCGCGGGTCGACCACGGTCACCCCGATGCCCTGATCGGCCAGCCGGTCCGCGGCGACCAGGCAGGTCATCGCCATCGGCCCGGCCCCGGCCAGGAGCACGTCCGGCGCGGCGCCGCCGTCGGGCCGGCGCAGCACGTCCATGCCGCCGAGCTGCCCGACCGCCTCGACGTCGCCGCCCACGTTGGCCTTGGGGAAGCGCAGCACGGTCGGTCCGTCGCTGACCGCCACCGCCTCATCCAGCAGCTCGGCGAGGCGGGACGCGTCCCGCGGGGCCGCGATCCGCAGGCCCGGCACGACCTGCAGGATCGAGCCGTCCCACATGCCGTTATGACTGGATCCGTCCGGTCCGGTCACCCCGGCCCGGTCCAGCACGAAGGTGACCGGCAGCCGGTGCAGGGCCACATCCATCAGCACCTGGTCGAAAGCCCGGTTGAGGAACGTCGCGTAGATCGCGACTACCGGGTGCAATCCGCCCATGGCCAGCCCGGCCGCGCTGGTCACCGCGTGCTGCTCGGCGATGCCGACGTCGAAGACCCGGTCGGGGTAGGCCTCCGCGAAGGGCGCCAGGCCGGTGGGGTGCAGCATCGCGGCCGTGATCGCCACCACGTCAGGTCGGCGCGCGCCGACCGAGACGATCGCGTCGCCGAACACATGGGACCAGGTGCGCTTGGGCACACCGGGCAGGCGGCCGACCGGGGCACCGGCGGGCACCTGGTGCAGCCGGTCCTCCTCGTTGTCCTCGGCGAGCTGGTACCCGAACCCCTTCCGGGTGATCGCGTGCACGATCACCGGGCCGCCGAAGTCGCGGGCCCGGCGCATCGCCATTTCCATGGCCTGCTCGTCGTGGCCGTCGATGGGGCCCAGGTACTTCAGGCCGAGGTCCTCGAACAGGACCTGCGGCTGCAGGACGTCCTTGAGCCCCTTCTTCATGCCGTGCAGGGTGCCGTACAGCGGCGGCCCGACCACCGGCGTCCGGGTCAGCGTGGTCTTGATGTAGTCCAGCACGTTCTCATAGCGCTGGTTGATCCGGACCGTGGCCAGGTGATGGGCCAGCCCGCCGATGGTCGGCTGGTAGGACCGGCCGTTGTCGTTCACGACAATGACCAGCCTGCTGTCCTTGGCCACCGCGATGTTGTTCAGCGCCTCCCAGGCCATGCCGCCGGTCAGCGCGCCGTCCCCGATGACCGCCACCACGGTCCGGTCGGTCTCACCACGCAGCCGGTACGCCTTGGCCAGCCCGTCGGCGTACGACAGGCTGGTCGAGGCGTGGGAGTTCTCCACCAGGTCATGCTCGGACTCGGCGCGGCACGGGTAGCCGGACAGGCCGTCCCGCTGGCGCAGCGTGCCGAACTCGGGCACCCGCCCGGTCAGGAGCTTGTGCACGTACGACTGATGGCCGGTGTCAAAGACGATCTTGTCCACCGGCGAGTCGAACACCCGGTGCATCGCGATGGTCAGCTCGACCACCCCGAGGTTGGGTCCCAGGTGACCGCTCGTCCGTGACACCGTCTCAATCAGCAGGTCGCGAATCTCGCTGGCCAGGACCGGCAGCTGGTCCGGGGCCAGCTCCTTGAGCTCGCGCGGGCCAGAGATGGATTCCAGCAGGGTCACCAGGGCAGCTCCCTCGTCGCAGAGGCGGGAATCTGTGGCGAGTCTATTTCGCCGGGCTCGTGCCCGGCACGGAAGGCTCGCCTTCCCGGCATGGAAAGGACTCGCTACCGGACGCCGTAGAGGTGCTCGAGGGCGAGCTGGTCGAGGTGCTCGTAGGCCAGGCCGCGGGCCGCGAGGGTGTCGATATCGGGGGTGAAGCCCTGGACGTCCCGCCAGGTCTCACCCTCGGCGAGGGTAGGGGTGGCCAGGTCCTCCACCCCGGACGCGGCCAGCGCCGCCTTCACCTCGGGATCGGCGCGGAACGCCTGGACCTTGTCCCGCAGGATCAGGTAGTTGCGCATGCACGCGGCCGCGGACACCCACACGCCGTCGTCGTCCTCGGTCCGCGGCGGCTTGTAGTCGAAGTGCACCGGCCCGTCGTAGCCTCCGCTCACCAGCGCGTCCACGATCCAGAACGCGCCCCGGGCGTTCCCCGCGCCGAACCGCAGGTCCTGGTCGTAGCGCGGCCCGTTCTGGCCGTTCAGGTCGATGTGGAACAGCTTGCCGTGCCACATCGCCTGGCTGATGCCGTGCGCGTAGTTCAGCGAGGCCATCTCCTCGTGCCCGACCTCGGGGTTGATGCCCACCATCTCGGAGTGCTCGAGTTCGTTGATGAAGGCCAGCGCGTGCCCGGCGCTGGGCAGCAGGATGTCCCCGCGGGGCTCATTCGGCTTGGGCTCGATCGCGAACCGCAGGTCATACCCCCGCTCCAGTACGTAGCCCGCCAGCAGGTCCAGTCCCTCCTGGTACCGCGACAGCGCCGCCCGGATGTCCTTCGCGGCGCCGGACTCGGCGCCCTCCCGGCCGCCCCAGAAGATGTACGTCCTCGCCCCCAGCTCGGCGGCCAGGTCCAGGTTGCGCATGGTCTTGGCCAGGGCGAACCGGCGGATGTCCCGGTCAGCGGCGGTGAACGCGCCGTCCTTGAAGATCGGGTGGCCGAACAGGTTGGTGGTGGCCGTGGTCACCACCACGCCGGTGTCGGTTAGCGCGCGGCGGAAGTCCCCGATCTTCCGGTCCCGCTCCGCGTCGGACGCCTCAAACGGGAACACGTCGTTGTCGTGGAAGTTCACCCCGTACGCGCCCAGCTCCGCGAGCTTGCGCACCGCCCGGTCCGCCGCCATCGGCGGGCGTACCGCGCCGCCGAACACGTCCACTCCCTGCCAGCCGACGGTCCAGATGCCGAACGAGAACTTGTCCTGCGGGGTCGGTACGTAAGCGTTTGCGGTCACCAGCCAGTCCTCTCTTATTGCCCTGCACCCCGATAGTGCCCTGCACCCCGATAGTGCTCTGCACCGGCCCTGGAGATCATCGTTCCCAGACCGGCGCGTCCCAGCCCGCGGTATCCCAGTCCGCCGTGGCCCGGCGGAGCCAGGCCAGCCGCTCGCGGACGACGGGCTCGGCCGTCCCGGTGTACTCCTCGGGCAGGTGCCGCGGCCACTCGGGCGGCTGCGACGTGCCTGCCAGCGCCCACGCGGCCTGCCGGGCCGCGCCTAGGGCGACGTACTCCTCCGGCGCCGGCACCAGGACTGGGACCCCGAAGATGCCCGGGGCCAGGCGGCGGGCGGCCTCGGAGCGGGCCCCGCCGCCGATCAGGAGCACCCGCTCGCGGGACGCGCCCTGCGCCGCGATCAGGTCGGCCGCCTCGGCCAGCGTGCCGAGCACGGCCTCGATCGCGGCCCGGGCCAGATTGGCGGGCGTCGCGTTCTGCGTGGTGAGACCCCGGAGCACCCCGGTCGCGTCGGGCCGGTTCGGGGAGCGCTCCCCGTCCAGGTAGGGCAGCAGCGCGATGCCGCCCGCGCCCGGCTCCGCGGCCAGCGCCCGGGACGACAGCCCGTCCAGGTCGGTGCCGGTCAGGGTGGCCACGGCCGAGAGCACCAGGCCCGCGTTGACCGTGGCGATCAGCGGCAGGAACCGGCCGGTGGCATCGGCAAACCCCGCGACCATGCCGGACTCGTCCGCGGCGGCCCGCTCGGTGACCGCGTACGCCGTGCCCGACGTGCCGATCGAGACGACCAGCTCGCCGGGCTCCAGGCCGAGCCCGAGGGCGGCGCCCATGTTGTCGCCGGTCCCGGGGGCCAGCACGGCGCCGCCCGCGGTCTCGCCGACGATCTCGTGGGGCTTGGCGATCCGGGGCAGGCCCGGCTCGTGGCCCAGGGCGGCCGCGGCGACCTCGGGCAGCCAGCGGCCGGTCGCGGGCGAGAAGTAGCCGGTACCAGAGGCGTCGCCGCGGTCGGTGACCGGCTCGGCCCGGCCTGCACCACTCCCGCCTGCACCACTCCCGCCTGCACGGGCCCGGCCCGGTCCCGGCGAGGCAAGCCGCCAGGTCAGCCAGTCGTGCGGCAGCATGACCCGGGCCACCCGGGCCGCGTTCCCCGGCTCGTGCGTGGCGAGCCAGCGCAGCTTGGTGACGGTAAACGAGGCGCTGGGCACGCTCCCGGTGTGCTCCGCCCACCAGCCCGGGCCGCCCAGTTCGGCGATCAGTTCCCGGGCCGCCGGGGCGGAGCGCAGGTCGTTCCAGAGCAGGGCGGGCCTGATCACCTCGCCGGCCTCGTCCACGACGACCATGCCGTGCTGCTGCGCCGCCACCGCGATCGCGTCGGCCCGGTCGAGCAGCCCCGTACCGGCCTGCTCCAGCGCGGACCACCACGCGGCCGGGGCACACTCGGTGCCGGGCGGGTGCGGGGCGCTCCCCCGGGCCACGACCGTGCCGTCCTCGGCCTCGCAGAGCAGCACCTTGGTCGACTGCGTAGACGAGTCCACCCCAGCTACGAGCATCCCTCACCCCTTCGCGCCGACGGACTGAACCTACTACTCGGTCTCGGGCAGGGTGATGGCCCGGGCGGCCGGCCAGCCGGCGATGAGCTGCAGCCCGGTGATCACCAGCAGCACCACCACCGGGACGGTCCAGCCGCCGATCGCGGAGTGCAGGAAGCCGACGAGCAGCGGGCCGGTGGTGGCGACCAGGTACCCCACGCTCTGCGCGAATCCGGACAGCGACGCGGCGGTCCGCGGATCGGGGGCCCGGGCCATGGTGAAGAAGATCGCGAGGCCGAGCGAGGCACCCTGGCCCACGCCGAGCACCAGCGCCCAGACCACGTCGCCGCCCAGCGGGGCGAACCAGGCCCCGGCCAGGCCGGCCGCGCTGGCCGCCACCGTGCCCGCGATCAGCGCCTGCTGGTTCCGGGCCCGGTGCGCGAGGACCGGGATCACCATCGAGCCGAACGCCCCGCCCACGCCGGTCAGGGCCAGCAGCGTGCCGGCGGCGCCAGCGCTCACCCCCCGGTCCCGGAACATCGTCGGCAGGTAGGACAGCTCCGCGTAGAAGGTCAGGCTCTGCAAGCCCATGAACGCGGTGACCTGCCAGGTCAGCGCGTAGCGGGAGAGCCGGCGCGGGGCGGCGCGGAGCGCGGGACCCGGCGCGGCTCCTGATTCGCGCGATCCCGGCCGCGCCGCCGCGGGATAGGGCACGGTCCGGTATTTCAGCTGCGGCAGCCAGGCCACGACGGCGGCCAGCGCGGGCAGCGCCCATACGGCCAGGGACAGCGGCACCGAGCCGCCGGAGGCGTTGTAGACCGGGACCGCGATCAGCGAGGCGAGAATGGACCCGGCGGACAGGCTGAGCAGGTAGAGCCCGATCAGCAGCCCGGCGCGCTCCGGCGCGCGCCGCTTGACCAGGCTAGGCAGCAGCACGTTCAGCAGCGCGATGGCCGCCGCGGCCAGCGCCGTCCCGGGGAACAGCAGCACGCCCGGCGCCACCCCGCGCAGGATCAGCCCGGCGGCCAGCAGGCCCACGGCCCCGCCGAGCACCCGTTCCTCGCCGAACCGGCGGCTGAGCGGGGCGGCCACCCCGGAGAACACGCCGAAGGCCAGCACCGGGAGCGCCGCCAGCGCGGATATCGCGGCCGGCGCCAGGTGCAGGCGGGTGGACAGTTCCGGGAACAGGGGCGGCAGGCTGGTGATCGCGGCCCGCAGGTTGAACGCGATCGCGAGAACGCCCCCGACGAGCAGGACCCCGTTCCGGGCGTAGCGGCGGGCCCGCGGGGGCGACGGCGCGGGGGGAGCGTCAGGATTGGGCATTTCCCCGACACGCTACCGCGAGCGCCGTCCGGGCCTGCGCCCGCTCAGCTGAGCAGCGAGCGCAGCACGTACTGCATGATCCCGCCGTGCCGGAAGTACTCCGCCTCCCCGGGCGTATCGATCCGCACCACGGCCCGGAACTGCGTGCCGTCCGCGCGGACGGTCACCTCGCGGGGGACCGTGCCGGAGTTCATCTCCTCGATACCGGTGATCTCGAAGACCTCCTGCCCGGTGAGCCCGAGTGACTCGGCCGACTCCCCCGGCTGGAACTCCAGCGGCAGCACGCCCATGCCGATCAGGTTGGAGCGGTGGATCCGCTCGAACGACTCGACCAGCACGGCCCGCACCCCGAGCAGCAGGGTGCCCTTGGCGGCCCAGTCCCGGGATGACCCGGACCCGTACTCCTTGCCGCCCAGCACGACCAGCGGGGTGCCCTCCTCCGCGTACTTGCGGGAGGCCTCGTAGATGGACATCTGCTCGCCGTCGGGCAGGTGCACGGTGACGCCGCCCTCGGTGCCGGGGGCCAGCTGGTTGCGCAGCCGGATGTTGGCGAACGTGCCGCGGATCATCACCTCGTGATTCCCGCGCCGCGAACCGTAGGAGTTGAAGTCCTTCCGCTCCACCCCGTGCTTGGTCAGGTACTTCCCGGCCGGGCTGTCGGTCTTGATCGCCCCGGCGGGTGAGATGTGGTCAGTGGTCACCGAGTCGCCCAGCCGGGCCAGTACCCGGGCGCCGTGGATGTCGCTGACCGGCGCGGGCTTGTCCGGCATGCCGTCGAAGTACGGGGGCTTGCGCACGTAGGTGGAGCCGGTGTCCCAGGCGAACGTGTCCCCGGCGGGCACGTCCAGCTCCCGCCAGCGGTCGTCGCCCTCGAACACGTCCGCGTAGTCCCGGGTGAACATCTCCGCCGCCACCGCGTGCTGCACCACGTCGTCGATCTCGGCCGGCGAGGGCCAGATGTCGCGCAGGTACACCGGGGTGCCGTCGGGCCGGGTGCCCAGCGGCTCATGCTCCATGTCGAAGTCCATGGTCCCGGCGAGCGCGTACGCGACCACCAGTGGCGGCGAGGCCAGGTAGTTCATCTTTACGTCGGGGTTGATCCGGCCCTCGAAGTTCCGGTTCCCGGACAGCACCGACACCACGGCCAGGTCGTTCTCGGCCACCCCGGCGCTGATCGCCTCGGGCAGCGGCCCGGAGTTGCCGATGCAGGTGGTGCAGCCGTAGCCGACCAGGTTGAAGCCGAGCTTGTCCAGGTAGGGGGTCAGCCCGGCCCGCTCGTAGTAGTCCATGACTACCTTGGAGCCGGGCGCCAGCGTGGTCTTCACCCAGGGCTTGGTGGCCAGCCCCGCCTCGACCGCCTTCTTGGCCAGCAGCGCGGCCCCGACCATGACCGACGGGTTCGAGGTGTTGGTGCACGACGTGATGGCCGCGATCACCACCGAGCCGTGGTCCACCGAGGTCTGCCTGCCGTCCTCCAGCGTCACCTGGACCGGGTGGGATGGGCGCCCGGTACCGGAGGCCGTAGGCCTGCCGGCGGGCTGGTCGGCGTCGCCGTTCTCCCGGTCCGCCGTGAACGGGTCAGACGCCGGGAAGGTGTCGGCCACGTCCTCGTCCAGCCGGTCGAGCTGCACGTAGTTGCCGAGCGCCTCGCGGAACGACTCCTTGGCGTCGGACAGGGCGACCCGGTCCTGCGGCCGCTTCGGGCCGGCCAGCGACGGGACGATGGTGGACAGGTCCAGCGTGAGCTGCTCGGAGTAGCGGGGCTCCGCGGCCGGGTCGTGCCACAGGCCCTGCTCCTTGGCGTACGCCTCGACCAGCGCCACCTGCTCCGCCGGGCGGCCGGTGAGCTCCAGGTAGCTGAGCGTCTGCTGGTCAATCGGGAAGATCGCGCAGGTGGAGCCGAACTCGGGGCTCATGTTGCCGATCGTGGCCCGGTTGGCCAGCGGCACGGCACCGACCCCGTCGCCGTAGAACTCCACGAACTTGCCCACCACGCTGTGCCGCCGGAGCAGCTCGGTGATGGTCAGGACCAGGTCGGTGGCGGTCGTGCCGGCCGGCAGTTCCCCGGTGAGCCGGAAGCCAACCACCCGCGGGATCAGCATGCTGATCGGCTGGCCGAGCATGGCCGCCTCGGCCTCGATGCCGCCGACTCCCCAGCCGAGCACGCCCAGCCCGTTCTGCATGGTGGTATGCGAGTCGGTGCCCACGCAGGTGTCCGGGTAGGCGGCCCCGTCCCGGGACATCACCACCCGGGCCAGGTGCTCGATGTTGACCTGGTGCACGATCCCGGTGCCCGGCGGCACCACCTTGAACTGGCTGAACCCGTCCTGGCCCCAGCGCAGGAACTGGAACCGCTCGCGGTTGCGGCCGAACTCCAGCTCGACGTTCCGGTCGAAGGCGTCCGGGCGGCCGAAGATGTCGGCCACCACCGAGTGGTCGATAACCAGCTCGGCCGGGACCAGCGGGTTGATCTTCCCCGGGTCACCGCCCAGATCCCGCATGGCCTCGCGCATGGTGGCCAGGTCCACCACGGCCGGCACGCCCGTCAGGTCCTGCAGGAGCACCCGGGCCGGGGTGAACTGGATCTCGATCGAGGGGTCGGCCGCCGGGTCCCACTGCGCGAGCGCGCTGACATGGTCAGCGGTGATGTTGCGGCCGTCCTCGGTGCGCAGCAGGTTCTCGAGCAGGATCTTCAGGCTGAACGGCAGGTCGGCCGACCCGTCGACCGCGCTGAGCCGGTGTATCTGGTACCCGGCTCCGCCGACCCGCAATGTTTCCAGGCTGCCGAAGCTGTTCGCGGTCATCAGGGTCCGCCTCCTGCACCAGTGAAGTATCTCGATATCAAGTTAATAGGGCGTTTCACGCTAAGGCGAGTTTATCTCGACGTCAAGGTATCGCCCGCACGCGGGGGCCACCCCTGGAACCGCGACGATTCACCCGCGGCCGGCGCGATTCCCCTGCCCGAGACGGCACCGCCTATTCGACAACATTGCCACCACTTCACCACCGCGGGTGGCGATGCCCCGCGCTGGCCGCCCCAATCCGCGACTGTGGCCGCCCCAATCCGCGACTATGGGGAGGTGACAGAGCACACCGAGCGCCCCTGGGGCGGTTACACGGTCCTGGCCGAGGCCGGGGACTACAAGGTCAAGACCATCGAGGTGCACCCGGGCCAGCGGCTGTCCTACCAGCGGCACTCCCGCCGGGCCGAGCACTGGTTCGTGGTCCGCGGCGAGGGCGTGGTTACCCTGGACGGCACCGACATCAATGTCACCCGGGGCGACACGGTCGACGTCGCACTGGGCGCCGCGCACCGGATCCGCAACACCGGCCCCGGCCCGCTGGTGTTCGTGGAGGTGCAGCACGGCGACTACTTCGGCGAGGACGACATCGTCCGGCTGGAAGACGACTACGGCCGGGTCGGTTAGCCCGCCCGGCTAACCTGCTCAGCCGGGCCTGGCTAGCCCGGCCCGGAGTCCGGCCCGGAGTCCGGCTGCTGGCCCGCTGCGGCGGCGAGCACCGCCTCCCGCAGCCGGTCGTCGTCGGCGGGGTCAACGGTCCGCAGGTCCAGCAGCAGCCGGCCGTCTTCGATCCGCCCGGCCACCGGGGGCTTATTTTTCCGCAACGAAGACCCGAGCGTGGCCGGGAGACTCACCGCCGCGCTGGGCAGGCGGACGCCGGGGGCACCACCGCCGCCCACCACCGCGTCGCTCTCGGTCACCCGGGCATCCAGGCCCGCGCCGGCCAGCCGGGCCGCGAGCCGCCCGGCCCGGTCGCGGAGCCGCTCGACCGGCTCGTGAAGAGCCGTCGCGGTCGGCGTGGCCGGCCCGCGCAGCGTGGCTTCCAGCGCGGCCAGGGTCAGCTTGTCCACCCGCAGCGCGCGGGCCAGCGGGTGCCGCCGCAACGCCGCGACCAGGTCGCCCCGGCCCAGCAGCAGGCCGGCCTGCGGGCCGCCGAGCAGCTTGTCGCCGCTGGCGGTGACCAGGGCCGCCCCGCTGGCCAGCGCGGTCGCGGCGTCCGGTTCGTCTGGCAGCACCGGCTCGGGAGCCAGCAGCCCGGAGCCGATGTCCGCTACCACCGGGACGTCGAGCCGGGCGAGTTCGGTGATGGGGGCCTCGCCGGTAAAGCCCAGGACGCGGAAGTTCGACGGGTGCACCTTGAGGATGAAGCCGGTGTCCGGGCCGATCGCCGCGGCGTAGTCGGCGACCGTGGTCCGGTTCGTCGTGCCGACCTCCCGCAGCCGGGCCCCGGTCGAGGCCAGCAGGTCGGGCAGGCGGAACCCGTCGCCGATCTCCACCATCTCGCCGCGGCTGATGATGATCTCGCGGCCCTGGGCCAGCGCGGTCGCCGCCAGCACCAGCGCGGCCGCGTTGTTGTTGACGATGTGCGCGTCTTCCGCCTGCGGGCAGGCCGCGCGCAGCGCGTCCAGGGCGCCCCGGCCGCGCCGGGCCCGCTGCCCGGTGGCCAGGTCGTACTCCACGTCGGTGCACCCGGCGCTGGTTTCCAGCGCCGCCCGGGCCGCCGCGGACAGCGGCGCGCGGCCCAGGTTGGTGTGCAGCAGCACCCCGGTGGCGTTGATGACCGGGCGCAGCGTGGTGGCGCTGGCCGGCAGCAGCCCGGCGGCCAGGTCCGGCACGTCCTCCGGTGCGATCTCACCCCGGCGGGCCTGCTCCTGGGCCGCGGTGATCACCTGCTTGACCGTGGCGGCGCCCAGGCGGCCGACCGCCTCGGCGAACGGGGGCTGCGCGAGCAGCGTGTCCGTGCGCGGTATCCGCCGGCGGCTGTCCACGACCAGCACTCTAGCCCTGGCGCCGTCCCGCCCCGCGACCGCGCGCATCCACCCCGCCCGCGCCGCGCTCGCCAATGCCCTGCGCTGCGCCCGCTCCGCCCCACGGCCCCTGCGAGGTGCCCCTCGGCGAGCGTCCGCAGACTGGACGGCTGGGCAGCCATCTCCCCCACGCGGGGCCCTTGTTGCTGACGCCAGTGTTACTGGCGTAGCCCGTCCCCGCATTCTGCGATCGTGATCAACTGATTGGTGACGCCACGACGACACCAATCAGTTGATCATTAACTAGAGGCCGCCCGCCTGGATGCAGCTGAGCAACATGAGCCCCTCCAGCCACGACAGCCCCACGGACCACGGCGTGGGCGGTCCCGGCTAGCTGGCTAGCCGAGGCCGTGCCGGGCCGCGGCCACGTCGCGGTCGCCCAGGCCCTGGTCCACCAGGGCGGCCCACCGGTCGCGGACCGTGTCCAGGGCCGGCAGCCGGCGGCCGGAGTCGTCCAGGGCCAGGCGGATGTCCTTGAGCGCCCACTGCAGCGAGAAGTCCGGGGTGTCATCACCCGCGTCCATCTTGGCGAATTTGACCGCCGCTGCCGGGTTGGCCAGGTTCCCGGCGCTGAGGAAATCCGCCACCTGCTGGTGGTCCACGCCGAACGAGTCGGCCAGGGCCATGATCTCTGCCGCTCCTTCGACCAGGATGACCAGCCAGGAGTTCATGACCAGCTTGAGCCGGCTGCCCGCCCCGGCCGGGCCGAGCCACTTGGTCTCCCGGCCCAGCGCGGCGTACACCGGGTCGAGCACGGGCTTCGCCGCGTCCGGGCCGGAGGCCAGGATGAGCAGCTGGCCGTTCTCGGCCGGGCCGCGGGTCCCGGACACCGGGGCGTCCACGAAGTACACGTCGGGCCGCTCCTTGCCGACCCGGGCGGCCAGTTCCTCGCTGGCGCTCACGCCGATCGTGCTCATCTGCGACCAGGCCGCCTCCGGCCGCATCGCCTCCAGCATCCCGAACTCGAAAGCCACCTGGTTCACCGCCGCCGCGTCCGCGATCATGGTTACCACCACGTCCGCGTGCCGCACCGCGTCCCGGGGATCCTCGTGAGCGGTCGCGCCGTCCGCGGCGAGCTGGGCGGCGGGTTCCGGGGTCCGGTTCCACACGTCGACCTGGAAGCCCGCGCGGAGCAGGCTGTGCGCCATCCCCCGGCCCATCGTCCCGGCGCCCAGCACCGCTACCCGCGGCCGCGCCCCGGCCGCTCCGGAAGAGCTCATGTCGTCATCCCCTCGGTGGTTTTCGTTGCGGAGGTTGCTGCTTTTCATCTTTAACCCGCACCGGTCAGGAGCAGTAGCCGGCCGTCTTGCGGGGCTGGCGCCGGTGGGCCACCGCGATGAGCGTGGCCAGCCCGGCTACGACCGCCCCGGCGAGCATCGCCGCCCGGTCGCCGCCGACCCCGGCCATGCGGCTGCCGTGGCTCGCGGTCAGCGCGATCGCGGGCAGCAGCGCGGCGCCGACCCCGGCCCCGATCTGGCGGCTGGTATTGATCACCCCGCCGACGAAGCCCTGGTCGCCGTCGGCCACCCCGCGGCTGGCGGTGACCATCGCACCGAACGCGGTGCCGGCCGTGCCGAAGCCGACGAAGGTCACCGCGGCCAGCAGCGGGCTGTACCCGCCGGTCGCGGGCAGGTGGGTGAGGACCAGGAAGCCGGCCGTGGCCACGGCGTTGGTCAGCACCAGCAGCCGCGCCACGCCCAGCCGCGCGGCCAGCCGGGCCCCGGTCAGCCCGGCCACGAAGCCGACGACGCCCTGCGGGGCGATGGCCAGCCCGGTCATCAGCGGCGAGTCGTGCAGGACCTGCTGGAAGTACAGGGACAGGACCAGCATCTCGCCGCCGTTCCAGACGCCGAGCAGCATGATCAGCGCGCCGCCTTTGCGGAGCGAGCTGAGCCGGAGCAGGTTCCCGCGGACTAGCGGGTCGCGGGTGTGTCCCTCGGTGACGGCGAACCCGGCCAGCGCGGCCACGGCCAGCCCGGCTGCGGCCAGCACCAGCGGCGACGTCCAGCCCGCCGCGCCGCCCTGGGACACCGCGAACACCACCGAGGCGACCACGAGCGTGATGAGCAGCGCGCCGGCCACGTCGAGGCGGCGCCGTTCCCGCTGCTCCGGGCCCCGGCCCAGCAGCCGCGGGGTGAGCAGCACCGCGGCCAGCCCGACCGGCACATTGACCAGGAACACCGCGCGCCAGCTGGTGAACTCGACCAGGACGCCGCCCAGCACCTGGCCGGCCACGAACCCGATGGACGCGGTCGCGCCGTACAGGCCCAGGGCGCGGGTGCGCGGCGGGCCCTCGGCAAAACCGGTGGTGATCAGGGACAGGGCGGCCGGGGCGACCAGGGCCGCACCCACGCCCTGCACCGCCCGCGACGCGACCAGCAGCACGGGATCCTGAGCCAGCCCGCCGGCCAGCGAGGCGATGGAAAACACGATCAGCCCGGTCACGAACATCCGGCGCCGGCCGAACAGGTCGGCGGCCCGGCCGCCGAGAATGAGCAGGCCAGCGAAGGTGATCGCGTACCCGGTGACCACCCACTGCGCGGCCGACGCGGCGAAGCCCAGCTCGCGCTGGATGGAGGCCAGCGCCACATTCACGATGCTGAAGTCCAGCACGACCATGAAGGAGGCGACCAGGATGAGCACCAGCGCGGCCCGGCTGTACCTGGGCTGAGGAGGTTTCGGGGCGCCGCGCGGAGTCGGGGCGGGGGCGGGAATCGCGGCTGCGGGGGCGGGGGTCGCGGCTGCGAGGGCGGGGGTCGAGGGAACGGGGGAAGGAGGAAGATCCGAAGTGTGCTCTCCGGTGATCGTCCTGCTCTGAGTCACAGTGCTATCCGATACGTATCGTTTCGTATATGGCCGTAGAGTGGGAACCACATGAGTGACACGCCTATTCCCGGTGCCGCGGTGCGGGGACGGCCGCGCAGCGAGGCGGCCGACCGCGCCATCCTGCGCGCGGCCACCGACCTGCTGGCCGAGCGCGGCCTGGCGGGCATGTCCATGGAAGAGGTCGCGGCCCGGGCCGGGGTCGGCAAGGCGACCGTCTACCGGCGCTGGCGGTCCCGGGGGGCGCTGGCCCTGGACGCGTTCATGGCCGACTTCCAGGCGTTGCAGCCGCTGCCGGACACCGGGACGCTGCGTGGCGACCTGCTGGCCGCGCTCCGGGCCTGGGTCCGGGCGGTGACCCAGACCCCGGCCGGGCGGATCCTGGCCGGCCTGATCGCCGCCGCGCAGGATGACCCCGAACTGGCCGCCGCGTGGCGGGCCCGGGTACTGGAACCGATGCGGGGGCAGCACCGGATCATGTTGCGGCGCGCGATCGCCCGGGGCGAGATCCCGGCCTCGACCGATATGGACGTCGCCCTGGACCTGCTGTACGGGGCCGCCTACCACCGGCTGCTGCAGGGACACCGGCCGCTGTCCGACACGTTCACCCGCCGCGTGGTCGAGGTGATCGTGGCCGGGCTGGGCGGCCAGCGGTAGCGGCGGGGGTTATTCGGCGCTGTGCGGGGGCGGCTGCTGGACGCCCGGACCGCGCAGCGAGCGGAGCCACTCCTCGGACGTGTCATCCCAGCTGCTGGCCGGGCGGTGCGCGGCCCGCCACCAGACCCGGTCCGCGGGGCGCGCCTGCCCGGACGGCGGGTCCAGTGGTGGCGGGTCTAGTGGTGGCGGGTCCGGCGGCGGCGGGTTCATCAGGGACCGGGGCTCAGCCAGGGACGGGACCGGTCCCGCAGACTCCGGGTCCCCGGCAGTGGTCCCGGCGCCTCCGGCCGGGACCGGCTGGCCGCCGGGCCGGGCGCGGCCCGCTCTGGCCAGCGCCAAGCCCATCCCCACCCCGCACGCCACACCGCCGGCCAGCAGGGCCAGCGACGCGAGCCGCAGGTCGCGGGCCGCCAGTCCGGACGTGACCCGCCCTAGCGTGGCGATCAACCAGGTGGCCACCCCGGCGGTCAGCATCAGCGCCCCGGCGATGGTGAGGCCCAGGGCGAGCCGCACGGCGCGGCGATCCATCTCCGCGGAGCCCACGGCGACACCCTATGGGAAGGCCGGCCCGCGGCGCGGGCAGCCCGGCGAGACCTCTCCGCGAGGACAGGAGGACATAGCCGCCCAAGCAGGGTGGCCGCCGACCCGGCTGTTACCTCACCGTGTTGGTGTTACCTGACGGTGCTGGCGCTATCCGACCGTATTGCCGTTATTTGACCGTGTTGGTGTCGATCTGGTCGAAGTCGCCGACGCCGTTGGTGACGCCGCCGCCGCCGGACCATTGCCACATCACGGCCTGCTTGGAGGAGCGGCTCACGCCGCCGAAGAACCGGGCGCACGTGGTCGTGCCGAGGACGCACCACTTGACCGGGGCGGCCAGGGGCCGGTAAGCAGGCCGCTGGCGGGCATTCGCTGGTGGGCCGGGGCCTCACGGGCGAAGCGACCGTGATCCGTGAGGGGCTTTGTGATCTTCTGTGAGATTGCGCCCAATGCCGACATACTAGGCACGTCAGCGCGGTCCGCCAGATGATTCGCGCGATGAACCAGGCCGCGCCGGGGCGCGGCGCCAGCCGCACCGGAGGGGACCCATGGACCGTCAGGTCAAATATCTGCTCGATGAGTCCGAACTGCCTCAGCAGTGGTACAACGTGCTCGCCGACCTGCCGTCTCCCCCGCCCCCGCCGCTGCACCCGGGCACCCGCGAGCCGGTCGGGCCCGACGATCTCGCCCCGCTGTTCCCGGCCGCCCTGATCGGCCAGGAGGTGTCCGCCGAGCGTTACATCCCGATTCCCGAAGACGTCCGCGACGTGTACCGGCTGTGGCGGCCGACCCCCCTGCTGCGCGCCCGGCGGCTGGAGAAGGAGCTGGGCACCCCGGCCCGGATCTACTACAAGTACGAGGGCGGCAGCCCGGCCGGCTCGCACAAGCCCAACACCGCGGTACCCCAGGCGTACTACAACGCCGCGGAGGGGGTGACCCGGCTGGTCACCGAGACCGGGGCGGGCCAGTGGGGCAGCGCGCTGGCCTTCGCGTCGTCCGTGTTCGGCCTGCAGTGCGAAGTCTGGCAGGTCCGTGCCTCCTACGACCAGAAGCCCTATCGCAGGCTGCTGATGGAGACCTACGGGGCCACCGTGCACCCCAGCCCGTCCGACCTGACCCAGTCGGGCCAGGCAGTGCTGGCCGCCGACCCGCAGTCGCCGGGCAGCCTGGGCATCGCGATCAGCGAGGCGGTGGAGGTCGCCGCCGCTGACCCATCCGCCCGGTACGCGCTGGGCAGCGTGCTGAACCACGTGCTGCTGCACCAGACCGTGATCGGCGAGGAGGCCATCAAGCAGCTGGCCCAGGCCGGCGACGTACCTGACCTGATTATCGGCTGCACCGGGGGCGGCTCCAACTTCTCCGGGCTGGTGTTCCCGTTCCTGCGGGAGAAGCTGGCCGGCCGGATGAACCCGGTGCTTCGCGCGGTCGAGCCGGCCGCGTGCCCCTCGTTCACCCGGGGCGTGTACGCCTACGACTTCGGGGACACGGCGGGCTTCACCCCGCTGCTGAAGATGCACACGCTGGGCCACGACTTCATCCCGGACCCCATCCACGCGGGCGGGCTGCGCTATCACGGCATGTCGCCGCTGCTGTCGCACATGTATGAACTGGGACTGTTCGAGGCCGTGGCCAAGCCGCAGTCGGAGTGCTTCGCGGCCGGCCTGCTCTTCGCCCGGGCCGAGGGCATCGTGCCCGCACCCGAGCCCACCCACGCACTGGCCTCGTGCATCGAGGAGGCGCTGCGCTGCAAGGAGACCGGCGAGGAGAAGGTCATCCTGACCGCGCTGTGCGGGCACGGGCTGCTCGACCTGAGCGCCTACGAGAGCTTCCTGGCCGGCCAGGTCACCGACTTCGAGCTGCCCGCCCAGTCACTGCAGGACGCCCTCGGCAGCCTCCCGGCCGGCGTCTGACTCGCCCTGGGGCGGGGCCGTTCCCGCTGCGCCGGGACGGCCCGCCCCAGGGCGGGCTAGGCGTTCGGCCTAGGCGTTATGGTGCCATTTGTCGTCGTAGACGAGTGATTCGTCGAAATGACCTTCGGTCACGGCCGGCCCGGGCGGTTCCGCAAATGAACCGTCCGGATGCTGCGCCCGGCCGCGCTTGTACTGAACCGCCGTCACCCCGGTCATGTCGTGGACTTTCCTGGTGCCGTCCAGGGTGGCGATCCAGAGCCGGAAATCCCGCACCACGTGCAGGCCCGCGGCTTCCAGGACGTTGAATACGGGCGTCAGGAAGGAGCGGTTGCAGTAGATGATGGGCACGTACGCATGGGGAAGCGCCGCCTTGCGGGCCTTGACCCAGGCCGGCACGACCTCCACGGGGGCGCAGCCCGGCTCGACGTCGAGGACCCCGGCGTTCGGGTGGGAGCCGCTTATGTCTATGAAGACGTGCGGTACCCCAGGAAATCGGCTGTAATCGGCTGGCGACCATTCAAACTTGCCGTTGATATACCCGGCGACAAGATCCGTTCCGTGAACTGGAATGTCGGTGGCCGTCGTGCTGTCCCGCATTATCCGTGTCATCCTGATTTCCCCCGGCCTTTACCCCTCGTTGACCTACGGATCACCTTTACTTTGACCACAAGCCCCAGGCGGGTCAAGGGAAATCAGTCACGGTTAGGTGACGGACGGTATCCGGCGTGCGTTAGCCCCGGATCGATCACGCAGTGTCGGATGCGCAGACCCGAGGCGAACCGCGGCGTCAGGCGAGTGCGGCGGCCCAGCCGGTCCAGTGGGTGACCTGGATGCAGATCACCGGGCCGCCGGGGGGCTGCTCCCGGTACTGGGGGTAGCGCGCGGCCAGCAGGGCGAAGGCCGGGGCCATCGCGGCGGCCTCGTCCAGGACGGTGGCCAGCCCGTCGGCCCGCACCCACCACAAGGCGCCCCAGTCGTCCTCGTAGTGGTCGGCCAGCACGGCCACCCGGGGGTTGGCCCTGATGTTCCGCAGCCGCCGCAGGTCGGTGCTGCTCTTCGGCTTGGCGTCCACCGCACTGTAGATGTGGTCTTCCTGGCCCGAGATGTGGTCTTCCTGGCCCGGGTGACGGTCCAGCGCGAACGTGAAGGGCACCAGGTGGGGCTGCCCGTCCACGCCGGCCGTGGCCAGCCGGGCCACGCGGGCCCGGGCGAACCGCTGCCGGGCGGCTCCGGCGTCCAGCCTCATCCCCCCATCCTGCCCGGCCGGCGGCCGTGCGCGGCCAGGCCGTCCGCCGCCCGCTGGCGCGCCAGGGCGGTCTCCGGTACGGGATACTGGGCCGTCGGGCGGCACGCCCGCGGGGGGACCGGTAAATCCATCACGTGTGAAGGGCCAGCAGAACAGTGTCAGGCGAGGACAGCACGAGCAGCGCGACCAGCAGCCCGGCGGCGGGCACTGAGTCTCCCGAACCGGGCGCCCCGGCCAGCCGGAGCGACGTGCTGGGCGAGATCCGGCGGCAGCGGATCGACAAGGTTCACCAGCTCCGGGAGCAGGGCATCGACCCCTACCCGCCGGACGCGGTGGACCGGGTCAGCATCGCCCGCGCCCGCGAGATCGCCGACGGCGAGCCCGCCACCATCGCCGGGCGGATCATGCTGCTGCGCCCGATGGGCAACCTCACCTTCGGCCAGCTGCACGACGAGACCGGGGAGATGCAGTTCATGATCTCCCGCCGTGACCTGCCCGAGGATCATGTCCCCGGCTACAAGCCCCTGACCAAGCTCCTGGACATCGGCGACTTCGTGGCCATCGAGGGTTACCGGCTGCAGACCAAGACCGGCGAGCTGTCGGTCGGGGCGCGGAAGGTGACGATCCTCACCAAGTCGCTGCGGCCGCTGCCGGACAAGCACTCCGGGCTGACCAACGAGGAAGTCCTGCTCCGCCAGCGCTACCTGGACATCCTGCTGCACCGCGAGATCCAGGACATGATCTACGCGAAGGCCCGGTTCTGGCGGTCCATGCGCCGGTTCCTCGAGGACCACGGGTTCACCGAGGTGCAGACCCCGGCCCTGGAGCTGACCACCGGCGGGGCCGACGCCCGCCCCTTCGTCGCGCACCACAACTACCTGGACACCGACGTCTGCCTGCGCATCTCCATGGGTGAGCTGTGGCAGAAGCGGCTGCTGGTCGGCGGGCTGGAGCGGACGTTCGAGATCGGCCGCCAGTTCCGCAACGAAAACCAGAGCCGCGAGCACCTCAACGACTACGACCAGATGGAGTTCTACTGGGCGTACGCCAACTACGAGACCGGGATGGCGCTGGTCGAGGAGCTGTTCCGGCACGTCGTCAGCGAGACCTTCGGCACGCTGTCCTTCACCCTGCACCGCAACGGCCGGGAGTACCAGGTCGACCTGGGCGGGGACTGGGCCCGCTACGACTACTACGAGACGATCAGCCAGATCCTCGGCCTGGATGTCGAATCGGCCACCCTGGACAAGCTGGTCAGCCTCATCGACGAGCTGGGCATCGCGGTGGACCGTCAGGGCCTGAACCGCGCGCGGGCCATGGACGCGCTGTGGAAGCATTGCCGCCGCAGCCTGCCCGGGCCGGGCTTCCTGGTCAACGAGCCGCTGGAGGTCTCCCCGCTGGCCAAGGGACGGCCGGACCGGCCCGGCATCGTGGAGCGGTTCCACGTCATCGTGGCCGGCAGCGAACTGGGCAACGGCTACAGCGAGCTGAACGACCCGCTGGAACAGGCGCGGCGCTTCGAGGAGCAGCAGCGGATGCGCGAGGCCGGGGACGCCGAAGCGCAGATGCCCGACCCCGAGTTCGTCGAGGCGCTCGAGTACGGCATGCCGCCGGCCTGCGGCTTCGGGCTGAGCGAGCGGGTGTTCGCGTTCTTCATGGACAAGAGCGTCCGGGAGTGCCAGATCTTCCCGCTGCTTCGCCCGCTGGAGCGCGACAGCAGCGGAGCCGCTGGCTAGCGGATCCCGTCCCAGCGCACCCGCTCGTCGGCGGCGGGGTCGTCGGCGATGTGCAGGGTCTCCGCGAGCAGGCCGGTGGTGCGGCTCGCGGTGTCGTACGCGGGCCAGCCCGGGTCCCCGCTGGTGACGAAGTTCACCCAGACCCGGTGGGCCTGGTCAGCAACGGCCTGGGCCGGCGTGTCGCCGATCAGGGGGTGAACCTCGTCGCGGCTGATGGTGTCGAAGACGAAGGGAACCTCGGCTCCGTGACACGCCCCGAGCCGGTGGTTGGCCGCTGGCTCGGGGTGATCGAAACGGTAGAGCCAGGTACCACCGGCCCCCGATGCCGCCCGGGCTTCGGCGACCCGGATGGCCGGGATGCGGAAGAACCAGTCGGTGACCACGGCGGCCAGGATGTCGCCTGCGCTGGCCCCAGGCCGGTTGGCCCGGTAGACGGCCAGATCGCCGGATGACAGCCCGTACGCGCCTGCGGCGGTGCCGAGCGCCGGATCGTCAATCAGGTCGATGGCGGCCGGAGCGACCAGGAACAGCCGCGCCTCGTCGCGGTTGGAACCGGCCAGCAGGCGCACGCCGCGTCCCTGTCCGGCCGCGATAGCGGTGATCGGCGCTTCGGGCAGGACCGGGCCATCGACGGCGGGCGCAAACGGCAGCACGCTCAGCGCCAGCTGTCCCCACCTGGCCGGGTCGGGAACGGTCTGTACCTCCACCACCAGGTCTGATGCGGCCCGCACGAACTTCTCCAGCGGAACCGCCTTCATCTGGTCCCGGTCAGCCGGCACACCGAGCGCGTCGGCGAGGTAGCCGCCCACCATGCGAGCCGCATCCTGGGTCAGTGTGTGGGCCGCCGCGCCACTTTGGGTGATGGCCTGGGCAAACAAGCCCTCGGCGCGCGGCATCCCCAGCAGCGTCGTGACACTCATGGCCCCGGCCGATTCGCCCGCGACGGTGACCCGGGCCGGATCGCCCCCGAACGCGGAGATGTTGCCCTGCACCCATTCCAGGGCCGCCAGCTGATCGAGCAGGCCGAGATTGGCGATGCCGTCGCCGAGGAACAGGAAGCCCTCCGCGGACAGCCGGTAGTTGATGGTCACGCACACGACGCCATCGCGGGCGAACGCCGCGCCGTTGTACGCCCCTACCGACCCGGACCCGTTCATGAACGAGCCGCCATGGATCCAGACGAGCACCGGGAGCCCGGCGGAGCCCGTGCCGGGAGTCCATACGTTGAGGTTCAGGCATTCCTCACCGGGGATCACCACTTCCGGGAACAGCCTGGCGTACTGGGGCGGGTAGTCGCCCTTAGGCACGGTCGGGCCGAGTCCGGTCGCGTCGCGCTCACCGTCCCATGCCTGCACAGGCTGGGGTGGCCGCATCCGGTTCGGGCCGAACGGAGCTGCTGCGTAGGGGATGCCGAGAAATGCTGAGACACCAGATTCGACCTGGCCCCGGATGGTTCCGTCCTTGAGGCGAACCACCGGATGAGTCATCTCGCTCATGCATCTCTCCATTGCGGTGTGTGGCTGAACTGCTGCAAACAGTCCACTCAGGGCCCTGGTCATGTCAAGGTCGGCCGGCCCGGGCTGACGGCTTGCCGCTGCATGTTCCGCACCTCGGGCACGAGGAGCACGGCGGCCGTGAGGAGCACGATGAGGACGGCCCCCGCGGTCAGGACGGCCGAGGTACCGAACGAGGCGGCCAGCGGGCCCGCGACCGCTGTGCCGACGGGGGCCAGGGCGGCGAAACTGCCCAGCGCGGGTCAGGATCGCCTCCGGGGGCGCGGTGTCGATTAGGCAGGTTCCTGTTCGTCGTATCAGGTGAGGCCAGCCGCCACCCGGGCCGGCCCAATTGCCGGGAACGCAGCAGGATAGAGGGGGGCATCGGAATGAAGTCCGACGAAATCTGGAAGCACATCCATGCGGAACGGGCCCAGATGGCCGACACCTGGACCACGCTGTCCCCCGCTCAGTGGGCGGCCCAGTCCTGGTGCCAGGGCTGGTCAGTCCAGGACACCGCCGGCCACATCCTGGCGGCCGCCGAGCAGACTCCGGTGCACTTCTACCAGGAGATGATCTCGGCGGGCTTCCGGTTCAACGTCTTCACCGACCGGAGGGCCAGGCGGCTCGCTGTCATCGGCCCGGATGAGCTGGTCCGCCGCCTGCGGGCCCGGACCTCGACCACGAACCACCCGCCGGCTCCCGTACTGGCCATGCTGGGCGAGATCGTCGTGCACGGCCAGGACATCCGCCGGCCGCTGGGCCTCAAGCACCGGCCGCCGGAGGCCGCCCTGACCGCGGTCGCCGACAGCTGGAAGAACTCCAACCTGCTGATCGGGGCGAAACGGCGGATCACCGGCCTGCGGCTGCGGGCCAGCGACACCGGGTGGGCCAACGGCGACGGCCCCGAGGTCTCCGGTCCGCTGCTCTCGCTGATCCTGGCCATGACCGGACGCAAGCCCGTTCTGCCCGACCTCACCGGCGACGGGGTCGCCGAACTCGGCCGCCGGGCCTGAACCAAGCCCGCCGCCGAGGCGGATGCGCCAACTCCCCCGCCCGCTCAGGGC
>DASQRM010000128.1:0-35307 GCA_035642895.1 Streptosporangiaceae bacterium | reverse complement strand
CCCTCGGTCCTGGCCACGCTGCCCACGTCCGTGCTGGCCAAGCTCCCGCCCTCGGTCCGGGCCGAACTGCCCGCCTCGGTTCTTGCTCAACTACCTGTGAGCTAGCAGATACGTGCAGTAACTTCTGAGTGGGCGGGGCGGCAACCACCAGGACGCCGCCCCGCCCCGGGCACCGGCGCGGCCCAGGAACCAAACCCGTCGCCGGGCAGGGCGACAAACGGAGCGACCAAAAAAAGGCCGCGCGGCGCTGAGCCATATGTGACGGCAGGCCAACCCCAGGAGGAGACCATCCCGTGAACCAACTGATCATCTTGCTGGGCAACGATGGTGACGGAGTGCGCGGACACACGGAAACCGCCGCGAGCGGCCCGGTGTTTCCGGACAGCGGCCGATGCCGCGCGCAGCGCCTTCCGCGGCGGATGCCCCGCACCTGCGTCGCGTTCCAGACCGAGGCGCCTAGTCCTGAGTTGCTGGGGCGTGTCCTCGAGGGCCTCAAGCGGCTATGAGGAACCCGCCGCCTCCGCCTGGCGAGATCACCGGCGGCGGGGGGCCCGAGCCTGGTTTTCCGGGCAGGAAAGGGCAGGCATGGTGACCAGGCGGACGCTATTCCCGGGTCGGCCCGAGCGGTACGTTTCCCGTGGAACCGATAGGTTGAGCCCTGGAAAGGTCGCTCAGCCGGGATCGGGGGCCCGGCGCCGATCGAGGCAGGGTCCGTCGTCTGGATGACAGCATCCGGATCGGCAGACGGGAAGGGCACGAGCCACATGAGCACCCAGGACCACGACGACCCAGCGGCGGAGAGAACGGCGGGCGACTCGCTGTCCTTCGACACGTCGGTCGCTCATCCGGCCCGGATTTACAACTACTGGCTCGGCGGGAAGGACAACTATGAGGCCGACCGCCAGGCCGCCGAGCAGGCTATCGCGGTCACCCCGGACATCCTTCCCGGCGTGCGCGCCAACCGGGCCTTTCTGCGGCGCGCGGTCGAGTTCGTGGCCGGTCAGGGCATCCGGCAGTTCCTCGATGTCGGCACCGGGCTCCCTACCGCCGACAACACCCATGAGGTCGCGCAGGACATCGCTCCCGAGTCGCGTGTCGTCTACGTGGATAACGACCCGATCGTGCTGGCTCACGCCCGCGCGCTGCTGACCAGCACACCGGAGGGCGCCACCGCTTACGTGGATGCCGACGCCCGGGATACCGCCAAGATCATTGAGGCGGCGGCCGGCCTGCTCGACTTCACCCAGCCGGTGGCCGTGATGGCGCTGATGGTGCTGCAGTACATTCCTGACTCTGATCATCCGGAGCAGATCGTCTCCGAGCTGATGGAGGCGGTGCCGTCGGGCAGCTTCCTGGTGATCTCGGACACCACGACCGACATCGGCGACGGTGCCAGCCGTGTCGCCTCGAAGATCAATCCGCGGATGGGTCCCACCCGGCTGACTCCCCGGCCGCGCGCCCAGATCGCTGCGTACTTCGACGGCCTCGACCTGGTCGAGCCGGGGCTGGTGGGGATGCCGGAGTGGCGGGGTCAGGCCAACCCCCATGTCGTCGTCAACGCGTTCGCCGGCGTAGCCCGCAAGCCGTAGCGCCGCGGGGCCTGGACGCAGCGTCCGCAAGCCGTAGCGCGGCCGGCCGGGAAGCGGAGCGGGTCCGGGCGGCCGGGCGCAGGCTCCCAGCGGGCGGAGCCCGGCAGGGGCCTGGCCCCGCGCCTCCCGGTTCCGGGCGATCTGGTCGTCCAGGGTCAGATCGGCCAGCCGTCCCCGCGACGCCGTCCGCCCCCGCCGGGCTCATACCGCCACGCGCCTGGCGCCCCTCCGGGTGGTCCCGACAGGAGCCTTCCCGGGACCGGGGCGCGCTAATCGCAGCCCCAGACCGTTTGAGAAAGGTTTGGTGGTGGTTTGCCCGGCTTGCAGGGCAGAGCGGCCGCCGCGAGGTCAGCCGGCCCGGATCAGGCCGTCCACATCAGCCCGCGCCCCGGACGTGGAAGAACATCGTGGGATGCCACCAGGCGTTCCACCTATGCCAGCCGACCCGGGTTCCAGAATGCAGCGCACCGAACGTGTGGCCAGGCCGGACAAAGAACTCCACATGTCCGGTGCCGTAGAAGGCCAGGTCACCGCGGCGCGCCTGGCGCATGCTCTCCCGGACCAGTCGCCCCGAGCCGAGCATGGCGGTGGTTGACCGGCCGAAGCGGATGCCCTGCCGGGCGTATCCGGCCACCACCACCCCGGAGCAGTCGAAGCAGCCCGGGCCGGTGCCGCCCCAGCAGTACCAGTGGCCTGCCGCGTGCTGGTAGGCCCATACGTAAGCCGCTCCCCGCGGGGTCCGGGACCCGGCGGAAGCGGCTTGGGAAGTGGTGGCGATGGGAATCGCCGCGAGGGATGCCGTTGCCAGAAAAGCGATCAGAAGACGACGAATTACGGGATACCTGCCCACAAGGGGCTCCCAGATTGCAGGGTGCTCTCCGCTGCGATGGCCACGGGTTCACGGTGACCAGCGAAACTCAGCCGGAAAGCCCGACAAGTTCAGCACTGTAACCGACGCGGCACCCTTGGCATGGCATTTAGGCCATATTCGCCCCCACATGCCCCGCTGCCCGGCTCACCGGGCGGCGGGGCCTGCGGGGCATCTGACCTGGGCTAAGACGGGCATCTGACCTGGGTTAAGAACTGCGCTCCCAGGTCACTCCGAACCCATTGCCGCTGCTGTTGAGCGCGCCCGGCTGGGCCTTGGTTGCGCCGGATGAATTGATCATGGTGAGCTCGTCATCGGTGAAGGACGAGATGACGCCGGAGGTGGAACCGGCCTTCACGGTGGCGCCCGACTCGGTCCACTTGCCGAAATCCGACAGCGGGTAGACGCCACTGCTGCCGCTGGGCGCTTCCGCTATCCACTCAGCACTGGAATTGGCGCAGCTTGAACACGTCTGGGTCGTGGAAAAACTGTCCGCCGAGCGACTTGAATCGGTCACCTTCAGCGTATAACTTGTGCCGCTGCGCACCACGGAGGCCGTGATGCTGTCGCCTGCGTGAAGCGTCGAGCCAACGACCTGAATGGCGTTGGTCGGATACATCTCCCACCATGTGTAGTAATAAGCAGCACCGCGGTAGCACTCGATGAGCGTGCCGTCCTGCTCCACTGAGCTGCTGCTGTACCCGTCGAGGCCGACCCAGAAGGCCGCGAGGGAGGTGGTGGAGGTGCAACTGACGCCGGGTTCTGTCCAGCTGCCGGTGACCGTGCTGAAGCCGCTGCCGGTATCTGCGTACCCGGACCAGTTTGTGCTTTGTACCTGGGTCAATCCCTTGACCCGGAGTGCGGGCCGTGACACCCGATGGTCGGCTGCATGCTGGCCGACCGACAGGCGCTCAAGGGCCTGGCGGGCCACCAGGGCCGCCTGGGCCGACGCTGACCTGGGGGTGGTGCTCGCGCCTGCGGCTGGGCTCATGGCCAGCAGCAGGCCGAGGGCTGGCACACTCACCATTAAGAAGCGGGCCAGCAGACGGGGACGAGTATGGCGCATGGTGGGTCACCTCTCGCTTCGGGCGGCCATTGCCAGCCGCTCCTCAGCAGATACTAAATTCTGGTAAATCAACCATCAATAACGTGGCGGAAAATTTAACAGATCAGGCTGCCCGTAATGGCCTGCCGCGTCAGTTCTCGCGGGAGAAGATCCGCAGGAAGAACAGGAACACGTTCAGTACGTCCAGGAAGATCGACGCGGCGATCAGCGGCGCGGAGGCCAGGTCGGTGGAGCGCCGCAGGCGCTGGAAATCGACCACGGTCAGTCCGGCGAAGATCACCAGACCTAGCACCGAGTAGATCAGCGAGCCGTGCGGGATACGCACGAAGATCAGCACGATGCCGAACACGATAAGCGCCAGGAGCGCCCAGAAGCTCAGCCGGGCCAGGCCGGAGAGATCCCGCCGGGTCGCGTAGCCGACGGCCCCGAAGCCGGCGATGAACAGGGCGGTGGCCCCGCCCGCCTGCCAGAGCGCCTGGGGGTTCGTGCTCGCGTAGTAGACCAGGGTCGGCGCCATGGCCAGGCCGAGGGCCAGGCCGAAGGCGAGCAGGAGTCCCACACTCAGCCCGCCGGATCGGCGCACCGCGAAGTTCATGCTGATCAGGCACGCGAAGGCGACGATGAACCAGACGATGGCCCAGCCCTCGGACAAGGTGCGGCCCAGGTAAGAGCCGAGCGCGAAGCAACCGGCGGTAACCGCGACATAGCCCATCGTCTGCGCGAACAGGGTGTGGCTGCGGTCCCGGTCCACCGCCCCGACGCGGCCGACGCTCAATGAGTCGCTCATGCCTCTACTGTGACAGCGGGCGGCCCGGATGTCTTCACCAGGATGGCCAGCGCGGGGCCCTTCCTACCCACCCGTGAGCCGGGCGCCACCAACGCCGCATTCCGGGCCGGGCTGGCCCGCTAGCCTGCCTCCCTTCCGTTGCCGGCCCGGCGGCGGCATGCTGGAAGCGATGCCGCCGCAGATCGAGGGACAGCGGCGCGGATGCGGCAAGGGACAATCTTGAAGTACACGGTGCGAACGGCCGACGGCAGACGACTTTCCACCCAGTCAAGCGGCGATCCCGACGGCAGACCCGTATTTGTCCTGCACGGGACGCCGGGAAGCCGTTTAGGCCCGCACCCCCGGTCCGCCGTCCTGCACCGGCTGGGCGTCCGGCTGATCTCCTTTGACCGGCCAGGTTACGGGGGATCCGACCGGCTAGCTGGACGGCAGGTCGCAGACGTGGCCGAGGACGTGCTGGCCATCGCGGACGCCTACGGGCTGAAGAAGTTCGCGGTCGTCGGCCGGTCAGGCGGCGGGCCCCACGCTCTCGCGTGCGCCGCCCTGTTGCCCGAGCGCACGACCAGGGCGGCCGTCCTGGTGGGGATCGCCCCGCACGGCGCGGACGGGCTGGACTGGTTCGACGGCATGGCCCACTCCAACGTCATGGAGTTCACGGCGGCGGCGAACGGCTACGAGAACATCGTCGCTCACACCAAGGCGGTGGCCGAGGAGGTCCGGGCCAACCCGGCCAGCCTGCTCGCCAGGCTCCAGACCGAACTCCCCGACTCCGACCGGCGGGTCGTGGCCGATCATGGCATCCGGTCCATGCTGATCGAGACCTACGCGGAGGCCCTGCGGGCTTCTGACTACGGCTGGATCGACGACGCGCTCGCTTTCTGCTCGCCGTGGGGATTCGACCCGGCCACGGTCCGGGTGCCCGTCCTGCTGTGGCACGGCGCCAGCGACGTGTTCTCTCCCGCCAGTCACGCCCGGTGGCTGGCGGACCGGATCCCCAGCGCCGCCGTGGTCGTGCAGGCCGGGGCGGCCCACTTCGGCGCGCTGGATGTGCTGCCGGACATCCTTCGCTGGCTGTCCGCCGGCCGGCCAGATGCCAGCGGAGCCGGTGATCGCGGATTTCCGGGCCGGGGTTAGCGGACCGTGCAGGCCCCACCGGGGATCCTGGCGGACGGTCAGATCTGCTGTGGTTCCAGATCGCGATTGATGCGCTGCCACTCCTGCAGTTGTGCGCTGTCGGGGTGACTAGCGCCCAGGACGCGGCTGAGGTCAGCCATGATCGCGGCTTTAAGTTCCTCGGCTTCATGGTCCCGGCCTGCCTGGTGGAGCGTGACGGCTAGGTTGGCCTGGCAGACCAGGGTGTCCGGGTGATCACGACCGAGCACGTCGCGAAGCAGGGTCACCGTCTCCCGCTCCAGCGCCTCGGCCACCTCGAGGTCGCCGGAGTCGCCACGGCAGTTGGCCAGGTTGACCGTGCCGGACAAGGTCAGCGGGTGGTTCTCGCCCAGCTTGCGCCGCATCCGCTCCAGCGTGTCCGCGGTCAGTGTGAGCGCCTCCGGCAGTCGCCCAATGGATCGCAGGTAGCACGCGAGATTGTTGACCGCGACCAGGGTGTTCGGGTGATCTTCACCCAGGCCCGCCTGGTAGGCCGCCTTGACGCCACTCACCAGGTCCAGTGCTCCGGGCATGTCCCCGGTCGCCGCATAGTCGCAGGCCAGGTTCAGCGCACAGGACAGCGCGTCTGGGGCCCCGCTTCCATAACGGCGCTTGTAGCGCTCGTAGGTGTCCTGGGCCAGATTCATCGCCTCCGCCTGCTCTCCTGCCTTGCGGAGGGAGACGGCCAGGCTGGCTGCGGTGCGCAGGGTGTCGGTCATGTCGTCGCCCAGGACCTCCCGGTATTTGTCCCAGGTATCCCGCAGCAGGTTCACCGACTCCCGGAACGCGCCTGCGGCGCGCAGGTCGAGGGCCAGGCTGGCCACCGACTGCAGGGTGCTCGGGTGCTCGCGGCCCAGCACCTGGCGCTGCCGGTCCAGCGTTTCCTCGTCCAGCCGTCGCGCGGTAAAGCAGTCGCCGACCAGGCGCAGGGAACATCCGAGGTTGTGCGCGGCGAGGAGCGTCCGCGGGTAGTCCTCGCCGAACTGCTCCTTGAAGCTTTCGTAGGTGGCCTGGTCGGCAGCCAGGGATTCCTGGAAGTCACCCAGGGCGCGCAGGTCGGCCCCCAGCCCGTTCGCGGTGATGAGGGCGTGCGGGTGGTCGGGGCCGAGCACCTCGCGCTGGCGCTCCAGGACATAGGTGTCCAGGTCCCGGGCGTCGCTGAACCGGCCTTGCGAGCGGAGCACGTTGGCGATGTGGAATTGCAGGTACAGGGTCTGCGGATCGTCGGCCCCGAGCTGGTGGCGCCACAGCGTCTCCAGCCGGCTGGCCAGGGCCAGGCAGGACTCGAACTCGCCGTGCTTCCACTGGTATCTCACCCAGTCGATCAGCAGCTGCCGGGTCCGCGGATCGTCGCATTCCTCGGCCACCGACGGGCCCAGGTGCGGCCAGATGATGTCGTAGGTGGACCAGTTCGCCGGATCGTCGGTCTCGCCCTGGCGAGGCCGGGCCCCGGTAAGGATCCTGTGCACCTCGTGCCGGGCGTCGACCTGTTCCTCATCACTCATCTGGGAGCGGATCACCGCCTGCACCAGCCGGTGGATCTGCAGCGAGTTGCTGCCCTGGTCGACCTTCACCAGGGCGAACCGGCTGATATCCCGGATCACCCGGCCGAGCATCAGCTTCTCGCTCAACGTCTCATCGAACGGGAGTAGGGACTCGTTCATCTCGTCGCTGTAGAGCAGATCCATCGAGATGGGCCCCGGCGAGAAGAACGCGCACAGCTGAAGCAGCCGGACGGCGGCGGGCGAGCGCTGCTTCAGCCGGTCGAACGACAGGTTCCAGGTCGCCACGACCGGCATCGGGTAGTCCGGCGGCTGGTTCAGGGCCAGGATCCGGGTGGACTGGGTGGTCAGCTGCTCGACGTAGACCCGGGCTGGCATCCCGGTCTGCTCCAGCCACGCGCTGGCCTGCTCCACTGCCAACGGCAGATGGCCCAGGGCGTCGGCGACCCTTTTCGCATCGGCTACGTCCAGTTCGGGCACGTGCCGAAGCAGGTGCCCGACGCTCTCGTCCCTGGTGAAGACGTCCACCTCGAGCGGCTCGGCCGAGTGCGTCCAGGCCTGGTTCCTGGAGGTGATCAGGACGTGCCCTGACCCGGTGGGCAGGTACGGTTCGAGCTGCTTGGGATCGTCGGCGTTATCGAAGATCAGCAGCCAGTGCGGGGTGGTGTCACGGCGCAACTCCTCCAGCGCCGCCTCGGCCGCCTCGGCCACGTTGTCACCCACCTTCAGCCCCATCTTGCGGGCCAGGTCAGCGAGGGCCCCGCTGGTCTCCTCGGCCCGCTCTGAGGGCACCCACCAGACCAGGTCGTAGTCGGCCATGAAGCGGTGCGCGTACTCCAGCGCGAGCTGGGTCTTGCCCACCCCGCCCAGCCCGTACAGCGCCTGCGCGACCACCACCGCCCGGCCTCCCCCGGCTAGCTTGTCGCGCAGGAGCTCCAGGGTTGCTCCGCGCCCGGTGAAGTCGGCGTTCCTGGCGGGCACGTTCCAGATCGGCGGGATCGCACCTGGGAACCTGGGGTCCTCGGCCGTCTTTCCCGCTCCCCCGGCCGGCTGCATGGGCCGGTCCAGGGCCCACAACAGCTTCGCGGTCGCCTGGGCCGCGTCCATCCGCGCCAGATCGACGACGGGATGCTCGTTGAAGGGATCGGTGATCCTCACTTCGCTGATCCGGACCGGGATGAGCTGACGGTGGGTGTCGGCAGCGTCGGCCGACGACAGCGTTTTCCAGATGGACCTGGCGTCGGGCGAATGCAGGTACGCGGAGGAAAGCACCGCGATCGCGCGGGGCGCTACCTGCAGTTCGCGTTCCGCCTGGATACTGCCCCGCACGTCACCGTCGCCGCTGCCGGCGGTCATCACCGTGCTGCGCGGCAGGACCCGGAAGCCCGCCCGGGTCAGCACCGCCTCGATCCAGTCAGCCCACATGCGATCCTCGGGCACGTAGCTCAGGTAGACCTGGGGAGAGGAGACGGGCTGCCGGCGCGCGAAGGCGTCCTTGTACTGCAGCCGCAGATCCTCGGCGATCGGCCGCATGGCGGTGATCTGCCCGGCGGTGATGCAGTCAGTGATCCGCTCGAACGAGGCGAGCAGGGAAGCGGGCGAGCCGGGATCGTCGCCGAAAGTGGCCAGCGTCTCCTCGAAGGCGTAGAAGGGCTTGTACGGGACCTCCACCGAGGCCCAGTACAGCGCCGAGCCCTCCGGGGTCATCCCGGCCGGGAAGCCCTCGAACTTCATCCGGGCCAGTGCCCGGCCGACATCGAGCTTCTCCTTCTCCCCGTCCTCGATGCGCATCGGGACGGGCAGGACCCGGATGTTCCGGTCCCGGTACCGCCCGCTGATCTGGCGGGCCACGTTGGCGGCGCCCTCGATGCTCTGATCGCTCAGCGTGAAGCAGATGGTCAGGACGTCAGGGAGTTCGATCGTGCAGATATCGGCCACATCGCTCAGCCCGGTACGGCTGTCGATGAGTACGTAGTCGTACTTCTGCTTCATGTCTTCCCGCATCGCACGGAAGAACCGCCCACCGCCGAGCCGGTCGTAGAAGTTGTCCCAGTCAAGCGAGCAAACCGCCGCAGAATAGTCACGGTTCTGGCGACCGGCCGACAGGAAATCGAGCTTGCCACCCTCAGGAAACGCCCATTCCAGGGAGACGGCATGCCGCTCGACTTGCGCGAGCTCCAGGTGCCAGTCATCGCTTCGCGGTCCCGGGTCAACGGCGGCGGACGCGTAGTCGTTGATTATCTCGATCACGCCGGGGGTGGCGCTGACCGTGGATTCATCCAGGAAGGGATGGAAGAACTTATGCAGGCCCGGCGATTCAAGATCCCAGTCGACGGCCAGGACACGCTTCCCGTTACTGGCCAGGATCCAGGCCACGTTGGCGAGCGCCATGGTCCGGCCGGTGCCACCTTTATAGGAGTAGAACGTGATGATCTGGCCCGGGCTGGTCTCACTCATCGGGCACCTCCGGAATCCTTGGGGTCGGCTCTCCTCAGCCGCGGGCGCTCAATGACGGGACCTGCGGGTGGATGGGCGGTCGCTTCCTTGCGGAATCTCTTCAGCATGATCAATGTCATCTCGGGCAGGAGCTGGCCGAAATCCTGCAGCGTGGGAATGCCGCTGGCCGCCATCTGACAGCGGCGCGGAACCCCGGCCAGCTTGCGCCCCAGATACTGCTGCAGATGCGCGCGAAGATTATCTCTGGCCTCATGCGTTCCCTGGTCCTGGCTGTTCCATGGGACGAGCACGCTGACCCAGGGCTCCTCGACCTGGTCAAGCCGGCTGAGCTGCTCCTGGTGCTTAGCCGACATGCTCACCCAGGGATCCACCAGGCACAAGCTCGGTGGCACCGGGCGCCCGTTGCTGGCCCACATGGCGATGCCGTCCTCGAAAGCACCCACGAACGGCTTGCAGTCCAGGCACTTCTTGGCCAGCTCCTGCGCGTAGTCGGCGACGGGCTGGGGGTAATCCGGCCGGTACGGACTCCACGTGTACGGCGTGGCGCCGTAGTAATCCGGTGTCCGGCCCAGCGGCAGCGTCGAAATATCGTGGGCCAGCACGGCGATCTGAAGCTGGCCGCCCGCGGTGCGTCGCGCGCTAGTCGGCCCGAAGGCACTCGGCAGCGCATCAAAGTCCGGTGTGACGCCCTGGTGAGCCGCGGCCTCATCGGCGAAGTTGCCGCTCTCGTCACCAATCGCGATGATCCGCTCGGCGAGCCTGTGGACTGCCCGCTGATAATCGGCACGGTAATTCTGCAGCTTCATGATTCCGTAGAAGCCCTCGGCGCAGTAGCGCTCCCCTAGTAGCTGATGGTCGAATTGGACGGACTGTGCGACATAGGGAAGTTTTTCGCGGTCGAGCCGGGTCCAGAGAGCAGGCACAATGGTGTCGACTACCTCTCCTCCACGGGCTTTACGTGTGATCTCGCGACGGGCAAAGGCAAACCATTCCCTGCCGCAGTTGTCGCTTTCAAAGTATCGCCGTGAGTAGAGTGGAACAAAGACCCTGCAGCGCGCTAGGGCAGTAGTAAGTTCCGGGGACCACTCAGAACCGATCTTGTTTTCCCGGTCCATGAACCCAGCCTCTTCGGGCCGGGCATCAGTCATTTGTAATATCGCGGAGCACAGGTCTTTATATAGGCGGTAAACCCAACGGTCAGGATCATCACGATCGGATGGATCTCGCTTAGGAGTCCGTGCATAACTGAGAAAGAAGTATGGTCTGTCGTCACGCCCTGAAACCATCGGCGCCTTATCCCCCTATCACGCCAGCCTCAACAGCCCCCGCAGTGAGACCAGAGATCATTTACCACTCCAAGCGCCCAGGCGAAATGATGATATAGGAGATTTCCGCAGGTTACCAGGGGGTATCTCGCTATTACAGGACGCTCAGGTCGGCGGTGGCCCATCCGACCCGATCCCATGAGGGTGGAGCACTGCGATCGGCAGGTGGAGCCTTCAGGCGAGCCAGGCGCCGGGTACGGCGGTCATGGAACGACGCATCTCTTCGACGAATGACGACCCGACCGGCGTCAATGACCCGGAACCAAGCAGCGTCTCGATGGATGCGAGGCTGCGCACCCGCCACTGTGCGGGTGGCTGCCTGGCCTTGTCGGCGCCCGGTCCAGGACCGATCTTCCGAGGTTCCCCCCAGGAGTCATGAACCGCGAGACTGACGTAAGTACCCCGCAAGAGCTCCTCGATTCGGAACTTGCCTTCTCCCTCCGGAGCCGGAAAGAGGCGGTCGTCCGCCCGGTCATACAGATCGCAGAGATCGAGAATTCCACTCAGCTTCACGTGCTGGAACTCACCGACGAGCAGCCGGGCCAGGTCACTCGGATCGGCGGGCAGAGTCGCCGCGATCGCCCCGAACGCGTTTCGCACGCTCGCGCTGGCATCACGGCCCTCCTGAGCGGGGACCAAGGGCACCACCGTGGTGAGGCCCGCGCCCAGAGCAGCAGCAAACGTACCGTACTCGCGCCCGATCGCCTGCCACGCCTCTTGGAGGCCGTTCTGCCAGCGGGCAAACTCGGCGTCGGTGAGCCGGGGCGCAACCTCCGATTCGTAGCAGCCGCGGAATGGATCCGTGTCCTCCAGGGCGATGCAGTAGCTACGACCACGCAGCATGCGCACCGGCTGCCATTCGGCCGATCTGCTCGTCCCATCCACCTGGACCGGGGAAGGTTCCCCAGCCAGCATCGCGGCCAGATCGATTGTCCAGTGCGCATCGCCGACCCGGATGATGACCGCATTCGTGATCACGCTGACTCTGGCTGTCTCAGACTCACCAGCAGACGGCCCCGCGGCCGCATTCCCAGTGAGAGCGAGGCGGCCAAGCGTCGGAAGGTGAACAGCGCCGTCCATGACCGGGACGGTCACCGCTGCCCCCATCCTGGCGCGGATGGCCACGGCAGAAGCGATCGCACCAAGGTGACCCAGATGGGTAGCCAGACTCCGGGGAGTCCAGGTCTGGTTTCCGGTGCCACGCCAGGCAGCAGTCAGAGCCGCTTGTTCGAGACCACGCACCGCCCAGATGCGCACATACGGATGACCAAGCACCGCTTCCAGCGCCTTCGGCTGCTCACGGTCGAGGGTGGTCAGCAAAGCCCAGGCCCCTCGTAGCGCATTCTTGACCTCACCCGAGACTTCCGGATGGGCCATTCCTGCCTGATAGGCCTGACCCAGCAGGCCGCGCCGCAGGCTGTGCTCAGCCTCAATGAGCTGCCTCACGGCGGCTGAGCCGCCGGCGCCTGCGGCCAAGGCCCGGAAATTGTCGCCACTCAGTGTGTGCTCAGGAGCACGTGGCCCACCCGCGGACTCTGCGTGCACGCTGATGCTGATGTGCGAGATCAGCTCCGTCAAGTCCGCGCAATAGACGGAAGGATTGGCGAAACCGTTTTCCGTCCGATAACGGTGGGTGTACAGACCGCCGCCACAACTTTGTACCACCGGGCATTTCTGGCAAGTCTCGCAGAGCCCAGCAATTCCTTGTTGACGAGCTCGGATACCGGGATGCCGGGCGACGAAATCAAGGGCATGTTCGAAGACATTCGTCCCCGTTTCCGGGGCGCCGTCGAACGCAGCCTTCAGCGAGTCAACCTGCTCGTAGCTGCCGTCGGTCTCAATGACCACCAGACTGGCTGCCTCGAGCCCCAGAGCTTCCGTATGGCTTTCGCCCCCCCTGAGAGTGGAGAGGATCGAATCGAAGGTCCGGATCCGCGTCGGGCACCCGTCCGCCATCCAGCGATCAAAGATCGCGATTAGCCAGCTTGCATACTCGCTGCCTGCAGTCGACGCGCGGGCTGGCGGATTATCCCAGGTCGCATGGGGGAGCAGGAAGTCGATCCGGGGTGGTCCCCACTCGAGCAGAGACTCATAGACGGCCAGCGGGTCATTAGCGAGGTCGATCGTGCACAGCAGCCCGGCATACAGGTCCCGGAAAGGGCCGACGCGAAGCAGCCTAATGGCCCGGATCACTTTGTCGTAGCTACTGCGCCCATCCGCGTACCGGCGGTGACGGTCGTTTGCCATCCGGTCACCATCGATGGAAATGCCGATCTTGACCCGATGCTCCGCGAAAAGGTCGCAGAATTCCTCACTGAGTAGGACGCCATTGGTATGGATCCTCAGGTCGAGGCTAGACACGCCTTGCAGCGCCGTTTCAAGTTCCGTGATAACCCGGCGCAGCCGGGGACGGCCGGCTAGCAATGGCTCCCCGCCATGAAGGATCACTTGGACGCTGGCAAGCTTGTGCGAGGCTGCATGCTCAGCGATACGCTCCGCCGTCCGTACGATCACCTGGTCAGACATGGTCACAGGGCGCCCATGCCAGCTTTGGTCGACGCTCTCGTAGACGTAGCAGTGATCGCACGCCAAATCGCAGCGGGCGTGAACCTTGAGCACGAACTGGCTCAGTGGAACCGGTGGCCTGATCATGGCAGGCCCCTCTGGACTAGATCGAGGACGCGAAATCCACGGGGGGCAGCGGGGTCGGAGGCGATCCAGGGATAATACGCTGCGCCATCACGGCGAGAGCTGCTTGCGCGATGGCTTGCATCTCCCCCAGCGGTACCGCGCGAAGGTCCGGCAGCGCGGTCAAAACCTCATCAGTGGATCTCATGGCCCCGATCAATCCGTCCAATCCTGTCTGTGGCAGCAGGTTGTTTCGATAACGCTTAGTACCCAGTCGTCTACTGTAGGTAACCAACTTCGTCCTATGCTCAAACGGCCGGGGCTGTGCTGTGGTGGGACCCCAGGATGTATTAGGTGGCCTCACGGGGTTTCGACGCCATCGGCATAGGGTACACCGCCCCGCTCTCCCATTGGTCTCGGACGGTAAGGGTTCGGGCACCAACCGGTCTCAGTTTGATTGAGGGTACGTTGAGGGTACCCGGCATGTATGCACGAAAGGTGCAGACCAAAAGGGGCAGGCTGTGCTCGCCGCCTTACCTGTATCGGGTGATGCCGATGCCCGGCTAGGCGATCATGCCGTTGTGTGTCAATCTGGGATTGATGGACCTGCTTGGCTGTTTCGTCCCGGGGTAGTGCAGTTACAGCCGTTATCACCGGTGCGGGATGGGGGCACCGTGGTAACTGCTTGGCTGTTCCGGATCGGCGCGGGGCGCCGGTTCGCCTGGGTGGTCCCGGCCGCCGCGGGCGCCGCCGTCACTATCTACCTGGCCTGGGGAGCGTGGGTCAGCGCTGCTGATCGCGCCTGGCTGGACGCCAGCCAGGCCTGGTGGCGGACCGCGCTCCAGCCCGGTGCCCTCCGGGTCCCGCTGGTCTTCGCGGCGCTGTGGCTGCTGGCCCTGCTCAGTTACTGGTGGCCCCGCAGGCTCCAACCCCGGGTGGTCGGAATCACCACGGTTGTCACCATGGTGGTGATCGGAGGGGTGCTCACCACCTCCTCGCTGTTCCCCTGCCGGGGCGCCCAGACGCCTGGTGCCGTAGCCGGGTGGGTGCTCGACCTGTACGTGGGCAACCCGCCTCAGTTTCCACTGGGCGCATGCCACCTGCCGCCCGCCCTGGGCTACCAGCTCGGCGGCCCCGTCTGCCTCGGGGCGACCCTGGTCGGGGCCCTGACCGCGGCGGCGGTCCTGTGGCGGCAGCCCGTGGACCGGATGCGGGCCCGGCTGGTCCGGGACGCGACCATCTTCACCGGGCTGGACATGATGACGATGCCGCTGCTGCAGCAGCTGGCGCAGACCTTCCGGCCCGCGAGCATCGTGGTGATCGAGCCCGATGCCAGCCACCCGCTGCTGGACCAGGCCCGGGCCACCGGCGCCCACGTCATGATCGGTCATCCCTCGTCCCCGCGGGTGCTCCTGCCGGTTATCGCCGGCAGCCGTGGCTGTGCGCTACGGCGCCTGTATGCGCTGCGGGATGACGTGACGGACAACGAAGCCGTCCTGGACGCCGCCCAGGCCGTCCTGCGGCGTTACCACCCGGACCCTGACCGGCAACCACATCTGGTCGCCCGCATCGATGACCCGCGGCACGCGGATCATTGGCGCGGCTGGCGCATCGGCCGCTCCAGCCGCTGGTTCCAGGACGCACTCAGCGCCCACGAATCCACCGCCTCTGCCCTGCTCGAGCAGGTCTTCCGCACCGCACCGCGGCAGCTGCTGCTGGCCGGGGACAGCACCCTGGCCCTGGCCATCCTCCGCGAACTGGCCCGGCGGGCCTGGGAACGCCGCCAGCTCGCCGAAGCCGCAGCCAGCGCCAGGTCCGGAGCCCACGCTGGCGCGGTGGCAGTCGCCGAGGCCGACCAGCAACTAGCCGCTCCTCTCCCGGTGCAGCGCGTCGTGCTGCTGGACCGCCGGGCCGAGGATCTGCGCCGCGAATACCTCGCGACCTCCCCACCTCCCATGGTCCGCGCGCTGTGCGAGGTAGACGCCAAAGCGGTCTCCTGGAAGGACCAGCTCCTCGCCACCCTCGACGCCATGCCGCCCGCGGCCAGCGCCGGGACTACGGTGATCGTGGCTGAAACCCTGAGCGAACGGGGCATGCATGAGGCCGGCCGGGTGGCCCGGCTCCACCCGAGGATCCCAGTGTTCGTCCTGACGTCCAGGGGAGCAGGAACCAGCGGCGCGATCTTTGACCTGCTGCACCCCTTCCAGCGGGCCCTTCTCGTGGGCGGCCAGCTACCGGAGGACACCTGGACCAGGGTGGCCCGGCACTGGCACGAGTGCTACCGACTCAGCCATCCTCCCCGGCCGACTGATCCCAGGACGCTGACCAGCCGTCCCTGGGATGACCTGGACGGCTTCATCCGCCAGGACAACATCCTGCAGCTCCGGTCCATCATGACCGAGGTGGTGGCCAAGGGCCGGCGATGGGTTCCCAGCCGGGCCGTGGTGCCCGGCAGCTTCATCGAGCTGAGCGAGCAGGACCTGGAGGCCATCGCCCGCAGCGAGCACACCCGCTGGTACCAGCGTCGGCTCGCCGCCGGGTGGTCAGCAGGCGAGCCGGCCCGGGCGCGCGACCGGGCGCGCGACCGCAAGAAGGCAGCTCCACGCACGGCGCTCGTGAACAGCCGCGTGGTGCCCTGGGCCGACCTTCCCGCCGCTGAGCGGAGCGCAGCTGTCGCCTACCTCCGGTCCCAGCTCGCCCAGCTCGAGGACGTGGGCTTTATGCCGGTGATACCGCCAGGTGGTCCCCCTGAGGCGGCTGAGTACCGGCGCACCGGAACGGTCCGGGCCCGGCGGCTGAACGCCCGCCGGCCATGGACCCGGCGGTCCGGTGACCAACTGCACGGGGATCCTGGGGACTGGCGGGTCATCGACGGCGGGGGGGACGAGCGGACCGTGCAGGACCCGGAGTTCCGCCACAGCCATGAACCGCTGGGCGGTGATTTCTGGCTGCGCACCGGCAACTACCGTGCCTGGCAGGTCAGCCAGGCCGTCGTGCTGCGGACCAGAGAGGGCCGCGCGACCGCCCTGCCCGGGGACTGGGTGGTAGAAGGAGCCCGGGGCGAACGCTGGCCGGTCACCGACGACCAGTTCCGGCGCAGTTACGCCGCCCCGGCCGGGCTCCCGCCAACCGGAGCACACACCGCCGCAGACACCCAGGCCCCGAACACCCACGGCACACCTACCCACGGCGCACAACGCCCGGCCGCACACAGCCCGGCCGCCGACCCGGCTCCCGCGCACCCCCCGGCCGTACCGCCCCCGCGGCGCCAGCCTCCCGACCAGACGGCGATCAGAAATCCTTGATGAGCGCCGCCGTCGCCCCCGGGCTCCCGGACGAGAAAAACTGCCCCTGGTAATCCCACAAGCCCGCTTCGACGACGTCGTTATCACCAATGAAGCCGGCGATCTGGTTCACGAAATACGGGTCGTCGCCGCCGCCGACGTTCCCGCGGCCGACCGGCCGGGTGGTGATCCCCAGGCCCCACTCGGGCAGGGTCAGCGGCTTGCCGTGCTCGGCGCCGAAAGAAACCAGCCAGTTCAGGCCATCGGCTTCAGTGAGGTCCTTCTGCCAGGCGGCCTGCTGTCCCGGATAGGCCTGCCAGGCCATGTCGTAGACGTCGAAGCCGATCGCGTCGACATAGGCGCCACCCGGGTAGTAGCTGGCCAGGTCGCTGAGGGTACTGCCGATGTTGGGATTCCAGTCGAAGGTGAAATCGGCGCCGGGAACGGCCCGCATGGCCGTGACGATGTCCTGCCAGGCCCGCACGAATTGCGGCGCATAGCCCCCCGCGTACCAGGCGTACCCCTGCGGCACATTGAATTCCCAGCCGAGGCGAAGGATCGCATTTCCCTGCCCGTTATTGACCAGGTTCCGCGCGATCTGTGAGAAATAGCTGTCATAATTACCTGCGGCACCCGCATTCCAGCAGGCCGCAGGCGAAACGCCGCACGAGTCCGGGAACATCGGGAGGCCATAGACCATCCGCAATCCGGAATGAGCCCAGAGGGACTCAATGCGCGGATCGGCCATGCCCGCCCAGCCCGAGGTGTACGGAATGTAGTCGGACCCAAACGCCAGCGGGTGGCCCAGTTCGGCTCCGATGGCCTGATCGGCCGCGACGTTCCCGTACCCGGTGTAAGCACCCAGCACGCTGGCAGGCACGGCCCGCACCGAGGAGACCGGGCCCGCGACGACGGCGAGCACCACCAGGGCAAGCGCATTCCCGATCTGCCTGGTGCCCATCCGGGCAAAAAGTCGCATGGCCGCCCCCCCAACCACTGGGACTATACACAGATATGACGCAATGAGTGGCCAAAAGGCCGATTGTACTGATGCGCAAAGTTTCAAATTGAGCGTCGGCGTCAATGGTTCACAACCCGGGACCGGGCACCGGGTTAGGACGCTGCGCGGAGCAGGTCCTCGATCCGGCGGAGCTGGTCGCGCAACTGGGCAACGTCGCCGTGCGTGGCGTTCTGGTCAGCGCGCTTAAGGGTCAGCACGAGCTGCCCGCCTGGCTCAAGGATCCCGTCCTGGATCTCGCTGACATCATCCCCGTTCTGCATGTGCACCGCGTTATCGAGTTCGCTGCGCCGCACGCCGAGGTGCACCAGGGCCCGCTGGATCACGTGTCCGTCGCGGATCACCGTGGTCGGCCGGCCGTCGAAGATACGCGCCGCCATGGCATTGCCGGCCACCACCCGGTTGACCACCGCATTGACGACCACCAGCGTGACGGCACCGATGACGCCGCCGGTCAGTGAGGTGTCGTTGCCGATGACCGCGTTTTGCACCACGTTGGAGAGCAGGAAGATCACCACGAAGTCGAACGTGCTCAGGTTCGCGAGCCCGCGTTTGCCGCTCAGCCGGAACAGCAGGGCGATCAGCGCGTACACCAGGACCGTGCGGAGGACCTTCTCCGTGAACGGGATCTGCTCAACGAACATGGCGTGCCACATCCCGGCCTCCAGGCTGCTCGGAAACGGGACCGCGCCCGTCCTTCCCGAGCACCCTAAGATGATCGGCCACGCTCAGATGTACTGGCCGCCGGATCCGTGGATGCGGATGCCGTTCTCGTAGAGAACCCCCCGGCAGGCGCCTCAGCCTGATCCTGGCCCTTACCCGGCCAGCGGCCCCCACTGGCCCTGCAGCAACGCCGGGTCGATGATCCAAACCGCGAGGGCCAGCAGTGCCCCGGACAGGATCGGGTCGATGATCAGGAGCTCCGGAAGGGTGCCCGTGGTGAAGGCCAGTGGCTCCGGCAGCAGGTGGAAGCGCTGCCGGGACCAGGGAAAGCCGAGCATGCAGCCCGAGTCGGTGAGCATGTCGCCGGTGATGTGGGTGGCGCAGCCGAGCAGGACCGCGATGGGGATGAGCCGCAGACCGTACCCGTACCAGATCTCGGCGGCGGCCACCGCGACCCCGGCCAGGTCGGCCACGTGGCCGCGGGCCAGGTGCAGGGCCTCCAGGCCGGCGGACACGCTGAGCGTCATCAGCAGCGCGAGCCCGGCCTTGCCGCCCCAGTCTGCCCGGAAGTGGCAGGACACCCAGGCCAGGGCGGTGAAGATGGCGATGCCAAGGAAGGAGTGCGTGGCGTGCCGGTGCCCGCCGCTGATCCGGCCGAAGACCCAGGCCACCGCCTCGGACACGAAGCCGGGCGACCGGGCCGGCGAAGATCCGCACTTGTCCAGATCCGGCAGCAGCGCCATGCCCGCGGTGAAGCCGGCCAGCGCGGCGGTCTGCGGGATGGGCAGGTGCATGAAGATCCCCGCGGCGAGGCCGGCCACCCCGCCGGACAGGGCGTGCGAATGCCCCAGCATCAGCCCGCCCGCCGGTGCCGTTCGCCTGCCCGCGCCATTCCCACCGCCCTCCGCGGGCAGATAGTAACGAAGCCGGGCGATTACCCCGGGGAGGCGCGCAGTGCGGGCCTCGCCTGTCGCTCAGGGAGTGACGCCTCGCTCAGGGAGTGACGCCGGACAGGTTGAGCCCGATCACGCCGGCCAGGATCAGGCCGATCGACACGAGCTTGGCGGCGGACACGGTGTCGCCCAGGATGGCCATCCCGATCACGGCCGTGCCCGCCGCACCGATGCCGGTCCAGACGGCGTAGGCCGGGCCCACCTCCAGCCGGCGCAGGGCCAGGCTGAGCAGGCCGAAGCTGATCAGCGCGCAGGCTGCGAAGCCAATGGTGGGCCAGAGCCGGGTGAAGTGGGCGCTCTGCTTGAGCAGGACCGCGAAACCCGTCTCGAACAGTCCGGCGGTCACGATGAGGAACCATGCCATGGCGGACCTGGTCCTCCCCCGGGGCGTCAGGCGGCCAGCGACCGGCCGGTCTCCAGCAGCGTCTTCAGGTCGCTGAGGATCCATGCCCAGCCGCCGCCTGCTGTCGCGTGCCGCCCGTCTACCAGCGCCGCCGTTTCCGGCGCACCGGCCAGGACGTGGGTGAGCGTCAGCGTGCTCACACCGGCGTTACCTTCCGCTATCTCCCAGCTCAGCCGGGTGTCCGGTTCGGCCCGGGTACCGGCGTCGAGCAGGACATGCCAGGTCTGCACGAGCCGCCGCGGCGGATCGGCCTCGATGACCTCGCCGTCGAAGATGACGCCGCTGATGCCCCGCAACTTCATCGTCACGCTGGCGAAGGCGTGGTACGCACCGCCCGGCCGCATCTCGTACTGCGCCGGGGCCCGGTAGCCGTAGAGCTGGGTCCAGCCCGGCCGGGTCAGCGCATCCCAGATCTCCTCGGGTGTCGCCCGGATGAAGATCTGGTGGGTCCGCATCGTGCCAGCCTGCACGATTCCGGACTCCCCGATGTGCGCCTGCGCGGTGCGAGTTGGCACAGCGTTGGCCTGCACAGCGTTGGCCTGGCTGGGGCTGGTCCGGATGGGGCTGTCCGGCACGGGGCGGGTCTGCGCGGCCAGCAGGTCCTCGGTCGCGGCGGTCATGTCCTCTCCTCTGCTCAGTGCCGCGGGTCGCCAGCACCGCGGCGGGTGGGCCGCCCTGATCCGCACCTCGGGGGCGTCGGATCAGGGCGACACGATGCAGACAATCCCGGGCAGATGCAGGGGCTGTGCGGCTGATGTGGTGGTGCGGTGTAGAAACGCCCGGTCACACCGCAGGCAGGCTGAGGGTCATCTCGGTGCCCCGCCCGGGCTGGCTGCTGGCGGCCAGCTGACCGCCGTGGGCCCGGGCAAGCTCAGCCGCCACTGCGAGGCCGATGCCGCTGCCTGAGGTCTGCATGGCCTGCCGCCCACGCCAGAACCGCTCGAAGATGTGCGGCAGCTCGTCCGCGGGAATCCCAGCGCCCGTGTCGGTGACTCGCAGCACGGCGTCCGGGCCGGCCGTTTCCGTCTCGATCCTCACCTGCCCGCCGGCCGGCGTGAACTTCAGCGCGTTGGTAAGCAGGTTCGTGATCACCTGGTGCAGCCAGCGTGGGTCGGCCATGACCCGGGCCGGGACGATCTGGCGCTCGACGCTGAGGTCGGCCGCCTCGAACCGCCCGGCCAGGCTGTCCGCAGCCGCCGCGGTCACCTCGGCCAGGTCGCAGCGACGCAGCGACAGCCGCAGCGTGGCCGCGTCGGCCGCCGCGAGGGTCTGCAGGTCGTCGACCATGCGCGCCAGCCGCAGCACCTCGTCACGCAGCGAGGTCAGCTGGTCCGGGGTCGCCTCGACCACACCGTCGAGCAGCGCCTCGTGGCCGGCCTGCAGGATCGCGACCGGGGTGCGCAGCTCGTGGGCGACGTCGGCGACGAGATCGCGCCGGAGCTGCTCCTGCCGGTCCAGGGTGTCCGCCATCTGATCGAACGCGGTGGCCAGCTCGCGCAGCTCCCCGGGCGCCGCGACAGGGCCGACCCGGGCGGCGCGGTCCCCGCCCCCCATGGCCCGCGTCACGGTGATGATCCGTTCTACCGGGCGGGTGATCCGCCGGGCCAAGGCCAGGCCCGTCACGAGCGCGACCAGCGCGGCCAGCCCCGCCGCCCCGGCGATGGCCCGCAACAGCGCGATGCGCAGGGTGTGCTCCGCCCCGCCCAGGCCAGATCCCCTGAACCGCATCACGGCCGTCCCGACCCGCCGATCATCCGCCGTGACCGGCCAGCTGAGCTGGGTACCGGAGTGCCCGTCGAATCCGGCCGAGGATGCCACCGGCCGGCCCGCGGCGTTCCGGATCTGGACGTCCGCCCCGGTACGCGTAGTCAGGTCCAGCACCGGGCCGAGGTACGCCGCGGCCCAGTTGTTCTTCCGGTCGTAGGCCGCGCCCGCCGCCACCGCGACCGCGCTGGCCAGCTGGGTACGCTGCCGTGCGGCCAGGGCCGAGACGTCCGCGCCGGAGAACACCGCCGTGAGGCCGGCCAGCAGGGCGATGGCCACCAGCGCCACGCCGAGGAACGCCAGCGCCAGGCGCAGGCCGATTGCGTCGCTGCGGGCCGGGGCCACAGCGGCCGGCTGACGGTCAGCTGTCACGGCCCGGTATCACGGGCGAGGCCGAGCCGGTAGCCGCCACCCAGCACGGTCTGGACGATCCGGGGGTCGCCCGGATCCTCCTCGATCTTGCGGCGCAGGTTCTTCACGTGCGAGTCGACCGTGCGCTCATAACCCTCGAACTCATACCCCCGCACCCGGTTGATCAGCTCGAACCTGGAGTACACCCGGCCCGGGACGGTGGCCAGCGCCAGCAGCAGGCCCCACTCGGTCGGGGTCAGGCCGACGACGCCACCCCGCACCATGACCTGGCGCTGCGGCTCGTCGATGACCAGCACGCCACCGCCGTAGCTGGCCTCATGCCCCGCGGCCCCAGGGCTGCTGCGGCGCAGTACGGCCTGGACACGCAATACCAGTTCGCGAGGGCTGAACGGCTTGGTCACGTAGTCGTCGGCGCCGAGTTCCAGACCGCGGATCCGGTCTTCTTCGGTGCTCCTGGCCGTGAGCATCAGGATCGGCATGGAGCCGGACGCGCGCAGCTCGCGGGCCACGGTCTCGCCCGCCACATCCGGCAGGCCGAGATCGAGGATCACCAGGTCCGGAGAGGCCGATCCGGCCAGCGAGAGAGCCTCGGCGCCGGAGTCGGTGGTCAGCACGATGAAGCCAGCCCGTTCCAGATAGGAACGGACCAGCTCGCGAAGCTTGCGCTCGTCCTCCACGACCAGCACCGTTGCTGCCATCGCTGCTCACCCGCCTCTCCGTGCCAGCCCACTGGGCCAGCCCACTGGGCCAGCCCACCGTGCCAGCCCACTGTGCCACTCCAGTGGTCCAGCCGGCTGGGCCAGCCCACTGTGCCTCCATGATCCCGCAGCGGAGGACCGGAGCCCAGGACGCCCGCCGGGGACGCGCGGGTTTTGCCGCCCGGCTCCACACCGCCACCACAACAGCTCCACCTGCCCGGCACCCCCGTCGGCTGCACTAATCAGATGACCGGCAATGACCTGATCGTGATCGCGCCGTGGATTATCTTCGGCGCGGCGCTGGCCGTCGTGCTAGTCCGGCTGCTGAGTTCCCGCCGTCGCGGGGGCCGCTGGTGATCGACCTGGCCCAGCTGGATATCAGCTCGCCGGTCTCGTATCTCATCGCGGTACTCGTGCCCGCGCTCGACGCGCTGATCCCGGTGCTGCCGAGCGAAACCGCGGTGATCGCCCTCGGTGTGGCGACGGCGGGCAGCACCGATCCGCGGATCGCCGTGCTGGTCGGGCTGGCCGCGCTCGGGGCGTTCCTCGGCGACAATGCCGCCTACCTGGTGGGCAGACGATTCGGCCCGGTCGTTAGTAGATGGGTTTTCGCAGGTGAGCGTGGGGAGCGCCGCCGGGACTGGGCGCAGCGGTCCCTGGCCAGGTACGGCACCCGGATCATTGTGGCCTGCCGGTTCATTCCGGGCGGCCGGACCGCCGTCACCGTCACCTGCGGTCTGATCGGTTACCCACGGCGCAGCTTCGTGCTCGGCACCGCCCTGGCCGGGATCCTGTGGGCCAGCTACGCGTTCTTGCTCGGGCGGATCGGCGGCCAGGCTTTCGAGGGCCGTCCCTGGGCCGGCCTGCTGGTCGGCCTGGGACTCACCGTGGCCGTGAGCGGCGTGATCGAGGCGGCCCGGCAGATCCGGCGCCAGCACCGCCGGCGGCAGGCCCACGCCGCGCCCGCGCGCCCCGGTTCGGCTGCTGACCCTGCTCCGCAGACCCGGTGCTCTACCTCACCTCGGCAGACCCGGTGCTCCACATCACCGCCACCGACCCCGTGCTCCACATCTCCTGCACATGTTCTGCAGGCGAACTCCACCGGGGTCGCTTTTCCTGTTATGGAAGGGCGGACGAGCGTATTCACCGGCGGGAACGCCGTCCGAAGGGGATGAGCCGGGCGGTGCCCGTCTCGTGGGGAGCGGGCGCCGCCTGGTCCGGTCAGCCGGGGGCCTGACCGGACGGGCTGGCCGGGTCCAGGACGTACTTCCCCCGGCTCGACCCTGCTGCGTCGGTCAACCGCAAGACCGCCTGAGCGGCCGCGATGAGCTCAGCATCCCGGTCGGCTCCCTCAGCCTCCAGCGCCTTGGCCAGCGGGCGGGCCCACCTCTTGGAATCCTCGGCATGCTGGCTGAGCACCATGCTGCCGTTCGGGCGGCCGCGAAGCCGCTGCCTGGCCAGCGTCATCAGCTCCGCCTGCGCCTCCGGTAACGCAGCCGGGACACGGTCCCCCTGGTGGCTGGCCCCGGTTCGCGCGGACAGCGCGGTCACGATGAGCCTGATTGGGTCCATCTCTCTCCTTGGTCGGCTGGATCCAGGGCAGCTTGATCCCGGCCAGTCTGATGCAGTTCGGCACGATGCGGGCCAGTTTGATCCCGGCCAGTCTGATCCAGGGTGATGCCCGGCCCGGCCAGCCCGGGCCGTCCGGGCTCGGGCAGCGGAACGGCGCCGCTCCCGGACCGGGCGGGCAGCCGCACGTCGGCGGGGTCGGGCAGCGGTGCGCTGCTGACCCGGGGCAGGGTGACGATCGCCGGGTCGCACTCCACGGACGTCAGCACCGGGCCGCCGGAACCCCGGGTGACCAGCAGCAGCGCCTGGTCGGGCAGGTTCTGCAGCACGGTGGGCTCGACCGCGTACTCATACACCCGCTGGCTGGCCGCGGCGTTGCTCCAGTTGGTGCTCTCCGCCCAGGAACGGGCGGTAGACCAGTTCCGGGATACCGACCTGCTGCGGGAGTAGCGCCGGGACTCATCGTGGCCCTCGTTCCGCGGGCGGTATCGCTGGGCGGCGGCTTTCCATCCGGGGTGACCGCCGATGTGGATGGTGTCGGTGACGGTCTGGCCCTCGGTCTGCGTGAGCGTGTGCGTGTCGCTGCCGCCCAGGGCGGCGGTGACCTGCGAGAGCACGAACTGGTGCTGCCTGCCGATATAGGCCGCAGCCTGCTCCGCCTCGGCGTGGTGGCCCAGTCGCATGAACGCGGCGGCGCCACCGCCGAGCATGCCCAGGCCGGTGTCGCGCAGATGGCGGAACAGCAGCGTCAGCGGAACGCCGCGCCGCTCACACGCGCCGGCCAGCCGCTCCAGGTGCGGACGGCTGATCTCATCCGCGCCCACGATGATGACAGCCGGGGCCGGGTCGTTGCTGCCGCTCACCTGGACGGTCAGCCACTGGATCGCGAGAGCGGCCAGGACCTCGGCGCGGGCGCTCCGCGCGGCGGGCTCCAGGGCCAGGCAGGTGTAGTAGGCCGGCGGCTCGGGGGTGGCCGGAGCCGGGCCAGGCTGCCCGGTGTTAGCCAGATCCGTGTGCTGCGCGAGCGCGGTCAGGAAGGCCTCGATGCGTACTAAATTCGGCTCGATCTGGCGCCGGTATTCCGGCGGGAACAGCTCGGCCGAGATGAGCGCCTGCTCCTCCTGACTGAGCACCCGCGGGCTGAGCGCACCGGGGCGATCCACGTGGCCCAGGGCGGCCCGGACGGCCGCGGCCAGCCGTCCCGGTGTGACGTCCCCTCCGAGCGCGCCGTGCAACTGTTCCAGGACCCGGGTGTCCACGGCCCGCTCCGTGCGGGCCGCACCTGCCGTGCCGTCCACGTGCACCGCTTCGGCCAGGGCGTCGGCGAACTGGGCGGCGGACAGCCCGGCGAGCACGCCCGAGGAGCCTAGCTCCGTGGGCAGCAGCCATACCGTGGTCGGCACCCCCGCCGCCCGGGCAGTGTCGTTGAGTTCCTGGCTGATCACCTCGCCGGTCAGGTCCACGGTCAGCACCGGCTGGCTGGCCAGCAACGAGGTTCCGTGCGTGGTGAGCAGGGCCTGCCAGCCGCGCAGGCTCCCGCCGAACACGTCCGTTCGCAGCGTGCCGGGCGGCAGCATGGCGCTGCCCCACTCATCGACCTGCTCCAGCCGGGTCAGCTCGGCTCGCTGCCAGGCTTCCTCACGCTGCTGCCACGCCTCGATGGCGCGCTGGTGGTCGTCATCCACCCGGCTCACCGTGGCGGCGGCCTGCCGTGCTTTGCGCCACCGCAGGAAAGTAAGCGTCATGCCAGGCCCGCAGATGACCAGGGCGATCAGGTCGCTGACCAGCGGGGGGCCGCTGCCGTTGATATTGGCCGCACAGCCGTTGGCCAGCAGCAGCACGACGAACAGCAGGGTGCTCGGGATCCCGGGGAACTTGCGGATCTTCCGGTACGCCTTCTGCGCCGACTCGGCCTGCTGCGCCGCGGCCGTCCGCATCGCCTCAAGATCGGGCCGCGGCTCAGGGAACGGCGCAGCGAGCTGGCGACGGTCCCGGAATACCCAGCCCAGCCTGGGCCCGGGCGTGAACAAACTGGCTCGCCGGTCCGGCCCGTCCGCTACCGATACTGGCCCGACCGATGCTGGCCCGACCGGTGCTGGCTGCGTGCTCATGCCGATCACTCCCCTGGGCCTGGGCGGTCCCGGCCGGGCTGAACGCGGAGCCGCACATCCCTGGTAGGCAAGTCGCGATGCTACCAAATGCTCGCTGACCGCTTCTTTTCCCGGAGACGGCCGCGGGCCTCGCTACCTCCTCCGCCCGGTGTGTTTCGCCCAGATGAAAATTGCGCACACCGTATTACTGCATTACTGCCCGGGTTCCGCTCCGATCGCCCCATTGACCGGGGCTGTCCTCCGTTTTAGCGTCAGGGCTAGCTGATTGCATGACCGAGGGCGCACCGCCGTGGTCGGCGCAGTTCAGCCTGGCCAAACTGGAGGCGGTGGTGGCTGAGGCCCACCGGCTCGGCAAGCGGGTCGCCGTGCACGCGCACGGCAGGCTGGGTATCACCCATGCGGTGGCGGCGCAGGTGGACACCATCGAGCACTGCTCATTCGCCGGGCCGGACCGCAAGTACGGCTCGGATTTCGATCCGGCCGTGGTGGATGAGATCGCCGCCGCCGGCATATACGTATGTCCGACCATGAACGCGCACGCACTCGCGTTGCGCGAGCGCTTCGGCGACGCGCTGGAAAAGGTGATCATGGGACTGTATTCGGGCGGCGTGCAGATCATCGCGGGCACCGATGCGGGCACCGATAACTGCCTGCACGACGCGTACATCTCGGTCCTGAGCTCCCCGGGACCGGAGCCTGCCGTCGCCGGACCGGCGGCCGCGGCGAGCGCGCTGGCCACACCGGCCGGGCCAAGCTCCCGATGACGGCGCTGGCCGAGGCACTCAACCGCATTACCGTCGCCGACCTGCGCCGCCAGGGCGGCCTGAAGTGGACCTATGCCGGCCCGGACGTGCTCGGGGCGTTCGTCGCCGAAATGGATTTCGGCACGGCCCCAGCGGTCGAGGACGCGCTGCGCGCGGTGATCACACGCCGCGACTACGGGTACCTCACTCCTCTCGCGGCGCGGCAGATGGCCGCGGCCTGCGCGGCGTGGCTGGCCGACCGGAGCGGCTGGGAGGTGGACCCGGACTGGATCCGCCCCCTGCCCGACGTAATCAAGGGCCTCGAGGCGGCGATCACCCTGTTCTCCCGCTCGGGCAGCCCCGTGATCCTGCCCACTCCGGCCTACATGCCGTTCCTGAGCGTGCCGCCGCTCCTGGGCCGGAAGATCATCCAGGTGCCGATGACCACGGTCGACGGCCGGGCCGGGCTTGATCTGGATGGCATCGGCGCCGCGTTCCGCGCGGGCGGCCACCTGCTCATCCTGTGCAATCCCTGCAACCCGATGGGCCGGGTGTATACCCAGGCCGAGCTGACCGGCGTGGGTGAGGTTGTCGAGCGGCACGGCGGCCGCGTGTTCGCCGACGAGATCCACGCGCCGCTGGTCTACCCGGGGCACCGGCACATCCCCTACGCCTCACTCAGCGAGGTCACCGCCGGGCACACCCTCACCGCGACCTCCGCCTCCAAGGGCTGGAACCTGCCCGGTCTCAAGTGCGCCCAGCTCATCCTGGCCAACGGGGCGGACCGCGAACTCTGGGCCGAGGCAGGCCGGCTCATCGAGCACGGCGCGAGCACCCCCGGCGTGTACGCGAACATCGCGGCGTTCACCGCGGGCCAGGACTGGCTCGCGGAGGTGCTGGCTTACCTTGACCGGAGCCGGATGCTGCTCGGGGACCTGCTCGCCGAGCACCTTCCCGGGATCCGCTACCGGCCCCCGGAAGGCACGTACCTGGCCTGGCTGGACTGCCGCGAGCTGGGTCTGGGTGACACCCCCGGCGAGTTTTTCCTGGACAAGGGGTCGGTGCTGGTCAACGACGGGCCCACGTTCGGCGAGGCGGGGAAGGGCCACGTCCGGCTCAACTTCGCCACCCCCTGGCCGATCCTCCAGGAGGTTGTCCGCCAGATGGGGCAGGCCGTGGCCAGCAGCTGAGCCCGCCGAGGTCCCGCAGTTGCGCCTTGTGGCCACCGGCTACATCAGCGCGGCGCATGCGCTTTCGGGAGAGCCGATGTCATTGTGCGCGGTCGCCCTGGGCCTTCCGGCCAATTTCTTCCCGCCGATTTCTTCCCGCCATTCCTGGATCACCCCACCTACGGGGTGACCTGAACTGGTACCCGCCCACCGATCCGGCCGCCTCCCGGGCCCCCGGCACCGCGTGCTCCCCCGGAGGCCGAGGCGCCGGACGAGGACCTGCTCTCACTAATCTTCTGGTCCGAGGCCCACCACGGCCTGAGCCGCTCCGAGGGAGGGCACCATGCAGATCGACCGGCTGGATCATCTCGTGCTCACCGTGGCCAGCATCGACCTGACCGTGGATTTCTACACCCGGGTGCTAGGGATGCGGGCGGTGACCTTCGGCGCCGGGCGCAGCGCCCTGACGTTCGGGACCAGCAAGATCAACCTCCACGAAGCAGGCCGCGAGTTCGAGCTCAAAGCCCGGCGGCCGACCCCGGGCAGCGCGGACATCTGCCTCATCGTCAGCGAGGACATCCCCCGCGTGATGGCCGAACTGGCGGCGGCGGGTCTGCCGGTCGAGGAGGGGCCGGTCGAGCGCACCGGGGCCCTGGGCCCCATGGCCAGCTGCTACCTGCGCGACCCGGATCAGAACCTGATCGAGCTCAGCCACTACCCCGAGCGAGATCGGCCGGCGTAACAGTACGGCTCACCGGTCGGCAATTCTGTGAAGCGCGGTGACAATGGGCGCTTAATGTCACAGGATAGGGCGCCTACGGTAGCGTCCGGTTCGGCAGTGACGGGATTCCGGGGCACGGGATCGATCCAGGAGTGACCAGATGGGCAAATCCAGCTCGGCCGGCACCCAGCCAGAAGCCCCGCGCCGGTCGATCAGGTTCACTTTTACCGCCACCGTCGCCATCCCGGCCGCCTGCCTGATCCTGCTCTGGGCGCTGGCGGCGGGCGCGGTGCTGGGCAGTTCGATGGGCGGGCACGGCTTCTGGTCGCCGGATCACCGTGAGGTCCTCGCATTAACGATTCTGGTGGGCGCGGGCCTGTTCGTCGGCCTGGTGTGCGTCATTCTGATGGGCCGCTTCTCCTACAAGCTGTCGCGGGATATCGCCGCACTGGCCACGACGGCCCAGCGCTCCGCGGACGAGCAGCTGCCGCAGCTGCTGGACCGGCTGCGCAGCGGGGAGGCCCCGGCCAGCACGCCGCAGAAGCCGCAGTCCCGGCCGCAGCCGAAGAACGCGGAGATCGCCCGGGCCCTCGCGGCGGTCGGCAGCCTGGAGCAGACCGCCGTCGGGGCGGCGGCCGGCGAAGCCGGGCTTCGTAACGGCCTCCGCCAGGTGTTCGTGAGCCTGGCCCGGCGCAACCAGTCGCTACTGCAGCGGCAGCTCCGGCTGATCGACGCGCTGGAGCACAAGGCGCCCGACCCCGCGGCGCTGGCCGACCTGTTCGCGCTCGACCACCTGACCACCCGGATGCGCCGCCACGCGGAAAGCCTGGCCATCTTGTCCGGGGCGGCGCCCGGCCGGTCCTGGACCGAACCAGTGCCGATCATCGACGTCATCCGGGCCGCCATGGCGGAGGTCGAGGACTACCGCCGGGTCACCGTGCTGACCACGTCCGAGGACGCGGTGGCCGCCCCCGCCGTCGCGGACATGATCCACCTGCTCGCCGAGCTGATCGAGAACGCGACCATGTTCTCCCCGTCGGGAACGCGGGTCGAGGTCCGGGCGGAACGGGTGGCCAACGGGTTCGCCGTTGAGGTCGACGACCGCGGGCTTGGTATCGAGCCCGCCCAGCTCACCGAGATCAACCAGCAGCTCGCCCAGCCGCCCGACTTCGACCTGGCCAACGCGGACCGGCTCGGCCTGTTCGTGGGCGCGAAGCTGGCCGCCCGCCATGACGTCCGGGTCTCCCTGCGGCGGTCCCCGTATGGCGGTACCACCGCGATCGTGCTGCTGCCCAACAGCATCATCGTGCTCGTATCGCCGTCGGCGTCCCCGGGTCCGAGCGCGCTGCCCGCAGCTCGCCGGGGCACCGGCCGGCCCGCCGCGCTGGACCTCGGCCCTGGTGCCGCCCTCGCGCTGACCGGCCGGCGCGGGCTCCAGCCGTCGCTGGCCGCTACCGACCAGCCCGAGACCAGGCCCCAGCCGGGGAACACCGCGCAACCGGGGAACACCGCGCAGCCAGCTAACGGAGCACGGCCGTCTAACGGAGCGCAGCCCGGCGGCCTGGCCCTGCCGACCAGGACCGCGCAACCGGGAGCCAGCGCACAATCGGCCGGCCGGGGTGCCGCCCCTGTCACCGGGGAACCGGCAACCGGGGAGCCGGCGGGCAGCCCTCCGGGCGGCGCGCCCCGGCGCGAGCTGCCGCACCGCACCCGGCAGGCCAGCTTGTCTCCGCATCTGCGGGACAGCCTCGCCACCGGCAGGCCGCCCGCGGTCCCGGACGCCTCGCCTGAGGGCCGTAGCCCGGAGCAGGCCCGCGACCTCGCGTCGTCCCTGCAGACGGGGTGGCGGCGCGGACGCCAGGACGACCTGCCCGAAGCACCGAATACGGCTGCCCCACCGCTGCCCAGACGGACCGGATCCCCCGCCCCCGACAGCGAGGAGCCCTGATGGAGGAGCCGGAGGCCACCGGGACCGGTCAGGACCTGAGCTGGCTGCTCGACGACCTCGCGAGCCGGGTGGAGCATTTCCGCAAGGCCGTGATCCTGTCCCGGGACGGGCTGGCCATCGCCTCCTCCGCCGGCTTGCGCCGGGATGAGGCCGAGCGGCTGTCCGCGCTCGCGGCCGGGATGCAGAGCCTGGCTACCGGCGCGGGCCAGCACTTCGGGGTCGGCGAGGTACGCCAGACCATCATCGAGCTGGAGCAGGCCCTGCTGTTCATCACCGCCGCTGGCCAGGGCAGCTGCCTGGCCGTCCTGTGCCCAGCGAGCGCCGACGCCGGCCTCGTCGCGTACGAGATGGCGATGCTGGTGAAGCGGGCCGGACCCCACCTGGCCGCCCGGCCGCGGTTCCCGGCCAGCCACCTCACGGTGGACTGAGTCCACGATGGGCGTGGGCGGCAAGTGGGTTGACCGGGACTCCGACCCAGTCGTGCGCCCCTACGCGGTGACCGGCGGGCGGACCGAGCCCGCTGACGGCGAGGTGCTCGACCTGATCGCGGTCATCATGGCCTCCGGCCGCCCGGCTGAGCCCACTGACCAGCTCGGGCTGAGCCCCGAGCACCGGCGGATCCTGAACCTGTCCCGGCACCCCGCCACCGTGGCTGATGTCGCCTCCGACACCGGACTGCCGGTCGGCGTGATCCGGGTGCTGCTCGCCGACCTCATCCAGGAAGGCCGGATCAAGGTCCTGCCGGGCCGCCCGGCCGGCCAGAAGCCCAGCGCCCAGCTGCTGCGGGAGGTGCTGCATGGGCTCCGGGCTCTCTGATCCTGGCCCGGAGGGCCCGCTCGCGACGTTCAAGATCCTCGTCGCGGGTGGTTTCGGCGTGGGCAAGACCACGCTGGTCAGCGCGATCAGCGAGGTCCGGCCGCTGCGCACCGAGGAGGCCCTGACCAGTGCGGGGGTGAGCCACGACGACGTGGCGGGCGTGGAGAACAAGACCACGACCACCGTCGCCATGGACTTCGGCCGCATCAGCCTCGAGGGCCGCCGGGTGCTCTACCTCTTCGGCACGCCCGGCCAGGAGCGTTTCTGGTTCATGTGGGACGACCTCTCTTACGGGGCGCTCGGCGCCGTGGTGCTGGCGGATACGCGCCGCCTGGCCGACTGCTTCGCGTCCATCGACTATTTCGAGAAACGGGGGCTGGCCTTCGTCGTCGCGATCAACTGCTTCGACGGCGCGTATCACTACGACCCCGCCGAGGTCCGGGCCGCGCTCGACCTGGGCCCCGCGGTCCCGGTGGTGCTCTGCGACGCCCGCGAGGCCGAATCGGCCAAGAACGTCCTGATCACCCTGGTGCAGCTGATCCTGGACAGCATGCCCGATGAAGGTTGCGCGATCCGGGCGGCGCCCGCGGCCCCGCCCCTGGTGTAGGCGTTGCGGGGCCCAGTGATATCACAGATGATCGCGTTTAGCGGCCGGCCAGGCCGCAGAGCAGGGGTAGCGGGTTGATCAGCCAGGTACCGGCCGGCGGACCGGCCGAGTCGCCGGACGGCCAGGCACTGTGGCCGGTCCGCTCGGGAGTGGTGCCTCCGCTCGCCGATGGGTTCAGCACCAGGCCGGAGAGTGCCCCCCGGCTCGGTGCCGCGCTGGTCCCGGGCAGCGCGGTCGTGCTGGTGCCCGGCCGCGGCGGCGGCCCCGGATCGCGGGACTGGCTGGGATCGTGTGGCAAGACCCAGCTCGCCGCGTTCTTCGCCGAGTCCCTCTGGCGGTCCCGTGAGGTCGACCTGCTGGTCTGGGTATCGGCGACCAGCCGGTCATCCGTGCTGGCCGGGTACGCGGAGGCCGCGGAGGCCGCGCTGGGCACCGACCCGGGCGCCGACGCCGAGGCCATCGCCGAGCGCCTGGTGAGCTGGCTGGGTGAGACCCGGCGGCGCTGGCTGGTGGTGCTCGACGACCTGACCGGCACGGCTGATCTGACCGGGCTGTGGCCAGCCGGGCCAGCGGGCCAGGTCCTGATCACCGCGACCAGCCCGGCGGTGCTGCCCGCTGACCATCGCGCCCTCGTCCTCCAGGTCGGGGCGTTCAGCTCCCGGGAGGCGCTGAGCTACCTGATGGGCCGGCTGACCGCCGACCCGGACCAGCGGCTCGGGGCGATCGATCTCGTCGAGGACCTCGGCTGCGAGCCCATGGCGCTCGCCCAGGCCAGCGGCGTTATCGGCACGTCCTCCCTGTCCTGCCGGGACTACCAGGGCTACTTCACGGCCCGGCGGGACCAGCTGGCGACGACCGCGGGCAGCAAGCCACCCGCCGCCGCCGTCAGCTGGCTGTTCTCGGTCGAGCAGGCCGACCGGCTGGCCGCCGGGGGGGCAGCCCAGCCGGTGCTGGCCCTGGCCGCCCTGCTGGACGGTGACGGGATGCCTGCCACCGTGTTCAGCACCTCGGCCGCCGGTGCCTACCTCGCCCCGGATGGCGCCGCCACGCCCGCCGCCCGCGAACTGGCCTGGAACGCCCTGCCCATCCTGGAGCGGACGGCGTTGCTGGCCCTCGACCGGTCTGCGTCACCAGCGGTGGTCCGGATGAGCCCGGTGATCCAGGCCGCCATCCGCGCGGTCATGCCGGACGCCATGCGGGACCTGGCGGTGCGCGGCGCGGCCGACGCGCTGGTCGAGGTGTGGCCCGCCACCGAACCGCCCTGGCTCGCCGCGATGCTCCGGTCCTGTGCCGCCAGCCTGCAGCGACACGCCGGGAACATGCTGCTGGCCGACGGCTGCCACCCGCTGCTGCTGCGCGCCGGGCAGAGCCTGGTCCAGGCCCGGCTGACCGGCTCGGCCGTCGCGTACTGGCGCGAGCTCGCCGCAGCCAGTGAGGCAATCCTCGGGCCCGCCCACCCGGATACCAAGGTGATCGACGAGCGGCTCGCCGACGCGTACCTGGCGGCCGGCCGGGCCGCCGAGGCCGTGACCTGGTTCCAGCGGGTGCTGGCCGGCCGGGTCACGGCGCTGGGCGCGGGCCATCCCGGCACCGTCCGGGCCCGGCGGGATCTCGGCCGGGCCCTGATCGCGGCCGGCCAGCCCGGCGAGGCCGCCACCGTGCTGGAGGGCGCGGTGGGTGACTACGACCGGGTCCTGGGGCCGGATAATCCCGACACGATCAGCGCCCGCGAGGAACTCGCGGCCGCCTACCGGGCCTCGGGCCGCCTGTCCGACGCGATCCGGCTCTACCGGCGCACGCTGAACGACCGGGAGCGGGTCCAGGGCGCCCCGCATCCGGACACGCTGAGCACCCGGCAGAAGCTGGCCGACACCTATCTGGCCGACGGCAAGCTCAAGGACGCGACCTCCAACTACAAGAAGGTGCTGGCGGACCGGGAGCGGGTCCTCGGCCCCGACCACCTGGACACGATCGCCGCCCGCGGCAACCTTGGTTCCGCCTACCACTCGGCGGGCAAGATGGCGTCCGCGGTCCACTTGTACGAGGAGAGCTGTGCCAGCTATCAGCGCGTCGTCGGCCCGGATAATCCCGATACCCTGGCTCGCTGCGCCAACCTGGCCAGTGCCTACTATTCCGTGGGACGGCTGACCGACGCGCTGACCCTGCTGCGCGACACGCTGGCCCGGTGCGAGCGGATCCTGCCCCCCGGCGACCCGCTGACGGTCGCCGTCCGGGAAAGCCTGACCAACCTGGCCGGGCACCCGGGCTGACTCTCAATCCGGCCGGCTCAGAAGATAACGCGCCGTGCTGATACCCGGTTCGGCGGCCATCTCGGCGTCCGGATAGGTGCCGCGGCCATCCAGGCTCCCGGACCGGTCCTCGGAGACATGCACGATCTGCCAGCCGTCCAGGGACAGCCGGTCGAGGCAGCCCAGGACCTCCCGGATCGGGTAGCCGAACCGGGACACCGGCAGGCCCAGATCCACGGGCATGTGCTCGGCGCCGTTGAACAGCCAGCCGACCCAGGTGTGCAGCTCCACGACCTGGACGGTCTCCCGCCACTCCGCGAACTGGGCGGCGACGGTCGGCTGCGGTTTGCGGGCCCGGAATTCCTCCGTGACGTAGTCGTGCGCGTTCTGCGGATCCACCACGGTCTCGGTGCCGTCGGGGAACCGGATCCGGGCCACGTCCACCCGGGGACCGCCCTCGTGCAGGCGCTCCTTGCCGACGGCCACGTCCGTGCCGGCCTGCCAGTTCGCCAGATCGCGTTCCCAGGCGTCACTGTTGCGCTCGAACACGTCCGCGGCCACGGCCCGCACCCGGTCGTCCCACCACCGGCGGGCCGCCTCGTCACCCGTGTCCTTGGCCACCACGAGCGGTTCCTGGCCCGGGATCTCCACCATGTCGAAGACCGCCCTGGTAATAACCAGCATCGCGTGCCGCACCGGCATCCCGCCCCGCCTCCCCGCCTGATGTTCGGCCTGCGCGGCAGGCGTGGCCGCCGCCATCCGCTGATCCCTGGTACCCAGTGCCGCCGCGATAATTCCTGCTTACGGGGCGGCTGCGGGCCCATGGCCCCGGTTACCCGGGGCCG
>DASQRM010000127.1:0-3328 GCA_035642895.1 Streptosporangiaceae bacterium | reverse complement strand
TGGCTGCACGGCACGACCCAGGGGCCACTGCTAAGCCCTGAGCCGGGCCGGGAAACATGAGACGGCCGCGGCCGGGACGGTGCCCCGGCCGCGGCCGTCTGATGGTGCTGTGACCCGGGATCAGGCCGCGACGACCTCGATGTCGATGGTCGCGGTGACCTCGGGGTGCAGGCGCACCCGGACCTGGTGGGTGCCGGCGGTCTTGATCGGGTGGGGGACCTCGATCCGGCGCCGGTCCAGCTCCGGGCCACCCGCGGCGCGAACCGCGTCGGCGATGTCGGACGGGCCGACCGACCCGAACAGCCGGCCATTGGCCCCCGCGCGGCGCGGCAGCCGCACCCGGAGAGCCGCCAGTTCCTGGGCGGCCGCCTTGGCGTCGTCCAGGCCGCGGATCTCGCGGGCCGAGCGGGCCCGGCGGATCAGCTCGACCTGCTTCTCGGCGCCGCGCGTCCACTGCATGGCGAAGCCCCGGGGGATCAGGTAGTTCCGCCCGTAGCCCGCGGCGACGTCCACCACGTCGCCCGGAGCTCCGAGGCCGCTGACCTCGTGGGTGAGGATGAGCTTCATCGGTGTCCTGCTCATGTCAGTTCCTCCCCCCGGGCTCAGCGAGCCGTGCTCGTGTAGGGCAGCAGCGCCATCTCACGGGCGTTCTTGATCGCCGTGGCGACGTCGCGCTGGTGCTGCGTGCAGTTGCCGGTGACCCGCCGCGCGCGGATCTTGCCGCGGTCGGAAATGAACTTCCGCAGCAGCCCGGTGTCCTTGTAATCCACGTAGGAGATCTTCTCCTGGCAGAAAACGCAGACCTTCTTCTTTGGCTTACGAACTGGTGGCTTGGCCATCATGGTGCTCCTGGTTCAGAGCCCCGCCCCAGGCGGGGATGGTCGGTATGGATATTGAGGTGTGGGATCCGGAGCCGCCGGCTAGAACGGCGGCTCGTCGGAGAACCCGCCGCCGGAGTCGGAGGAGGCCCACGGATCGGCCTCGGCCCGGCTGCCGCCGGAACCGCCGGATCCGGCGGATCCGTTGCCGCCGCCGCCTCCGCCGCCGCCGCTGAATCCGCCGCCGGAGCGGCTGACCTTGGCTACCTTCGCGGAGGCGTTGCGGAGCGACGGGCCCACGTCGTCGACCTCGACTTCGTAAACGGTGCGCTTCTCGCCTTCCTTGGTCTCGTACGAGCGCTGCCGCAGCCGGCCGGAGACGATGACCCGCATGCCGCGCTGCAGGCTCTCGGCCACATTCTCGGCCGCCTGGCGCCACACGTTGCAGGTCAGGAAGAGGCTGTCGCCGTCCTTCCACTCCCCGGTGGAGTTGTCACGGAAGCGCGGCGTCGAGGCCACGCGGAAGCGCGCGACCGGTTGCCCGGCCGGCGTGAAACGAAGTTCGGGGTCGTCAACGAGGTTGCCCGCGATCGTGATCTGGGTGTCGCCTGCTGCCATCGGGCTCTCCCGGTCCTAACGTCGTGCTCGTGCGGTGATGGTAACTGTGCCCCGGTCAGTGGACCTGCGGTCGCACGACCTTGGTGCGGAGCACGGCTTCGTTGAGGTTGAGCTGACGGTCCAGCTCCCGGACCGTGTCGGGCTCGGCGGTCAGGTCGACCACCGCGTAGATCCCCTCGGCCCGCTTGTCGATGTCGTAGGCGAGGCGGCGCCTCCCCCAGATGTCCAGCTTCTCCACCCGGCCACCACCTGAGGGGACGACCTGGAGAAACTGCTCGAGGGACGGCTGTACGGTCCGCTCCTCGAGGGTCGGGTCGAGGATGATCATCATCTCGTAGTTACGCATGCGCGATCCTTGCCTCCTCTGGACTGCGCGGTCACGGTCTCTCCGTGACAGGAGGGGCTGGAGAGCGGCGGCTCCGGTGGCCTGCCGTTAATCTCACAGCGCGGTCAGCATACCGTGGGCCACCGACATTCCGGGCCGCATCGCTTCCGCACCAGGTCATAACCGCCGTGACGGCTCATCTCATCCATCCCCGGCCGCCAGGCTGGCCGCCGGCGACCCATTGTGATCATCAAGCCCGGGGCCGGAGGTGACTCCGGCGTCTGGTAGGGGAAGAATCGGGAACAGCAGTTGTCCGGGGGCAGGCCCCGCGAGCTGAAGCGGGCCCGACGAGATGGAGGTGGCGGACATGGCAGACACCAGAACGCCAGGCGCGGAGCGGGCCGACGAGCAGTCGTCGCCGGCGCTCGCGCTGCCGCACGGCACCGGCAGCATGGCCCTGATGGCTGGGGCCGGGGCGACACTCCTGCTGGGGCTGCTCTCGTTCGTGCTGGGCATGGTGGTACGCAACGCGCCGTCGGCCCCGGCCGCGTTGCACGTGGTCGCCACCGTAACCGGGCTGCTTTCCATGGTGCTGGGACTCGTTCTGCAGATGATCTCGGCCACCCGGAACGAGCGCATCATCATCGTCACCGGCATGATCGCCGGATTCGTCGGCGCCTGCCTCGGCCTGGCCGCGGGTGGTTTCTCCGGCTGAGCCGCCGCGCGGTCCGACCCCACTGGCGGCCGCCGGCTGACGGCACCGGCGGCTAGGCTCGGCCCATGGTGCGTATCGGTGTCCACATCGACCAGGCTGACCCGCTGGCGGAGGCGACGGCGCGCGGCGCGGACGCGGTGCAGTTCTTCCTGGGTGATCCGCAGGGGTGGAAGGGACCGGTGATCCCCGGCGACCCGGCCGAGCTCCAGGCGGCGTTCGCCGCCGCCGGGGTGGACGCCTACACCCACGCGCCGTACGTGGTCAACGTGGCCACCACCAACAACCGGATCCGGATCCCCAGCCGGAAGATACTGAGCCAGCAGCTGGAGGCGGCCGCGTCGATCGGGGCCAAGGGGCTGATCGTGCACGGCGGCCACGTAACCGGCGGCGTCGACCCGGCCGAGGGCTACGCCAACTGGCAGAAGGTGATGGAGCGGGTCGAGCGCCCGATCCCGCTGCTGATCGAGAACACCGCGGGCGGGACCAACGCGATGGCGCGGACGCTGGACGCGATCGGCCGCCTGTGGGACGCGGTGACCGCCGGGGTGGCCGACGGCTCGGGCGAGGTGGGGTTCTGCCTGGACACCTGCCACGCCTACTCGGCCGGGCTCGACCTGGCCGACGTGGTGGACAAGATCAAGGCCATCACCGGCCGGATCGACCTGGTGCACTGCAACAACTCGCGGGACGACTTCGGCTCCAGCCGGGACCGGCACGCCAACCTGACCAGCGGCACGATCGACCCGGAACAGATCCTCGCGGTGGTGCGGGCGGCGGGCGCGCCAGCGATCTGCGAGACCCCGGACACCGACGGCAGCCTGGCCGGGGACGTGCGCTGGCTCAGAGAGCACC
>DASQRM010000126.1:0-11862 GCA_035642895.1 Streptosporangiaceae bacterium | reverse complement strand
CGCTTCAGCGATATCCCATCCGTGCACGGTGATCTCCAGGGCGCCGACGGCTGTCACCTGGCGGCCAGTCAGCCTTCGCCCGGCAATGGCCACCACCCGGTCTTCGCCGCCAGCAGCCGATGCGGCGAGAAGCCGGCCGGCTCGGGTACGCAGCGACGTGACCAGGTCATCCGCCGAGCTGACCGGGGCGCGGGCGAGGACATCAAGGCTGACCCAGCCGGTGGCGATGGCCTCGTGCAAGGCCGCGAGAGAATCGCTGACATGCTCCAGCAGGGCCCCCAGATCCCATGCCGCGCACGGCGTCGGATAGCAAAGGGAGCCCGGGGTGACACATGAGAGGCTGCCAACCGCGTAGCCAATCGCGATCTCCAAAAGATCGGTACTGTCATCGCGAAACGCCATGCTGCGGGCTCCGCTCAAGACGCAGTCCCCGGCCCGGCCGACCGGGCTGTCCCCGCCGGCCGGGCTTTCCCGGCCGGCCGGGCTGTCCCGGCCGACAGGACCTGCGGGAGGCCGAATGAGGCGAACAGGCCGGGGTCGGCGAACACGACGATCCCGGCGATGCCGGTGGTGGTCACGGTGAGCACGACGATCCCGTAGGCCCGGTAGCTGCCATCGCCGCCGCGAAGGTAGGCGGCCGCGGCCGGCTGTCCATTGGCCGCGGCCGGAACCATCCGCCAGTCGCCCGGCGAGCCGAGGCCGGCCACGGCTCCCGCAATGGCCTCTCCGCCTGCGAACCAGGCCGCCGACGGTGGCAACTCGAGCGTGGCGTCCGCACGCAGCAGCCGCTCCAGCGCGGCCGCGTCGGCCGTCTCGAAGGCGCCGATGTACTGGTCGAGCAGCGCCCGGGCTTCGGGTTCATCCGGTTCGGCCACCTGGTCCGCGGCCGGGGCGGCCTCGTGCAGCCGGGCGCGGGCTCGCTGCAGCGTGCTCTTGACCGCGGCGGTGCTGGTGCCGAGCATCGTGGCGACGTCGGCCGCCGGGAAGGCCAGCACCTCCCGCAGGATCAGCACCGCCCGCTGCCGGGGAGGCAGGTACTGGAAGCTGGCGATGAGCGCCAGCCGCAGGCTCTCCCGCGAGACGGCAATGGCCGCGGGGTCAGCGGATTCCGGGGTCACTAGAGCGTCAGGAATCGGTTGCAGCCACGAGATGTCCGGCTGGGTCGCAGGCGGCTGGCCTGCCTCCTGGCTCGGGCCGCCCAGGCCTGAGGGCAAGGGGCGCCGGGCCCGGTGCTCCAGGGCGGTCAGGCAGGTGTTGCTGGCGATCTGGTAGAGCCAAGTGCGCACCGAGGATCGGCCCTCGAACCGGTCGTAGGCACGCCACGCCCGCAGGAAGGTCTCCTGGACGAGATCCTCAGCCTCGTCGACCGAGCCGACCATCCGATAGCAGTGAGCCAGCAACTCACGCCGGAACGGCTCGGTGCTCCCGGCGAACTCGGCCCGGTCCGGCACCGGGCTTGCTTCCTGTGACACGGTCAGCCTCCGGCCTCAGGGCAGTTGTGGAAGGCCTCGACGCGCCAGCTCCCGTCCGGCCTGGAAAGCAGCCAGGTATCCACTGACCTGGTCTCGGGGGCCGGGCTGGCCTGGCCGGCGAACTGGATGCCGCCCTTGCTGATAACTATCGCCATCTCAGCGGAGGGGAACCGGATGCTCTGCACCTGGTGGACGCCCATCGAGCCTTTGAGCGGGCCGGCGAAGACCTCGGCCATGGTCGCGCGGATCGCAGATCTGTCCCGCAGGTAGGACCCGGGCAGTACGGCGGTCGCGTGCTCGCTGTACGGCGCGACGAACGCGTCAGCGTCGCCTGCCGCCCAGGCGGCATAGACCTCATCGAGCACCGCCGCCACGGCACGGCCCTCGCGGGTAGTCGCTGCGTTACTGGTCATCGTGGTCCTCCCAAGAGTGCGCCCGTGTTTCGTGTGCACAGACCGCTTCCTGTTGTACAGACCCGGGATCAGCCGGAAAGGAATCGCCACCCCGCTGGCGCTGAAACTCGAGCAGGTCACGACGCTCGGCACGGGCGTCGTGGTCCTGTCCTACCAGCCGGTAAAGGCCTGATTCTGCCCCCGGGTGGGCACCAGCAGGCCGAGAACGGTCCCCGGGGAGGGAAGAAACTCGCTGATCAGCCGGCCTACGCTCCTGGCACTCTCATCCGCAACCGGAAGGAGCAACGATGCTCATCGGCGGTCAGGACATCTTGCTGCCCACCACGATGGTCGGCAATTATCCCAATCCACGCTGGTACGACGGGCACGCGTTCGCCACCCTGCCCAAGGGTGAGTTCATCCACGACTCGATCAGCAAGGAAGCGTTCGAGGATGTGGTGGGTGCGATCGTGCGCGACCAGGAGGCAGCGGGCCTGGACGTGATCAGTGATGGGAAGGTCTACGGCGGGGACTCCCCGTACGGCACGATCCTCTACTACTACCTGGAGCGCATGTCCGGCTACCGGCTCTCCGGGCCGCCGATCGGACTCCCGATCTACTCCACCCTCTTCTCCCCCACCTGTGTCGGCGAGATCGCCCGCGAAGTCCCCTTCCATCTGGTCAACCTGCGCGCGGTCCGGAAAGCGACCAGGAAGCCGGTCAAGGTGTCCTACACCGGCCTGGGCGTGATCGCCGCGGCCACCACGAACCTGCACTACAAGGACACCCGGGAAGTCGCGATGGCGCTGGCCAAGGCGTTCAACGAGGACTTCAAGGAACTGGCCGACAACGGCTGCGACATCATCCAGCTGGATGAGTTCGTCTGGCCGTACGGCATGGGGGACTGGGAGATCGAGGCGCTGAACGCCTCGGTCGAGGGCGTGAACTGCCAGTTCTGGGTGCACACCTGCTGGGGCAACTACTCCGGGACGCCCGCGTACTTCCCGGACGAGACGGACACCGAGTTCGGGGCGTTCGTGCTGGACAAGCGGGCCTCCGACGCCCCGGCGCCGGAACGGGCGCACGCGATCTTCCCGCACGTGCTCGACGCGAACATCACCGCGCTGAACTACGAGGTAGGCCGGACCGGACCGGACGACCTCAAGCCGCTGACCGACAACAACTGGACCAAACCCTTCGTGGCCGGGGTCATCGACGTGAAGTCCACCGTCACCGAGAGCGCGGCGGAGGTCGCCGACCGGATCCGGCAGGTGCTCGAGTACGTGCCCGCCGACCGGCTGGGCCTGTCCACCGACTGCGGGCTGATCAACCTGCCCCGGATGATCGCCGCGGGCAAGCTGCGCGCGCTCGCCGACGGCGCCGCCCAGGTCCGGGCCGAAGTCCAGGGCTGAGCGTCTCGTCCCCGGAGAGCCCCATACCCTCCGGGGACGCCCGCGGCCCGAAGGGGCAACGAAACCGCCAAACCTCACCCTGCCAGGACAGCGAAACTCGGGGACCCGCGTGCCTATGGTGCGACCACACCATAGAGCGGGAGGCGCACCGTGCCCGAGTGTCCCGACTTCCTCAGGCTGCCGGCCAGGCCGGACAAGCCCCGGTCCCGCGGCCTCACCCACGTGCTGGACAGCGGGCTGACCCCGGACGGGACCCGGGCCTTCCTGGGCCAGGCCGGGCACCTGGTGGACATCGTGAAGGTGGGCTGGGGCATCGGGTACGTCGATCCGCTGCTGGAGGAGCGGGTCGGTATCTGCGCGGACCACGACTGCCCGGTCTCGCTGGGCGGGACGCTGCTCGAGGTGGCCGCGCTGCAGGACCGGGTCAGCGAGCTGCGGGACTGGGCGCTCAAGGTCGGCATGACCCACATCGAGGTGTCCAATGGCCTCCGCGCGCTGCCGGCCAGCCGCAAGCACGCCCTGGTCCGGGAGCTGGCCGAGGACTTCGTGGTGCTCGCCGAGACCGGGGCCAAGGAAGGCGACTACCCGCCGACCCCCGCGGAGTGGGCCGAGGAGATGACCCGCGACCTCGACGCGGGCGCCTCCTGGGTGATCGCCGAGGGCCGCGAAAGCGGGACGGTCGGGCTGTATCACGCGGACCAGGGCATCCGTGAGGATCTGGTCACCGCCATCCTGGACTGGATCCCCCCGGACAAGGTGATCTTCGAGGCCCCGGGCAAGAGCCAGCAGGCCTGGTTCATCCGCCAGCTCGGGGCGGACGTCAACCTCGGCAACATCGCGCCGGCCAGCGTCCTGTCCCTGGAAACGCTGCGGCTCGGCCTGCGCGCCGACACCGTCCCGGCTCGTGATCTGACCCCAGGCGCCCTGGCCTGAGGTGCACTGACGTGATCGCCGAGCCCGCTCCCAACACGATCACCCGGCCCTACCGCGGCCTGTCTGTGCAGGAAGTCGACGTCCCGCTGACCCCGGCCGGCATCGAGGGCCTGCTGAGCCACCGGGAGATCTACCGGCGGACCGCGTTCCTGGTGCTCCGCAACGGCCCGGACACCGCCCTGGTCGCCGTCCGGCCAGTAGATCCCGGTCCGCTGTTCTCCCCGGTCGCGGAGCTACGCCTCCTGTCCGGCCCCGAAGCAACGCTCTGGATCACCGACCCGCCGACGGACGTGGGCAATGCCACCTCGCTCGCAGCGTCGGCCCTTAAGCACCAGAGGCCGGGCGTGCTCGCCTACGTGGTCCAGGGCAAGTTCGAGCACGTCAACTTCATCTGGCGCCCCGCCCCGGTCCAGATCCGGGTCACCGAGGTCATCCCCCCGCACCCCCCGAAACTCCTGGCCATGGCCGAGCAGGTCGTCGCCTACGACGAGGACCTGCCGCCGATCGACCTGATCCTGGACGCGGTGGACGTGACCGAACTGGTCGCCGCGAACCCGGCGCCGCATTACCTGCTGCCCTGCCGGGGCAGCGGCGTCCCCGCCGAGGGTGACGTCAGCTTCCTGGACACCCACCCGCCCTACCACGACGACTGGCTGCTCATCGGCTGTGAACGCTCCCGCCAGTTCCACAACCACTTTTATCTAACGGAACCGGCGCAGGTCGATCTTTGCCCCGCAGCAAGAGTCGTGGCAGCTAGCCCCGGAGCGCCCATCCTGACCAAGTGCTGCCTCCACGAGCGAGGCATCGAGGTGAACGGCACGACGGCCGTCGTCCCCTGGGGCGCCAACCTGGACGAAGTCCGCGCCGCGCTGCGAGGACTCTGCGGAGTTCCGCCAGTCAGTGGAGCTGGAGCTACTGGCGGAGCGGGGGACGCTGGGGGATCAGCGGGTGCCGTTATGGCTCCCGCTGATTCCCCAGCGGTCACAGCGGCGGGAAGCACGGGACCCCCAGCGTCAGGAAGCAGGGCGCTATGAGCGGCGGCGCGCATCCGGCTGATTCGGCAATCTTCGGGCACCTGTGGAGCACGCCCGAGGCGTCGGCCCTGTTTACCGACGAAGGGCGGACCCAAGCGTGGCTGCAGATCCTGGCGGCCCTGGCCCAGGCGCAGGCCGACGTGGGACTGATACCAGCGGAGGCGGCCAAGACGATCCGGGCCCACGCCGATGTCGGGCTGATCGACCTGGATCTGGTGGCGGAGCAGACCAGGGCGACCGGGCACTCGACCATGGGGCTGATCACGGCGCTGCGCGCGGTGCTTCCGGAAGAGGCACGGGAGTGGGTCTATTACGGCGCGACTGTGCAGGATCTGTCGGACACCTGGTTCGCGCTGGTGTTCCGGGCCGTCGGGGATGTCGCCGAGCGGGACGTGACGCGGATGCGGGACCGGGCGCTCGAGCTCGCCGGGGAGTACCGGGACACGCCGATGTGCGGGCGGACCCACGGGCAGCCCGGGCTCCCGATCACGTTCGGGTTCAAGGCTGCCGTGTGGGCCGCCGAGCTGGACCGCCACCTGGAGCGGCTGCGGCAGGGCCGGCACCGCTGGGAGGTCGTGCAGCTCGGTGGGGCGCTGGGCACGATGGAGTTCTGGGGCGGCCAGGCCCTGGATCTGCTGGAAAGGTTCGCCCGCCAGCTCAGGCTGGGGGTGCCCGTGGTGCCGTGGCTCACCGCCCGGGACGGGGTGGCCGAGTTCATCTGGCTGCTGGCCGCGATCTCCGCGACGGCCGGCAAGATCGGCAACGAGGTGTACCAGCTGCAGCGGCCGGAGATCGGGGAGCTGCGGGAGTCGTTCACCCCGGGCACGGTCGGCTCGATCACCATGCCGCACAAGCGCAACCCGGAGATCTCCGAGCACCTGGTTACCCTGGCCCGGGTGATCCGGGCCCAGGCCGGCGTGGTCCTGGACGGGATGGTGAGCGAGCACGAGCGGGATGGCCGGGCCTGGAAAGCCGAATGGCTGGTGGTCCCGGAGACGTCGATGGCCTTCGCGGCCTGCGTCGGGTCCGGGACCCGGATGCTGGACGGGATCCGGGCCGATCCGGAGCGAATGCTGGCCAACATCGACAGCCACCGCGGCTACCTGCTGTCCGAGCCGGTGATGCGGGCGCTGGCCGACCGGCTCGGCAAGCACTCCGCGCACGACAGCGTGTACGCCGCGGCCATGCACGGCCTCGACCAGGACCAGGACTTCCGCGCCGCGCTGCGCTCCGATCCCCGGCTGGACGCGATTCCCGACGCCGAACTCGATGACCTGCTGGAAGTGCGCTCCGCGCTAGGCTCATGCGCTGCGTTCGTGGACCGCGCCCGGGGCAGGTGACTGCGGTGACCACTGGGCCACGAACGGCCAGCCCCGGGACTGGCGCAGGCAGTTCCGGGGCTGGCCCCGGCGGATCCGGGGGTGACCGCCCGCGCGTGGACCTGGTTCTCGCACCCACCCCGCTGCACCCGGCGCCGCGGTTGTCGCGCGAGCTGGGGGTTCCGGTGCTGTTCAAACGCGACGACCTGGCCGGCGTCGGCCTGGGTGGCAACAAGCTGCGCGGGCTGGAGTTCCTCATCGCGGACGCGCTCGCGCAGGGCTGCGACAGCCTGGTGACCGGGGCCGGGCCCCAGTCGAACTGGACCATGCTGGCCGCGCTGACCGGCCTGCGCTACGGGATCGAGCCGCACATCGTGTGCTACGGCAGTGGCGAGGGCGAGGCACAGGGCAACATGCGGCTGCACCGCTGGCTCGGGGTAGACGTGCGGTTCACCGGGAAGGCAGAACGGTCGTCCGTGGACGCCAGCATCGAGGCGGTCACCGGGGAGTTGCGCGCCGCGGGCCGGCACCCGTACCCCGTGCCCCGGGGCGGCGCGACGCCGCTGGGCGCGCTGGGCTACGTCCGGGCCAGCCTGGAACTGGCCGCCCAGCTGGCGGACATGGACGAGGCGCCGTCCGGGTTGTGGCTGGCCACCGGGTCGTGCGGGACCCAGGCCGGACTGGTGGCCGGGGCGGCCGTGACCGGCGCTGGCTACCAGGTCGTGGGGGTGACGGTGAGCCGCCCGGCCGGGGAAGCCGCGGGCCGGGTCCGGGAACTGGCCGCCGCGGCGGCCGCGCTCGCCGGGAGCGGCCCGGATCTCCCCGGGATAAGCACGGGCCTTCCTGCTCCAGACGTGCGCACGGGGTGGATCGGGCCGGGGTACGGCGTCCCTTCCGCCGCGGGGCAGGCCGCGGCGCGGCTCGTCGCGGAGACGGAGGGCGTGTTCCTGGACCCGGTGTTCGGGGCCAAGGCGATGGCCGCCCTGATCGCTTCGTGCCGCGCGGGCCGGGTGCACGGCCCGCAGGTATTCCTGGTCAGCGGGGGCGCGCCCACGCTGTTCGCGGGGTCAGCCCCCGGCGGGTCGGCTCCCGTCGGGCCGGGGCCCGACGGATCCGAAAGTGAGGCGTGATGACGGGAGTGCGTCCTCCCGAGGGATACCTCGGCACCGCGGCCCGGATCACCAGCGGGCCCGCGCCCGAGCTCGTCGAGGCCGGTTACGCGCTGGAGATCGGCGACGCGCCGCTGCTGCACCGGGGCCTGACCCTGGCCGACCTCGCGCACCTCGTCGAGCTGGTCGAGTGCGGCGCGCTCACCCGTGACGAGGCGGCGCCGGTCGGCGCGGTGCTGCTCAAGCTGCTCGACTCACCGGCTTCTGAGTTTCCCTACGACCCGGTCTACGGTGACGCCTACAACAGCCGGGAACGCGAACTGGAGCGGGAACTCGGCCCGGCCGCCGGGCGCCTGCACCTCGGCCGGACCCGCCGGGAGGCGGGCCGAATCGCGTTCCGGCTCGCCCTGCGGGACCGGCTGCTCAGCCTGCACACCGACGTGGCCGCGTTCGCCCGCGCGGTCGCGGACCAGGCCACTTCCCAGGCCAGCACGCTGTGGGCAGACACCACCTACCTCCAGCCCGCGCAACCATCCACGTTCGGGCACTACCTGGGCGGCTTCGCCGAGCAGGCCGTGCGGCACCTGGACCGGATCGAGGCCGCCTACGGCCTGGCGGACGTCTCGCCCGGCGGTGCGGGCGGGGTAGGTGGCACCCGGCTGCCGCTGGACCGGGGCCGGCTGGCCCAGGGACTGGGCTTTGGCGCGGTCGGCCCGCACACCCGCGACGCGATGTGGTCGGCCGACGTGCTGGCCGACGCGGTCCTGGCGGCGGCGCAGGCCGTGACCACCATCAGCCAGCTCGCCTCGGACCTGGAGATCTTCGCCAGCCCCGCGTTCGGTTATGTCACGCTGGACGCTTCGTTGTGCCGGGCCAGCGTGCTGATGCCGCAGAAACGCAACCCGTACGCGCTGCCCGTCCTGCGTGGTGGCGCGGGCACGCTGGTGGGCCGCCTGACGGGGTTGCTCGCGACCGGGCTCACCCCATCCGCGCGCACCGACAACTGGCTGTACGCCTACGGCGAGGTGGCCGGGGCGCTCGACCTGGCCGGGCGGCTGGTCCGGCTGGGAACCGCGGTGGTGACCGGGCTGAGCGTGGACGCCGATGTCCTGGCCGAGCAGGCGGTCAGCCATTTCACCGCGGCCGCCGACCTCGCGGAGGAACTGACCCAGCGTTACCGGCTCGACTACCGCACCGCGTACCGGGTGGTCGGCCGGGCCGTCGCCAGTGCACTGGCCCGCGGCGGGGACGAGCTGACCGTGCCCGTAGTGCGGGCCGCCGCGGCGGAAATCACCGGATCCGAGGTGCCGATCACCGCCGACCTGCTCGGCGCGGTCACGGATCCCGCCTCGGTCGTGGCGGCGCGCAGCGCCCCCGGCGGCGCGAGTCCCGGCCGGGTCCGGGAGCACGCCCTCCGGGTGCGGCGCCGCGTAGGGGCGGCGCGGCAGTGGAACTCCGCCCGCCGGGCCTGTATCGCCGAGGCCGAAGCCGCCCTGATCTCCTCTGCTCAGGCGCTCACGTCCGGGCCTTGAGCGCCTGCCCCCTGCGGGAAGATGGCTCTGCTGTGCCTACTCACGGGTCCAGTGCGGCCGGCGGAACATCCGGCCCAGCCGGTTATGCAGCGCCGGGCCGGTCACCCCCAGCGTGTTCACGTGATAGACGGGCGCCCCATCCGGAGGCTCCAGCCGCCCTACCTCAGACTGGTCCAGGTCACACCGGATGTAACCCGCGGTGATGGCGGCGATCTTGTCCGCGTCCACGAATCGCAGACCGCCCGACGGCGACAGTCGTTCCAGGTTCCTGGCCGCGGCCGGGTGGCCTTTCGTGAGCTCCTTCTGGATCTCACGGTCGGCGAAGGCTCCGCCGCCGACCCAGACCACGATCCCGTCGAACAAGTCCAGCTCCGGGACTTCGAGCACGTGTTCCAGGATGCCGAACTGCTCGGAGTCCCGGGTGAGCACCGGGACTCCCGGCGTCACCGCCTCGTAGGACACCAGGAATTCGTCTTCCACGCCGGCCTCCCGGACTTGTCGGACCCGCGGCGGTGCGGAGACGACGTTACCGCTCAGGGGTGGATCAGGACCAGGCCGGGGTGGGCGCCGGGGGTGTCCGGGCCGTGGCCGATTGGCTCCCAGCCCTCCCGCTGGTAGAGGGCCATCGCAGGCGTCGGCTCGTCCCGGGTGATCAGCCACGCACCGGTCTTCGTTGCGGAAAGCAGGGTCTGGAGCAGCTGCCGGCCCAGGCCTGCCCGGCGGTACCACGGGTGGACGGCGAGCAGGTACACGGCGAACCGGCCGTCCAGCAGGCCGGCCGCCCCGCCCAGGCGTTCCTGGAGCTGGGCCGCCCAGTCATCGGCCTGCTCGGCCCACCGCCAGCCGTGGCCGTAAGCGAATCCCGCGAGCTGGCCGCCGCCGGACCGGGCGGCCACGGCCTCCAGGTCGGGCCGCCGCAGCAGGGCCGCGTACAGCCGGGCGTAGCCGGCAGCCGCGGCCCGCGACTCGCGCAGCGGGCAGCCGCAGGTCGCGGCGTAGTACAGCAACTCCACCTCGGCGGCGCTGGGCACCTGGCCCGGGCCGCAGCGGGCCACCCGGATTTCCCGGTCAGCCATGACCAGCCGGATCCAGGGGCACGTCGGCGACGTCGAGCTCCCAGGACGGCCAGCGGCCGAGCACCCGGAAACCGAGCCGCTCGTTAATGGCGATCATGTGCTGGTTGCCGTCGGCGTTCCCGGTGAGTATCCGGGCGACCTGCGGTTCCCGCGCGGCCAGCAGGTCCAGCATGGCCAGCTTGAGCAGCAGGCCGAGGCGGTGCCCCCGGTGCGCCCCGGCCACGGCGGTCAGCTCCTGGAATCCCCAATCCGGCAGGGCCGGATCCACGCACACCTGGGTCAGCCCGGCCAGATCGCCCGGGCCCGGCGCGCGCGCCGCGACCACGTGGGCCCGCAGTCCCATCGCCGCGACGCGGCGCTCGTCCAGCCGGACCCGGGCCGCATCCCAGGTCTGCGCCTCCTCCCCGGGCGCCCGGGGCGCGTCGGCCATCGCCCCGTTGAGGACAGCGACCTCGTCGACCATGTCCCCGGGCGCCGGACCTTGCCAGGTCAGCAGGGTGTAGCCGAGAGCCGCGGGCTCAGCTTCCCCCCGCAGCGCGGCCCGCCGGCCCGCGGGCAGGTCCGCGAGGGCCAGCACCCGCTGGACCGCGGTCAGGGACGGCCGGGCCTTGAGCGTCCCCGCGAACGCCGCGCCGGGCGAACCCTCCAGCGCGTCCATCTCGAGCACGGTCCGGCCGGCCTGCCGGGCCCGCCCGGCCGCGTGACGGAGCAGCGCCATGCCCCGGCCCGCCCGGCGCCGGCCCGCGTGCACCGCCAGGGACAGCCCGGCGAGCTGGCGGTTCTCGCGCTGCGGAAGGCTGAGCACGTACCAGCCGCAGGGCTCACCCGAGTCGTCCCGGGCCAGCCAGGTTTCCAGCGGGTCTTCGGTCCAGCCCAGGGCCAGCCAGCCTGCGAACACGCGGGGGGTCATCGGCGGCCCGAGCGGGTCGTCATCCGGCAGTCCGCTCAGGTAGATGTTGTGGCAGGCGCGCACCGAGGCGCCGTCCGTCCCTGGATCGAACCGCTCGACCTTCATAAGCCCAGTAACTCAGCGCAGGCCGTCCGGCGCCAATGATTTTTCGCTGCTGGACCCATCGCCGTCTTGCTCAGCGCCCGGGACCGCCGCCACCCGGGCCGGTCCCTGGCCCGGGCATTCCGGCTCAGGCCATAGCGCCCCGCCCAGCCACAGAACCGGAGCGATCGGATCGGGGAAAAGCCCTCTATCAAGACAGGCCGCAATTCCCTAGGGCACAGACAGCGATTTCTTGACACTGGTGACGAAAGGAAAACAACCAGTAAGAAATCCCCAGGAGCCCGTCATGCATACCTCTGCAAAATCATCGTCCGAAACCGCTGGGCCTGGCTCCGGGGGGGCGAGTGCGCCGGCCGGACGCCATCGCGTTCGCGGGTGGCTCCCGCGCACCACCCGGTCCAAGGCCGGTATCGCGGCGGTCGCCGCGGTTGGTGCCACCGGCCTGGCGCTGGCCCTGGTCGCGGGCCCGGCCGGCGCCGCCACCACCAAGCCGGCCTGGATGATGACCGCCGGGAACGTTCAGTCGCTGAGCGGGGTAGATGCCAGCACGGCGTCGTACTTCTTCAACACG
>DASQRM010000125.1:0-4314 GCA_035642895.1 Streptosporangiaceae bacterium | reverse complement strand
TCGCGGACACCCTCAGCAAGCTGGCCACCGAGGAACTGAAACGCGGCAGCAAGCGCCAGGGCGGCCAGCCCACCATCAGGCGATCGGGCACGCAACGGGCACGAAACCGGAAACAAGCCTCTTGAAGATCATCGGCAGAAGCCGGGAACCCAGCTCTGACCTGCACGGAAAGGTGAGCGCCCCGAGCGCGACTCGAACGCGCGACCTACTGCTTAGGAGGCAGTTGCTCTATCCGCTGAGCTATCGGGGCCAGCCGGGCTGTGGCAGCCAGCCAACACGGCCAGCACAGCACAGACGCGATCTAGCGTAACCGGTCGGCGGCCAGGCCGGCCGGCTCGGCCGCCCAGCCCGGCACCCCCGGCCGGGCCGGCCCGGTACGCCCTAGCGGCCGACGCGGCATCGGCCCAGCAGGACCGTAGGGTGGGACGCAACCCCTGATAGTCGTGCACGCGACCAAGGAGCCCACGCCGTGCAGGTACGAGACGTCATGACCCAGGCCACCATCACGGAAACAGCCTCCGACACATTGCGCGCCGCCGCGACGCGGATGTGGCGGCAGCAGACCGGGTCGCTGCTGATTTCCGACCGCGGGCGCCTCGCCGGGATCATCACGGAGCGCGACCTGCTGCGGGCGGTTGCGCTCGGCGCCGACCTGGAGACCAGCACGGTGGACGAGGCGATGTCGACGGAGGTCTTCACCGTGCCGCCGGACATGCCGCTGCACGAGGCGGCCCGGGAAATGGCGGCCCGCTGGATCAGGCACCTGCCGGTCGTCCAGGACGGCGAACTGCTCGGGGTGATCAGCATGCGCGACATCACCGGCATCTTCGCGGCGCTCAGCCCGGACGACGTGACCGTGGAGCATGAGTTCGACCAGCTGGTCCGCGAGCGGCGCCTGGCGCGGATCGAGCATGGGGATCTCGACTGACGCCCCCGCCAGGCGTTAGCGGCCTGGATTTCGCGCGCTCGAGGACAAAACCCGCTCTGATTACGCAGCGGCGCCGGGCCCGCAGGCCCGGAAACAGGCTCAGGGCAGCTGGATGGGGAGCTTGATACCGTCCAGCGCGTGCGGGCAGGGGCAGTCCCGGTCGGGCGGCAGGTCCGCGATGACGTCGATGACCAGCTCGCGGAGCCGGGCGACGTTGTTCGCGAAGACCTTGAACACCTCGTCCTGGGTGACGCCCTCCCCTTCTTCCACGCCGGCGTCGATGTCGGTGACCAGCGCGACCGCCGTGTAGCAGAGGGCCAGTTCGCGGGCCAGCACGGCCTCGGGGTGGCCGGTCATCCCGACCAGGGACCAGCCCTGGGCCGCATACCACTGGGACTCCGCCCGGGTCGAGAACCGCGGCCCCTCGATGACCACCAGTGTCCCTGAGTCGGCCAGGTCCCAGTCCGCGGCGCGGGCGGCGGCGATGGCGTGGGCCCGGCCGACCGGGCAATAGGGATCAGCGAACGGGACGTGGACGGCGCCCCGCTCGTCGTAGAAGGTCTGGCTGCGGCCCGTGGTCCGGTCCACGAGCTGGTCGGGGATGGCCAGCTGGCCGGGGCCGTGCGCGGGGTTGAGCGAGCCCACCGCGGTCGGGGCCAGGATCTGCCGGACGCCCAGCGAGCGCAGCGCCCACAGGTTGGCCCGGTACGGGATCTTGTGCGGGGGGAAACGGTGGTCACGGCCGTGCCGGGGCACGAACGCGACCTTCCGGCCCGCCACCTCGCCGGTCACGATGGGGTCGCTGGGCATGCCGTAGGGGGTGTCCACGCTGACCTCGTCGGTGGACTCCAGGAACTCATAGAAGCCGGATCCGCCGATCACGCCGATCTCGGCGCGGGCCAGGTTGGGCAGGCGCGCCCCGGCGCTGCCGACCTCAGAAGGATGACTCACGACGTCTGCGGGTTGGCTCACCCGGACAGGCTAGCCAGCGGCTCAGGACGAGGCGGCCGACGCCGAACTCTTGGTGCCCTTTTTGTCGCCGGAGCCGGAGGAGGACCCGGACGAGGACGAGCCGGAACTGCCCGAACCTGAGCTGCCTGAGCCCGAGTCGGAGGAGGACTTCGACGAGGACGACGAGTCCGAGGAACCCGAGCCGGAGGAGCCCGAGGAGCCGGAGTCCGCGGACTTCGAATCCGCTTTGGCGCCCGACGGCTCCTTGTCCTTCTTGCCCTGGCCGTCCTTGCCCTGGCCGTCCTGGCCCTGGCCATCGCCGGACGAGCCGTTGCGGCTGTCGGTGCGGTAGAAGCCCGATCCCTTGAACACGATGCCCACGGGCGAGAACACCTTGCGCAGCCGCCCCCCGCACGCGGTGCACACGGTCAGCGGGTCGTCGGTGAACTTCTGCACGACCTCCACCTGCTCGCCGCATTCAGTGCAGGTGTACTCGTAGGTCGGCACGATCTCTCCTCTTGTGGCCTGAGGGGCAGTCCTTAGCACTCCCCGTCCACGACTGCTAAATGGTAGCTCATCCCCAGGTCAACCTGGTGACTCCGGCGGCAGGCCTCGCGATCATGCGAACCCGCTGGTCATGGGGTCCGGCCGGGACACTAGGGACGAACTCGGTGTCATACAGCAACGCCACGGTCGGCACTTGTGTTCCGACCCTGGCCAGGGCCCGGTCGTAGCTGCCGCCGCCCCGGCCCAGGCGCACGCCGGAGTGGTCCACCGCGAGCGCGGGCACCAGCACCAGATCCGCGCTGGCGATCGCGCCGGTCCCGCGCGGCGGCTCGGACGGCTCACTGAGCCACCGCGGCCCGGGCCGCAGCGAGTCCGGGCCCTCGTAGGAGGCCCAGTCCAGGTCGCCGTCCGGGAGCAGGATGGGCAGCAGCACGTAGCTGCCCCGCTTCCACAGCGCGAACAGCAGCCCGTGGGTCTCCGGCTCGCTGCCGATCGAGTAGTACGCGGCCACCGTGCCGGCCATCTGGGTCTCGGGCAGGGACAGCACGGCGTCCCGGATGTCCCGGCCGGCCCCGGCCCGCCCGGCCGCGGTAAGCTGCCGCCGCGCGGCCAGTAGCCGATCCCGCAGCACAGCTTTGTCCCGGTTAAGCCCTTCCGGGCCGGGAAGAGGAGCCTCAGGCGCGTTCACGCTGCGAGGTTACTGTGACATTGCTGATAGTCGCCCGCCGAGCCGCGGGCCTGGATCATTCCGGCCACCCGGCCGGGCTAGGGTACGAAGATGCCTGACAGCGTCCCGACGAAGGTCACCAAGGCGGTCGTCCCCGCCGCGGGCCTCGGAACCCGTTTCCTGCCCGCCACCAAGGCGACTCCCAAGGAAATGCTGCCCGTGGTGGACAAGCCCGCCATCCAGTACGTGGTGGAGGAGGCGGCCGCCGCCGGGCTCGATGACATCCTGATGATCACGGGGCGCAGCAAGCGGTCCATCGAGGATCACTTCGACCGCAACTACGAGCTCGAGGAAGCCCTCATCGCCAAGGGCGACGAGGAGGGGCTGGCCCTCATCCGCGACTCCGCCGAGATCGCCACCGTGCACTACGTGCGCCAGGGGGAGCCGAAGGGCCTCGGCCACGCGGTGTCCTGCGCGGCCAAGCACGTGGGCCACGAACCGTTCGCGGTGCTCCTCGGCGACGACTTCATCCACCCCGATGACCGGCTGCTGCAGCGGATGCTGGAAGTCCGGGAGACCCACGGCGGGAGCGTCGTCGCCCTGATGCAGGTCGAGCGCGACCAGGTGTCCAGCTACGGCACGGCCGCCATCGAGCCGACCAGCGAGGACGACGTGGTCCGGATCACCGACCTGGTCGAGAAGCCGGCCCCGGAAGACGCGCCCAGCAACTGGATCATCATCGGCCGCTACGTGTGCGACCCAGCCGTGTTCGAGGTGCTGGAGCGCACCCCGCCGGGCCGCGGCGGCGAGATCCAGCTCACCGACGCGCTCAAGGAACTGGCCCAGATGGATCCGGCCGACGGCGGGGGCGTGTACGGCGTGCTGTTCCGCGGCCGCCGCTACGACACCGGCAACAAGGTGGACTACCTGCGAACCCTGATCCAGTTCGCGGTCGAGCGGCCCGACGTGGCCGGGGAGTTCGTGCCCTGGCTCCGCAAGTTCCTCGACAACCTGCAATGACCCATCAGCACGGGGGCCCGGGACCGCACGGGGGCCCGGGACCGCACGGGGGCCCGGGGTCGCACGCGGACCCGCCGCTGGTCCCCGTCGAGGAGCACCTGGCCGACGTGCTGGCGGCCATCCGCCCGGTCGACCCGGTCTGGGTGCCGCTGGTGCACGCGGACGGCAGCGTGCTGGCCGAGCAGGTTACGTCCACGACGCCGCTGCCGTCGTTCGACAACTCGGCCATGGACGGCTACGC
>DASQRM010000124.1:0-7553 GCA_035642895.1 Streptosporangiaceae bacterium | reverse complement strand
CTGAGACGGGCCGGGAAGGCCGGGTGGCGGGGACAGGCTTGCGGAGCTAAGGCCGGACGCGGTCCCCGTGATCCGCTCCGCAAAGGCACGGTAGATTCATACCACTTTTCCGGCTTCCGCCCGGATAGCTTCGCCGGCCCGACCGCTACTGTTTAGGGCGCCCGGCCAACCAGCGACGTCAGCCAGCCGTGCAGCCAGCGCAGTCAGCTGGCCGCGGGACGGAGCTGGAGCACCATGCAGGTGCCCCCGGCCGGGCGGGAGGACGCCGCGACCTCGCCGCCCTGCGCCCGGGCCAGCTGGCGCACGATGTACAGGCCCAGGCCGATGCCGCCGAACCGGCGCCGGTCGCCGGTCTCACCCTGGACGAACCGCTCGAAGATCCGCTCGTGATCACCGGGGGCAATGCCGATGCCCTCGTCTTCCACGCTGACCTCGATCCAGTCCCCGGCGTGCCGGGCGGCCACGGCGACCAAGCCGCCGCCCGGGGAGTACTTGAACGCGTTCTCGAGCAGCTGGCCCACGATAATGTCCGTGGCCATCGGATCGCCGTAGGCGGGCGGCAGGCCGTCCGGGATGTCCGCGGCCAGCGTGTGGGCCTCGGACAGCGGCCGGAACGCCACCGCGGTCCCGCGCAGCAGGGCGGCCAGGTCGAAAGGCCCGTTGGTGACGGTCAGCTGGTCCGCCCCGGCCCGTGAGCCGAGCAGCAGCTGTTCCACCAGCCGTCCCAGGGAGCCGGCCCGGTCGGCGATGGTCTGCACCGCCGCGCGCCGCTCCGCGTCGGTCAGCTTGTCCCACCGGCTGGCCAGCGTGCTCGCGAAGCCCTGCACCACGGTGATGGGAGTGCGCAGCTCGTGACTCGTGGTGGCCAGGAACAGGTCCTTGGCCTCCTCCAGTTCCTTGGCCGCGGTCACGTCGCGGAAGTCGATGACGCGCTCGTCCCGTCCGTCCAGGTCGTTGCAGAGCACGTCCAGCCACCGCCCGTTGGGCAGCCGGTGCGTCACCTTGCCGTCCGATGCATCCGGCACCGGGAAGGGCGGCGGCCGCCCGGTGACCTCGTCGGAGGACAGCCCGGTGAGCTCGTGCGCGGCCGGGTTCCACTGCCGGATCAGGCCGTCGGTGTCCAGCACCGCGATGCCGTCCGCGCTGGCGTCGATGACCGCGCGCTCATGGGCACGCTGCCGGACCACCTCTTCGAAGGCCATCGCGTTGCTCAGCGCGACGCTGGCGTGGCCCGCCATCAGCTCCAGCAGTTCCAGCTCGACGTGCCCGACCTCCCGCCCGCTGTACAGGGCGTAGAGCGCGCCGTAGGGACGGCCGCCCACGTGCGACAAGCTGAGCGCGATGGTGTGCAGGCCAGGCAGCGCGGACCAGATCAGGTCGTCGAAGTCACCCGACTCCCCGGTGGCCATCATCACGGTCTGGCCGGATCGCATCAGCTCGCCGACCAGGCTGGTCTCCAGGTCGGCGCTGCGGCCGCGCAGGCTGGCCGGCAGCCCGTCCATGCTCACCAGGCGCAGCTTGCCGTCCTCGATCAGGACGAAGCCGCCGGCGTCGGCCGTGGTCAGCTCGCGCAGGCTGGCCGCGATCCGGTCCAGCACCGCTTCGAGGTCACGCTGGGCGTTCATGTCGGCCACCACGTCGCCGAGGCGGCGGACCACCCGGGCGCGCTGGGCGACCATGTACCTGGCCGCGTCGTCATCGCCGGTCCGGTGGCACACGTTGACCCAGCCGAGCATCTCGCCGTCGCGGCCGGTCAGCGCGCTGATGTCGATGCGCAGGTCGATCAGGCTGCCGTCCTTGCAGGCCCGGCGGGTCGCGAACGAGATCTGGCCGCCGCGGCGCACCCGCTCCAGCACCGCGTTGTGCTCGGACTGCAGTTCCTCCGGGATGATCGGCGGCTCCAGGCCGACCACCTCGGTCGCGGGCCAGCCGAACATCCGCTCGGCGGCCGGGTTCCACAGCAGGACGCTGCGGTCGGTGGAGAACGCGACAATAGCGTCGGCGGCACTCTCGATGACCGCCCACGCTGTCGCGTCTACCCGGTTCTGCCCGGTCGCCTGTTCCAGGCTCACCACCTCATGGTGCCATCCCGGGACGATCCTGGCCCGCCATTGTGGCAACGCTCAGCGGACCCGCCAGACGAGACCAGGGTCACCCGGCGAGCAGGACAGCACCTCCAACGCGGTGCCGTTGGCGGTGGCATCCCCAGGATCGGCGAGGCACAGCCCGGAGGCCGGGTTCTGCAATTGAGCACCGCCGTTGGCCGCGCTGATCCGCCACTGCTGGGACGCACTGGCGTTGCAGGAGAGCAGATCCAGGCTGGTGCCACTGGCCGTACCCGAGCCGGGGATGTCCAGGCACTTACCGGCGAAACGCAGCGTTCCATCCGGCTGCGCCGTCCAGTTCTGCGCCGCCTGCCCGTCGCACGACGAGATCACCACCGGGTTGCCGTCGGTGGTACTGGCGCCCTGGTCGTTCAGGCACATGCCCGGGACCTCCGACACCACCGGCCCGGCCGGCAGCGTCCACTTCTGGTTGACCTTGCCGTTGCAGGCGGAAATCCAGGCCTGAACCCCGCCGGTTCCGGAGCTTGAGCCAGCCAGGCACAGGCCCGCCGTGGCATTGACCAGTTCGGCACCGCTGCCGACGGTCCATTGCTGGCTGGCGTACCCCGAGCAGGTGGCGAGCACCGTCTTGGCCCCGTTGACCTTGGCTGACCCGGAGATCGACAGGCATTTGCCGTGGATCCGCAGCGTGCGGTCCTGCACCACGGTCCACTGCTGCGAGGCGCCGCCGTTGCACGTCCCGATGTTCACCGCAGTGCCGTCGGTGGTTCCGTTCCCGGCGTCGTTCAGGCACTTGCCGCCTACATTGAAGCGCACCGGGCCAGTGGGGCCCTGGTCAGGCGCGGCGCTCACGGCCCAGGTGAATGAGACGTAGCCCACTGGTCCAGCGGCATCGTTCGCCGTGATCTTCACGGTGTTCTTCCCGCTGCGGGTCAGCCAGCCGGTGATCAGCCCGCCGCTGCTGAGGGATATCCCCGGCGGGAGACCCGTTGCGGTGTACGTCAGCGTCTGCCCGAGAACTCCGGGAGCCCGGGCTGGCTGCACCGTGAAGTCCACTGGGTCACCGACGGTTTGCTGCCGGTAGGCGGGTTTCAGCAGTGCTGATGCCTGATCCAGGTCCGTTTTTCCAGGGTCCTGGATGCCAGTCACCGTTCCGCTGCTCGTGTACTGCCAAAAGGTCGAGCTCGTCCAGCCGGTCGGCAGGCTCGGGCTGCCAAAGCTTGAGTAATCCGGAATCCACAATGGGAGCTGGCTGAACGCGGCGCTCCCGCCGGTACAGGCGTTCCACCATCCGGGGGGAGTGTAGATGACCGGCTGCCGCCCGGTCTTCCCCTGGATCTCAGCGTTGAAGGCGGAGATCCAGGAGACCATAGCCGTGGCACTGAGCCCATAGCATTCCGCGCCGTAGGGGTTGTACTCGATGTCCAGCATGATCGGGACCGTGCTGCTCTGGGTTCCCAGACGGTTCAGCAGGTAGTCGGCCTGGGCAACCGGATCACTACTGCTGCCGTTCCCGTTTGGGATAGCGAAGGCGTACGCCACCACGGACAGTCCCGCTGCCTTGGCTCCCGCCAGGTCGGACAGGGCATACGGGTTCGGGTAGTAGGCACCCTCGGTGGCTTTGACCGCGGCGAAGCGAATACCAGACGCGGCCACCTGGGACCAGTCAATGGCAGCCCCGCTCGGGTGCTGCCAGGAGGAAACGTCCACGCCCTGCTCGTAGTTCGCGACGGCAGCGGTCGTGGTCAGCGCGGGGGTGACCTGCCCGGGTCCCGACGTCACCCCCATCTGCGACGAGCCGGACAGCTGGCGCAGCAGCTGGGGTGAGTGGGTGGCGCCGACATTGGACCGGCTGACCGGGCCGGCCGAGGCCTGGCTGACGGCTGACGTGACGTCCGGGGCCGCGGCCGCGGGGGCGGCGCTGAACCCGGCCAGCACGAGGCTGGCGGCGGCGCAGAGGATGGACATCGACCAACGGCGCGACGGCGCGGGCATCGGAGCGCTCTCCTTCAACGGCTCGGGACCGTCCGGATAGCAGGGAATCGTCCGGCTGCCCCGGGCACGGCGAGAAAATGCTCCCCATTAATACCGGTTGTCCCGGGAACGGCGCCAGGAAACCGGCAACAAAGCTTTCTGTAAGTGCCTCGCTGCTGGCTGTGCCAGCAGCGACGTCCACGGCCGCGGTCGTCCCGGCCATCCGGTGCACAGCCATGGGGCCGCCCGAATCCGATCCGCTGATCGGGCCGGCAGCCCCAATTCGGAAGGACAGAATTCATTCCGTGGCAATGACGGAACATAATTTCCGTGACCCGCGTGGACAATACCGGAATGCATTCCGCAGGCCGTCGGGGCACGGCCGTCCACGGACCGCCCGGGGCACGATCCTGCCAGCACCCACAGCGGGTCCTGGCCGAACGCCCCGCTGCTTCCGGTCTAGCTCACGGGTGGATCCAGCCGGACGTTGTCTTGAGGCCACCGCCGCCGTTCCACAGCTCGAACCCGAGGGCGGCGCCTTCCCAGTACGAGTCGGGGCTCATGGCTGCGTGCTGGACGGCGTAGTTGAGCAGCGGGTGGATGGGCAACTTGTTCCAGCTGGTGATGTTGTGGGTGCGCATGAAGATGACCTCGGTCCAGGTGAATGGGCCGCTGCTGGCGGGCTCGGTCCAGTACCACCAGTTGTAGCCGTCCTTACGGATCTTCACGGCGCGTGGTGAGGGTTTGAGGCCCTGGACGTTCTGCCAGAACATGACCTCGGTGACCGGGGCCGTGAACTGGGGGGTGGCGGAGAACCACAGGTCAGCCCCGGTGTTGTACTTGGCGGTCATAGCCACCCCCGTGTGGCTGGTGGTCCAGCTGATCGTCGAGCCGGTCATCTCGGTGACCGGCTTCGCGGTCCAGCCTTTGGTGCAGTCCCCGAGAGCGTCGGGGGCGGGGAACTCGCAGCCGCGGGCCAGGTGCGGGTAAGCCGCCACCCGGTTCTCGGCCGGCGGGGGTGCGGTCTGCGACTTGACGGTGAAGCTGACCGTGCCGTTGGGCTGGTTGAGGCAGGCGTTGCCGCCGCCGAAGTTGTCGGGGCTCCTGATCCAGTCTGTCCCGTGCACGGTGATGTGCTGGTAAGGCGCGCACACTGCCGCGTCGGCGGGAGCCAGCCCGATGAGCGCGCCGCCCGCCAGCGTGAGGGTGCAGACCCCCGCCATGAGCAATCTAACCGGAAGCCTTCCTGCCTGGTTCATGTGCTTCTCCTTCGGCCACCAGTATCGCGTCGGCCCGCCGGTTCGATGCCGGGCGCTCCCACCAGAAGCCTCAGCCGGTCCGCGGGCATCGGCCGGTCAGGGAACACGGCCAGCTCGTCAAGGGTCATCAGGGCGTCTGTCATTGGACCACTCCACTGTTCCACACGAGTACGGCAGTTCCGCTGAATCGGGCCGCCCGGTAGCCTCGCAACGACAATGACGACAAAGCACTACGAACGGGCAGACCGGTTCCCGCGGCGCCGCCGCGGGAACCGGCGGGCGGCGGGGAACGTCACATGGGCATGAAATTCTCCTTGCGGCACGCACGGTCTGGCGCCGGGTACCTCCTGCCCGCCACCCTGTGCGTGATCACGGCGGCCGCCTGCGGCAGTGTCACCAGCACGAGCTCGGCCCCCAAGCCCTCCGCCTCCGCGCCCGCAGCCAAGGTCTCGCTCACCGTGGTGGTGAAGGCGAGCCCGGGGGCCACCCCGAAGCGGTGGACGCTGCGCTGCGACCCGACCGGCGGGACGCACCCCGACGCCAAGGCGGCTTGCCGGCAGCTGCTGGCCGCCAAGAACCCGTTCGCGCCGATCCCGCGCGGCATCATGTGCCCCATGATCGCAGCCGGCCCGCAGCGGGCCACGATCAGCGGGACGTTCTTCGGCCAGCACGTGGCGTCGCACTTCGCCCGGACCGGGTGCCAGGCCACCAAGTGGTCTCAGCTGGGCGACGTGTTCGGTTCCGGTTCCGGTGCCGGGGCTGAGTCCGGGTCTCCCGTGCACTAAATCACCGGGTGCTGGTCAGCGCAGCAGGCGGGACATCCGGCGGTCGGCGAGGGGCTTGCCGCCGGTCTGGCACGTAGGGCAGTACTGCAGCGCGGAGTCCGCGAACGAGACCTCCCGCACCGTGTCACCGCACACCGGGCAGGGCTCCCCGGCCCGGCCGTGCACCCGCAGCCCGGACTTCTTCTCGGCCTTCAGGTCGCCTGCGGCCAGCCCTGCGGACCGCTCCACCGCCTCCCGGAGGGTGGCCGTGATGGCCGCATGCAAACCGGCCACCTCGTCGTCGGTCAAGCTGCTGGCCAGCCGGAACGGTGACATCTTGGCCGCGTGCAGCACCTCATCGGAGTAGGCGTTGCCGATGCCCGCGATGATCTTCTGGTCCCGGAGCACGCCCTTGATCTGGGTCCGGCGGCCGGCCAGCATCCCGGCCAGCGCCTCCACCGTGAATGTGTCCGCCATCGGGTCGGGGCCCAGTGCGGCCACGCCGGGTACCTCGGCCGGGTCGGCGACCAGGTAGACGGCCAGCCGCTTCTTCGTGCCCGCCTCGGTCAGGTCGAAGCCTGCGCCGTCGGTGAACCGGAGCCGGAAGCCCAGCGGGCTCTTGCCCGGGCGCGGCGGCGTCTCCGGGAGATTTTCGCGCCAGCGCAGCCACCCGGCCCGGGCCAGGTGAATCACGAGGTGCAGCGGCCCTTCGCCGGGCTGGCTGCCGTCGGCGCCGGGGGCGGGCGCCGCCACCAGGTCCAGGAATTTGCCGTGCCGCTGGGTGTCCGTGATGATCCGGCCCCGCAGGGCGGTCAGGTCGGGACGGTAGGTCTTGAGCACTGAGATGGCCGCGCTGTCCGCGCGGTCGATGACATGCCCGTCGGCCCGCTCTCGCAAGAAGCGGACGAGCGACTCCACCTCGGGAAGTTCCGGCACGTTATCGATTCTGCCTCGTGCCCTGGCATGTTCGCGCCATGGTCAGCCAGGTGGGGGACACCACGGTGCAGACGCTGCGGGTGACGGCGAACCGGGCGCTCCGGGCTGCCCCGGGGGCGGCGGCCGGCCTCGACGGCGGATTGGCCGGCGGATTCGGCGCGGCGGCTCGCGGATCGTCATCACTCCGATAACGGTTGTCCCGTGACCATGTGACACTGATCCCGTGATCATGGGCCGCGGGCCCGCGCGGAAAGCCGTCCCGGGCCCGCGAGCCAGGGAAGGATGGCCAGGAGGCGTGGAAAGGACAGCCCAGGGTAGACGGGAGGACGTCCCGGGAGGCCGGAAAGCCTTGCCGGTATGGGATCACGCCACTTATTTGTTTAATCGAAACTAACATAGCTTGCGGTGTGCCGCTGGTGAGCGGAGCATGGATTCACAAGGATGAGAAGCCATGGATCAGGCAGAGCCACAGCCCCTCCCGGGCCAGCCTGAGCGGCCCGTCCCGGGTGCTGCCCAGCCTGACGGCCCCCAGCCGCACAGGCTGCCTCTTGGCG
>DASQRM010000123.1:0-4159 GCA_035642895.1 Streptosporangiaceae bacterium | reverse complement strand
GTACCGGTGGTCGCAGTCCCGGGTGTTGAGCGAGTCGAGGCTGATCCGCAGGTCCGGCCCATCTCCGGGGGTGCGAAGCAGCCAGGTGCCGTACCCGCCCGGCGGCCCGTGCTGATCCGCGGCGGTGAACGTGTACCCCGGTGGCCCCGGGCCGTGCTGGCGGCCGGGTTCTTTCTTCCGGCCTCGGGGCCTGGGACGTGCGCATCCGTGCCCGATGGCGTGTCCTTGCTTGTCGGTGACGGTCACGCACCACGTCGTCTTCGGGTTCTGCGCGGCCGCGGCGGCCAGGTCACGGGCCAGCCACGGGTCGATCGGCCCGATACCCGAGATCTCACCTGGCCGGTCGGCTAGGTCCAGCAACGTGGCCAGCGGGGTGGTCAGGTTGATCGTCGCGGCGAACGTGCCCGGGCCTGCGCCGTCAGCAGCGACCCTGTCCGGACGGGAGTCCCTTCCGAGCAATAGGTCCAGGAAGGCCCTGGCCCGCAGTTCGCCCGCAGAGCCCTCCAGGCCGGCCGCCTTCAGCTGGTCAGCCCAGAAGTCGATCCGCTGGCCGGCGGCCAGCGCGTCGGCTGGCGCCAGTTCCCGGCCTGCCAGCGCGGCGTTGCCGGAGAACTCGGCCCACCACTGCACCTCGGCGGACTTGGCCGCCTTCTCCCGGCGCTTTCGCGCCTTGTCCGGGGCGACCTCCATCACGGCGCGGGCGATCGCGGCCCGCAACGCGCCCGGGGTCAGCCGACCCGCCCGGTCCAGCACCATCGCCTCGGCGGCGCGGGCCTCCGCGGGATCCAGGAGCTGGGTGGCGTGGGAGATGACCTGCGCCTTGTACCGGGAGATCACCCCTTCCCGAAACAAGGCCATGGTCCCGGGCAGCTTGACCGTCAGGTCGTGCGAGAGGTCCAGCAGGCCGTCCACTGCGTACCGAGACTCCCCAAGGGCCGGTGCCAGCTCGGCTCGGGTGAATTCGTCCCACGCCTCCGGCATGCCCGCCGGACCCTGCGGAGTACAGCCGGACGCGGGGCGCCGCCGGATCAGCTCGGCGACCGCGGTGTGCTTCAGCGCCGACGCGGCGGCCTCGCTGCGGTCGGCGGCGCAGATGATCCCGAGCAGCTCGTCGTCGCTAACGCCGACGAACCGGTTATCGTCACCGGCGGCCCAATCGGCATGGCCGAGCAGTACCGGGCCGCCGGGGGCCACGTCAAGCGCTTGTCCGGTGGCGAACGCACCGCCGGGTCCTGAGTACTCGCCGGCCAGCGGCTCGGCGGAGCCGGGCATGCCGGGGCCGCGACGGCCCATGGCAGCCGACGCGTCCGCGGCCAGGGCCGCGATCTGGCCCGACGCTGCGATGTGCGCCTCGGCGGCGGCCTGGTCGGCGGACGCCTGCCGGGCCTCGACAATGATCTCGGCCAGCTCGACTGGATCGTCGTGGTAGTCCCCCTCGTCCTCGAATTCTGGCGGCTCGTCGTCCTCGCACGGTTCCCTGGACGCCAGCCACGCCTCCCAGGCTTCGTCGCGATCTGCGAGGGCCTGGTCGAGGTTTTGGCCTGGGTCAGGAGGAGCGGGTCCGGGGTTCATGCGGGCACCCCCGTCCGGATGAGGGATTTGATGGAGCAGACTAAAGGCTCCATCAAACATATTAGCGATTCCAGATCAAGATCACAAGCTAATATCAGTATTTCGAATAAAAATATGGGAGTGAAGGATGTGGTTTTCCGTCTGAGGCTCGGGGGCGACATGGCCGTCGAGCTTGGAGACGTCTGACGACCAGGATCCAGTCTGCGCCATAAAACCGGTTGGCGGCGGGCACCGGACCGGCCGAGGCTGGTGCCGCTGCAGAGGAGGCTGTTGCCGATGGGTTCGATCATGTGGGAACGCGACGTGGCCGAGATCTACGACCAGACCTACCGGGCCCAGTTCGAGCCATCGGTGCTCGACCCGATCGTCGACCTGCTCGCCGGGCTGGCCCGGAGTGGTCCCGCGCTGGAGTTCGCCGTCGGCACCGGGCGGGTAGCGCTGTCGCTGAGCGCCCGCGGGATCGCCGTGCACGGCCTGGAGCTTTCGCCGCACATGGCGGCGCAGCTGCGGGCCAAGCCGGTGCCGAGGCGATCCCGGTGACCATCGGCGACATGACCACGACGCGGGTTCACGGGGCGCAGTTCACACTGGTCTACCTGGTGGCGAACACGATCATGAGCGTCACCACCCAGGACGCCCAGTTCGCGGTGTTCGCCAACGCGGCCGCCCAGCTGACGCCGGGCGGCTGCTTCGTGGTGGAGGTGATCGTCCCCCAGCTACGCCGGGTGCCTCCCGGCGAGACCGCCCGGGTCTTCACCCTGGACCCCGATCACGTCGGGATCGAGACCTTCGACGACGTGGCCGGGCAGATCGCGTGGTCGCACCACTGGATCGAGGCCGACGGCCGCCTGGTCCGTCACTCCGCGCCCTACCGGTACGTCTGGCCGTCCGAGCTCGACCTCATGGCCAGGATCGCAGGCTTCCGGCTCCGGGACCGCTGGGCAGGCTGGGACCGCGCCCCCTTTACCTCTGACAGCGAGAGCCAGGTCGCGGTATTCGAGATGGAGTCCTGAGACTCGGTCCGCCGCCAGACGCTTACCGGACGTCATGGTTCCGGGGTTTCACGGCGTCAGAGCGCACTGGATCCGGGGGTTCATGGCGTTCGAGCGGGCCCGGCGTACTCGGAATGCGGTCCTGGTGGTGAGGTACTGGCGGTGCTGATGTGACTGGCTGGATTCCGGCCGCCGCGGCGCCCAAGCGGGAGCATTCGGCTGCGGCGCCATACTGGGAGCATTCGGCTGCGGCGCCATACTTTCGGCTGCGGCGCCGTACTGGGGCGGTTGGCTCAGGGGCATTGAGCTCCGGAGAGGGTGAGGGCGGGCTGGTAGGGTTCGGGAAGGCAAAGCGAGCTGAGGAGGTGAGACCCATTACCGCAGTATCAGGATGGGTGCTCCCCTCCACGGGGTTCCGCTGACATAGGTGGCCGGGGAGCGCCCGCATGCATCCCGGAAGGTCATAAAAACCTATGCGCTTCACGTCAGAAACCATCACCGACGGCGTCTCGGAACGCCTGTTCACGCTCGGGGACGTTCCCGGGGTTCTCTGGTCACCCGTGGGGGCTGCCGCGCCGGTGCCCAGCCGACCGCTGGTGCTGCTGGCCCACGGTGGCGGTCAGCACAAGAAGGCACCGGCCATGCAGGGCCGCGCCCGCCGGCTGGCGGCCGCCTGCGGTTTCGCGGCGGCCGCCATCGACGCTCCCGGATCCGGCGACCGCCCCAGAACCGAGCAGGACGAGCGGTTCATCGCGGAGTTCAGGGAAAAGATGGCGGCGGGCGAGCCCGTGGGCCCGCAGATCGCCCGCTACAACGCCGTCCAGGCCGAGCGCGCCGTCCCCGAGTGGCGGGCCACCCTGGACGCGCTGCGGGCCCAGCCCGGCCTGGACGGCCCGGTGGGCTTCTGGGGCCTGTCGATGGGCAGCGCCACCGGCGTGCCGCTCGCCGCCGCGGAACCGAGGATCACCGCGGCCGTGTTCGGCCTGGCGGGGCACGAGACCCTGGGCGAGGCGGCAGCCCGTGTCACCATCCCCGTCGAGTTCCTGCTGCAGTGGGACGACGAGCTGATACCGCGGGAGTCGGGCCTCGCCCTGTTCGACGCGTTCGCCTCACGCGAGAAGAGCCTGCACGCCAACCGCGGCCGGCACGGGAACGTGCCGATGTTCGAGGTGGAGAGCTCACTGCGCTTCTTCGGCCGGCACCTCGGCCCCGACGGCTCCCCCGGAGACGGGGGGTAGCGGCTCCGCGGCCGGGGCAGGGGCCGCGCCCTCGGCCAGGGCGGCCCCCTCGGCCGGGGCGGCGCCTTCGGCCGGGGCCGGGGATGCGGGGACGCCGAGGTTGAGCGGGTGGTGGCAGGCGGCCAGGTGGCCGCCGCCGCCGTACTCGACCAGCGGCGGCTCCTGCTGGGCACAGATCTTGGTCGCGTACCGGCAGCGCGGGTGGAACCGGCAGCCCGAGGGCGGCACGATCGGGCTCGGCACGTCACCTTCGAGCACGATCTGGGTCCGGCGGTCGGACAGGTCCGGGTCCGGGATCGGGACCGCGGACAGCAGGGCTTCGGTGTAGGGGTGGATGGGCCGCTGGTAGAGCTCCTC